>CAZSMV010000004.1:51373-58637 GCA_964608215.1 uncultured Staphylococcaceae bacterium
CCTTTTTCAATGTATGTATTACTCATACGACTTGTAGGTTCATATTTATATGATTGTCTTCTAGAACAACCATTAGGTTTGAATCCTTTCATTCTACGTGCATTAAATGGATCAATTAAATATCCTTTTAAAATGCCATGATCAATTAAAAGATTTTTTTGGCATGGCTGACCTTCATCATCAATATTATTACTTCCCCATTCATTTGGAATTGTGCCATCATCATAAGCACTTACAATTGGGTTTGCGATTTGTGTATTGAATGAATCACTGAAAACACTTAATTTTTTAGCAACCGATGAAGCTTCTAATTGGTGACCGCATGCTTCGTGGAAAATAACACCTCCCCAACCACTTCCTATGATTACTGGGAAAGTTCCGCTTGGACACTCTTTAGCACCAAGCATTAATATTAATTTCTTAGCATGATTTTTTGAAAGTTCTTCAAGATTTAATTCTTTTGTAAAGAATTCCCAACCTTTTTGAGTTCCTGGACCATCAAATCTTGTTTCAATTTTCCCGTTTTCACTAGCTATTGAATTTAATAATAATCGACCATGTTCCCTATGGTCCTTATAGATAAATCCATCACTATTAAAAATAGTGACATCTTGCCAATCGGCTAAAAAACCAGTTATGATACGCACAATACGTGGATCATAGTTAGAAATGATTTTTTCACATTTTTTAAGTGTAGAAATAACTTCTTTTTTATTTAAATCTTTATAACTTTCAATTGGTTTGTTTACTTTTTTGAAGTTTTTATTTTTTAATGTTTCAACTTTCTTTATTTGTTTTCCTTCAAAAGATTTAGATAAATTGCTTGCCAAAGTTAAAAGGTTTTTCTTGGACAAATCATTAGTGTGTCCATATACACTTCTTAAATCTTTAAGAATACGAATTCCAACACCAGTTTCTAATGAATCGCCAGCAGTTTCTACTTTATCTCCTTCAAGTGAGAAATTTGAATGATAATGTTCTTCGTAGAATATTTCTGCAAAATCGCCACCCGTTAATAAACAAGCGTTAAGAATATCTTTTGCTAATTTTTTACTTATCATATTCTTTACCTCCTTCGATATTTTATTATAAAAATACTTTTTTCATAGCAAAAACTACTTACTTTTGTAAAGTTTACTTTACATTTTTACTATTTAATTAGATTCACATATAATTTAAAATATTCGTATGAAAAAAATAAAAATTAATATGTACTCTAAAGCTGAATCCGTAAAGGGTCAAGGGGTAGGAAGTGCTTATAAAGAGCAAGTTGCATTGGTTAAGGAAATACCTGAATTTGAGATAAGCATAAATGGCAAACACAAAAATTCTTATGATATTCGTCATTTTCATACTGTTAATCCAAGGTTCTTTCCTAAAATTAAAAAGAACAGGATAAATATTTGTTATGTTCATTTTATACCTGCTTATGATGATGGAAGTCTTCATATGCCAAAACCTATTTTTAAAATATATAAAAAATACGTTCTAAAATTTTATGATAAAAATGATGAACTTGTTGTTGTTAATCCATACTTTATAAATGAATTGAAGAAAGTTGGAATTGACGAGAAAAAAGTTACATATATACCTAATTATGTTTCAAAAGAAAATTTCTTTAGGATGAAAAGGGAAGAAATTAATAATATAAAAGAAAAATATAATATCCCTAAAGATAAATTTATTGTCTTAGGTGTCGGACAAACTCAAACTAGAAAAGGTGTTTTAGATTTTGTGGAAGTTGCTAAAGAAAATAAAGATATGTTTTTTGTTTGGGCAGGCGGATTTAGCTTTGGACCAATGACTGCTGGTTATGAAGAAATTAAAAAAGCAATTGATAATCCTCCAAAAAATTGTAAATTTTTAGGAATTATTGATAGAGAAGAAATGAATGGAATTTATAATATCGCAGATGTAATGTTTTTACCAAGTTATCAAGAATTGTTTCCTATGACTATCCTTGAATGCGTTAATTTACACACACCAATGTTATTAAGAAATTTGGACTTATATGATGATATCCTTCTTCATAATTATGTTTCTGGAACTAATAACGAAGAATTTTCAAATTTATTAAAACAATATAAAACAGATAAAGAATTCTTTAAAAAAGGGCAAGAAATAAGCAAGAATATTAGCGATTATTATAGCAAAGAAAATATTACTAAGCTTTGGAAAGACTATTATATAAAGATATATAATAAATATCCTAATAAGCACGCAAAATAGAGAAAAAAGTAATTAATTCTTGATTAAAAGCGAGTCAATCTATATAATCTTTTTACATGCTTTCTTTGATTGAAGTTAAGTAAATCAAGGCGGAAGGAGTATTCAAATGAAGCAAAACATTCACCCAAAGTATCACAAATGTAAAGTTACTTGCATCTCTTGCGGTAATACATTTGAGACAGAATCAACTTTAGATGAAATTCGTGTTGATACTTGTAGTAATTGCCATCCATTCTATACTGGCAAACAAAGATTCACTCAAGCTGATGGTAGAATCGATAAGTTCAACAAGAAATATCATTTAGAAGATAAAAACGCAAAAAAATAGTTGATGAAAATATGCATTAAACAATCCGTGAGGATTGTTTTTTGTTATAATAATTAAGCATTCGAGGAGAATTTAATATGAAGAAAAGATTTTATATTACAACGCCTATTTATTATCCAAGCGGAAACGCCCACATTGGGCACGCTTATTGCACTACAATGTGTGATGTTTTTGCAAGAAATAAAAGAATGCGTGGATATGAATGTTATTTTTTAACCGGAACAGATGAACACGGAGTAAAAATTGAAAAGAAAGCAGCGGAAGCTGGAGTAACTCCTCAAGAATATGTAGATAAAATAAGTGATCAATTCAAAGTACTTTGGAAGACTATGGAAATATCTAATGATGATTTTATTAGAACAACAGAAGAAAGACATTGGAAGATTATTCAAAAAGTTTTTTCCCATATGATTTCTAACGACGATGTTTATTTAGGTCAATATGAAGGCTGGTATTGTACGCCATGTGAGGCTTTTTGGACTGATACTCAAGTTGGTGAAAATCATATTTGCCCAGATTGCGGTCGTCCAGTCCAAAAGGAAACTGAAGAATGCTATTTTTTTAAAACACAAAAATATCTTAATGTTGTTAATAATTGGTTTGATAAAGAAAATTCCGTTACTCCAATAAGTAGAAAAAATGAAATGATTAATACTTTTATAAAGCCTGGCTTAACTGATTTATGTGTAACTAGAACGTCTTTTAAATGGGGCGTCCCTCTTTTAGAAGATTCAAAACATGTTTCCTATGTTTGGGTTGATGCTTTATTTAATTATTTAACTGCATTAGGCTATGGAACAGATCATGATGAACTTTATAAAAAATATTGGGAAAGCGAAGACAGTGAAATTATTCATGTAATTGGTGCTGATATTACTCGTTTTCATACTATATATTGGCCTGAATTTTTAGCGTCTATGAATTTAAGATTGCCTGATAGAGTTTTTGTTCATGGGTTAATTATGATGAAAGATGGAAAGATGTCTAAATCTAAAGGCAATGTGGTTTCACCATATCCATTGATTGAAAAATATAGTGTAGATGCAGTTAGATATTATCTTGTTAGAGAGATTATTTTTGGTGAAAATGGAACGTTTACTCCAGAACAATTTATTGACAGAATTAATATGGATTTGGTTAATAATTTAGGCAATTTATTAAGCAGAAGTGTGGCAATGGTTATTAAATATTTTGATGGTATTGTTCCTAAATTTGAAAGTAACATTAATAAAGAAGATAAAGAACTTGAAGATTTAATTAAAGAAACAATCATTCAAAACGAAAAATTAATTGATGATTTGAAAATAACTGAAGCATACATTAAAGTAATGGAACTTTTAGATAAGGCTAATAAATATATTGAAGAAACTGCACCTTGGAATTTAGCAAAAGATGAAACTAAGAAAAGCAATCTCGAAAGCGTAATGTCTCATCTTATTTATACTTTATTTGTTGGCGGAAAATTGCTTGAACCTATATTAGTTACAAAATCAAAAGAATTATTTAATCAGCTTGGGTTAAGCAATGAACAAAGAGAATATAAAAATATTACTAATGAACATACTTTAGATGGCAATAAAGTAATTAAAGGAGAAAATTTATTCCCTAGATTAAAAGTTGATGAAGAAGTTAAATATGTCGCCTCATTGATGACAGGAAAATAATAATTAATGGTTGCTCAAGCAACCATTTTTAATTTGAATTTTATTTTAAAGTTCATTTGCGATTTTTTAATTATTCGTTTATCCATAAATGGCTTTGTTATTGGTTGAATAATTTTAAAAAAATATTCAAAAAATTAGGTATTTTTTTACTGAATGCCTTGAAAAGTTATAACGCAAGTGTATGATTTTTATAGAGGAAGAATTTATGAAAAAGCAAAACAAAAAAGATGTTAGAATTTGCATTATCGGTGGCGGACCTGCCGGTATGAGTGCAGCAATGTACTTAGAAAAAAATGGCTACGAAAATTATGTCGTTTACGAAAAAGATAATAGGGTAGGCGGCAAATGTTTATCACCAATGATGAAAGTTGTTGATGCAAGTGGTAAAGAAGTTGAACGTTCTTTTGAAATGGGCGCCGTTATGGGATGTGATACCTATTATGCCGTTCATGAATGTGAAGAATTTGGTGGAACCACTCATGAAACCGGACCAAAAATGGGTAGAGTTTTTAAAAATGTTGATGGTAGCGATATGAAATCATCTAAGCTTGCTCTTTTAAAGAAAGTTTTAAAGATGAAAAAACTCGGAAAGTTATTAGCTAAAAAATATAAAGGTTACGATCTTAATGGACATAGAGGTGTTTCAAAAGGTGAATATGATGGTTTACAACCAAAACAACCAAATGAAGAAGGTGTTGGTTTAAGATATGTTAAAGGAACCAATCCACATTTAAAGGATTTAGCAATGCCTTTCAAAGATTTCTTAAAATTAAATAATTGTGAAGATGCTGAACTTGTTTGGAAAGGGCCGTTCACATCATTTGGATATGGCTATTTTGATGAAATTCCAGCTGCTTATGTTGTTAAATATTTGGATTACTTTACAGTTAGACAATTTTTAAAGACTGGTAAATTATGGACTTGGTATGATGGAACAGAAAGTATTTGGAGGGGTGTTAATAGTCATTTAAAACATCCAGCATTACTTAATAGTGAAGTTACAAAAGTCGAAAGAAAAGATGATGTAGTCTTTGTTACAGTTAATGGTAAAGTTGAAAAATTTGATAAATTAATCATTTGCACACCACTTGAATTGTTTGCAAAATATGGTGATCCAAGCAAAGAAGAAAAAGAGTTATTTTCAAAAATTGTTCATAAGGAATATTTCACTATGGCAATTGATGTAGAACCAACTCCAGAAATTTCATATTACTATTTTGACAATATGACTCCTGAAACAGTCGGTCACTTAATGGTTTTCTATCATAGATGGGATAATAGCGATATTAAAGAACAACCTGTTGTCACATTTACTCTTAGAAATCATCTAGGAAGCAAAGATGTTCCATTTAAAAAAGCAAAAGAAACAACTTTGAAAGATCTTGAAATTTCAGGATTAAAAGTTTCTGGTGAAAGAAGAGTTGATGATTGGTATTACTTCCCACATGTTAATAGTGAAGATTATGCTAATGGTTGGTATGAAAAAGTTGAAGCTTTGCAAGGAAAGAATAATACATATTTTGCTGGTGAAGTTATGGCATTTGGCGATATGGAAGAAACTTGTGAATATTCAAAAGATTTAATTAGAAGATTCTTTGCTAAATAGTTTATTGATAAATAAAACATTTTAATAAATCAAAAAAGATTGCGCTTAATAATTGCGCAATCTTTTTGTATAGAAATAGAAATGTAAAAAAAGCATAATATTAAGGATGAAAAATAAATTTAAAAAAGAAATTATATGTGGAACCTGCATAGATTTATCAAGCGAAGGGAAAGGCATTATAAAAAAAGATAATAAAATTATTTTTGTTGATGGTCTTTTTATAGGTGAAGAAGCAGAAGTTGAATTACAGTATACAAGAGCGCAAGTTTATTATGGAAAGATTATTAAATTAAATAAAATCTCTCCATTTAGAATACAACCAAAATGTAAAGTTTGTACTGCGTGTGGAGGGTGCCAATTCCAACAATTAAGTTATGAAGAACAATTAAAATATAAAAAAAATAAAGTCGAAGAATCTTTATTAAGAATTGGACATTTAAAAGCTAAAGTTAATGATTGTGTTGGAATGGATATTCCATATAACTATAGAAATAAAATTCAAGTACCTTTTGGATACGATAAAAGAGGTAGAATCATATATGGTTTTTATAGAGAAAATACACATGAAATTATCTCTGTTGAATCATGTGCAATTGAAGATAAAAGAAGTGTAAATATTTTAAAAGCGATTAAAGACTTAATGCCAAAATATAATTTAAAACCATATAATGAAGATAGATTATGTGGTGATTTAAGACACGTATTAATAAGAACTTCACATTACAAAAATGAAGTAATGGTTGTTTTAGTTATGACAAATGAATTATTTCCTGGAAGAAATAATTTTGTTAAAGATTTAGTTAAAATATGTCCAGAAATTACAACAATTGTTTTAAATGTAAATAAGCGAAAAACAGATGTGATTTTAGGCGAAAAAGAAATAGTGTTATTTGGTAGTGGTTTTATTATTGATAAATTATGCGATTTATCATTTAGAATTTCTCCAAAATCTTTTTATCAAATAAATCCAATTCAATGTGAAAAACTATATAATTTAGCGATTGAAAATGCAAATATTAGTAAAAACGACACTGTATTAGATGCATATTGTGGAATAGGGACAATTGGGTTAGTTGCAAGTAAATTTTCAAGAAAAGTAATTGGCGTTGAAATAGTAAAAGATGCAATTATTGATGCAAAAAATAATGCAAAAGCCAATAAAATAAGCAATGTCGAATTTGTTTGTGATGATGCAAGCAAGTATATGTTAAATTTAGCATCAAGAAAACAAAAAATAGATGTTGTTTTTATGGATCCCCCACGTAAAGGAAGTGACAGCATCTTTTTAAATTCATTAATGACGCTTGCTCCATCTCGGATTATTTATGTCTCTTGCAATCCGTCTACGCTTGCAAGAGATCTAGGAATACTAAATAAAAAATATGAGATTATAAATGTACAACCTGTTGATATGTTTCCTTTCACTGCGCATGTTGA
>CAZSMV010000005.1:0-1817 GCA_964608215.1 uncultured Staphylococcaceae bacterium
TTCCAAGATCCTATTGATTCACTTGATCCACGTATGACTGTTGAATCAATTATTAGCGAAGGTCTTGAAATTCAAGGATTTCATAACAAAGCCGAAAATCATAAAAGAGTTGTTGAAGCTCTTGAAAGAGTCGGTTTAATCGAGGACTATTGTTCTCGTTATCCTCACGAATTCTCAGGTGGTCAGCGTCAAAGAATTGGTATTGCTCGTGCTCTTGTTATGAATCCAAAATTACTTATTTGTGATGAACCAATTTCAGCATTAGATGTTTCAATTCGTGCACAAATTATTAACTTACTTAATGACCTTAAAGAAGAAATGGGATTATCATTAATCTTTATTGCTCACGATTTATCAGTCGTTAAATATTTCTGTGACCGAATTGCTGTTATGTATTTTGGTGAACTTGTTGAACTTGCAACAAGCGATGAATTATTTAAGCATCCGCTTCACCCATATACTAAATCACTTTTAAGTGCTATTCCTAAACCAAATCCTTTAACAGAAAAAACTCGTAAGAGAATTACTTATAATCCTCAAGAAGTTCATGATTATAGTAAAGAAAAACCAACCTTACAAGAAATTCTTCCAGGGCATTTCATTCTTGCAAATACTTCTGAAATGAAAAAATATAAAGAAGAAATTAAACAACTTGATGTTGAAAATAAAGTTAAAGAAAAGAAGGAAAGAAAGAAGAAATAATCTATCAAGAAGGCTTCGGCCTTCTTTTTAAATGACAAAAAATATGGCGAGGTTGACTAGGTTTTCAAATATGAAACCTGGTCAACTTTATTTAGTTTATTTATGAATCAACTTATAATTGGTTACCAAAGAGAGTATCATATATGAAATTAAGTTGTTTAGATGATAAGTATTCTATAAAACTTAAATGATTATTTATTTTAAAGGTAGGAGATGAGTTTTATATGAAGAAATATATGTTAAATCATAAATGGATGATTGCGATACTTTTATTTATAACAATAATAGATTCAATTGTTACAAGTGGAATCCCTATTATAACAAAAAGTCTTATTGAATATATTCCAAAATTAGATGCTAAATTAATTATTATTTTCTCTTTATTATATGTTGGAGATGTTGCATTAATTTTACTTTTTTAAATATTTATGTAAAGTGCTCGGTTCTAAGTTATGTCAAGTTATTACAGAAGAACTTAAAGATGATTTATTTGGAAAAATATATGAAATGCCATATAACGAATTTTATTTAGAAGATACGGATTACTATAGCAATATTTTTATAAATGATGTTGATATTTTGTATTCATGTTATTTTGATTGCTGGTTTAGTTTCTTTTTAAGTATTATTAGATTTATTGTTTATTCAATTATTTGTCTTTTCCTTAATTATATTATTGCAATTGTTATTATCTTGACTTCAATATTAACATTATTTGTTCCTTTAGTTATTGGTAAAAAATTAGCTAATAAAAGAAAAGAGCAAAGTGATGCTACAGAAGAATATATGGGAACTTTAAAAGATTTATTAGAGGGTTATTCATTAAATAATAAATACACAAATCCTAAATTTAATAGTATTCATAGTTTATTTAATAGAAAGAGAGAAAAAGCTGTTTTTAAATCTTCAAAATATCAAGCATTTAGTGATATATTTTCTGCACTTTCCCTTTATATAATTAATATCGCAACATTTGTTGTTGGTATTTTGCTTATTAATTTTAAGAAGATGGATTTAAGTGCATTTGTTGCATTGCTTTCTTTTGTTGAACTTATGGTTATTCCATCAAGAGATATGATCTATGAAATAGTTTATATTAAATCATCAAAAGAAAT
>CAZSMV010000005.1:1917-4785 GCA_964608215.1 uncultured Staphylococcaceae bacterium
AAAGAAATCAAAGTGTCAGATGAGAAGCTAAAAGAAATAAGTGATTTAATTTAATTTTGGTGTTTTTGAATTTACTATTTATATAATTTCTTCATTTTAAAATCATGTTGGAATTATTTTTTTTAAGGTGTATTTTACCTAAAAGAATCATGGATGGTAATAACAAATTATCAATGCTAGATTTTATTAAAATAGTGTTTCGTGGCAGTTTATCCTATAGAAAAGTAGGGATAACTTGCCACGAACAGCATAAAAGTATTGCTCGTGGCAGGTTATCTCAAGTTTTATGATTATGTAAATTATAAAATTTCATAGTTAATTGCTTAATTGAAGGGCACGAGCCAATGATATCCGTTTTTCTAACTAATAGAATTGAAATACTTCTCGTGGGTCATGTTACCCCTGCTCAAACAATTGAAGTTTTTTGTTGGAGAATCGGTGCGGGTTAATAAAGAACTTTCAAATATATTTTTACAAATGCATTCAAGTGTGAAAACAGGTAGAGGAATACCTAAAATTATCAATTACTATGCCAAAAATGTTGTTGATTTTAGGGAGAATTCTATAAGCGTTTCCATCCCTTTTAATTGGATTAATGTGGTTTTGAACAACCTCAATGATATTTCAATTATTAAAAATTATGATGGAATATATAAAAATCCACGAGGTACTGGCGCTACATTAAAAGAATTGGTTGGTACTAGTGAAACATCAATTAATAATAATATTAAAAAGTTAAGGGAGTTCGGTCATATTTCTAGTGTTGGAACAAAAAAGTTTTAGATTGATATATTATTGAAATAAACGGTTAAAAAAATGATTTTTCAGAATGTTCTGCATTAAAACGCTTATGAAGTTTTGGGGACAAGAAATTGAATCTTGATATTTTAAACAATTTCAACCTAAAGGCATTTAATAAGAAGCACTTTAATCACTACTTTTGGTTTAAAACATAATGAATATAGTGTCATCTTTACTAATTTAATTACCTTAGATGGGTTATTTAAAGAATAATTTTTTTGTGTTATGGATTAAAATTAAATAATTGCATCTTCTAATTTTGCAAAATATCGTTTTAAAAGAAATGCTAAAAAATATGGGAATGTAATTATATTTTTACTTACTCCAATATTTGCGTTTGCAAGTTTAATTCCTTTATTTATTAATTTACTATTTTCAATTGTTTTATTTAAAGAGATTGTTCTGCCATTTTTTGTTTTTACCTCTAGAGGAACAATCTCATTTTTAAATCTAATTAAAAAATCTAATTCAATAGTGGAATCTTTGCTTCGGTAAAAATAAAGATCATAACCCTGTTTGTTCAATTCGCTTGCAATAATAGATTCGTAAATTGCGCCATTATAAATGTAAAAGTTATTTTTTGTCCGAAAATCTTTTTGAGTTTCTTCGTCTAGTGAAGCTATAAGTAAACTAGTGTCTGAATAATACATTCTAAAATTATCGAGATCCTCATTTCCCTTTAAAGGGAGCTGGAGTTTACAATTATTTGCTATTAAAGCAACTCCAGATGATTTCAACCAATCAGCAACTGCATAATAATCATTAAATCTTGCTCCATGACCTAACTTTGTGAATTGAAATTTATGATTTTCTTTTGATAATTGACTAGTGATTGATGCAAAAACTCTTTTGGCTTTTATGATGTCTATGCCATTTAAATATTTAGAAATATCATCCAAGTAATCTTTATATAATTTTTTTTGCATACTTAATATTCCAGAAAAATTACTTCCGTTTTCAAGATAAGTAGCAATAATATTTGGGTATCCTCCTAGGACAATATAATCGTTGTATAACTCAAATAATTTGTTATATATGGCATTATCTAATGGAAAATGATTAATCATGTTTGATAAAAGCGATTCAATCATTTCATTTGAGTAACCATTAGCCCATAAGAATTCTTCAAAATCTAATGAATACATAATATATTCATCTTTGAAGCCAACTGCAACACTTGAAATTGGGGTTATATTTACTCCGAGTTCTGATCCTGTACAAATTACATCATATTTCCCATCTAATTTAAAAAATTTTAAAGCAGTTGTTGCTTCCATATATTCTTGAATTTCATCAAATAATATCAAGGTATTATATGGCTCAAAAATAAATTTTGGATTTATAAATGTAAGTCTTGAAATTATTTTATTTACATCGAAAGTTTGGAATGCGTCTTTATATTCTGGGTTTGAGATGAAATTAATTTCTACATAGTTTTTATATGTTTTACTAAAATTTTGGATAGATGTAGTTTTGCCTATTTGACGTGCTCCATATATAATTAATGGGTTTCTATATGGATTCTTTTTCCAATTTAGCAAGTATTCATCGACTTTTCTTTTTAACATAATGACTCCTATACGCTTGTATTATTGCATTTTTTGTTATCATTTTCAATTATACAACTGCATTTTTTGTTATATTTTTAGCACTTTCAACTGCATTTTTTGTTGTAAAGATTTTTAAAAATAGAGACTAATAAATTGAGAATAAAAATTATTATTATCTACTACTTCTTGAAGTGAACCAAAAATTTTTGGAGCCTTTTGAACTTCATCGATAAATGAAGGGATTTTTAATCCTTTAATAAAGGAGTCTAGGTTGTCTTTTGCTTGTGTCGCCATAAAGTCTATTTTAAGTGAAACGAAATTTATATTTGGATAAAGATGTTCAACAACTGTTGATTTTCCACTTTTTCTTGCACCTAAAATAGAAACAATCTTATTATTATCAAAAGACTTTTTAATGGTAAGCTCGATTGCACGAGGAGTATAAGTATTAATAAATCACATAAAAATATAATTTTCGACTTTTCTAATCTTCAACATTATTTTAGTCGAAATATAT
>CAZSMV010000005.1:4885-48552 GCA_964608215.1 uncultured Staphylococcaceae bacterium
AAAAATATAATTTTCGACTTTTCTAATCTTCAACATTATTTTAGTCGAAATATATTAAAATTTAAGCACACTTTAATTTAATTAACTTATATTTTTATATATAAAAGAAACTTCTATAAGTTATTTTAGTTATGCCTTTATAATTGGAACTAATGGTTGCATAAGATTTTATTATTAATGCAAAATCCTTATATATGAAGATAATTAATTTTTGAGCATATTTACTGGAACAACATATATTCCATCTTTTCGTCTATAGCACATTCCAGCTGCAGTTATAATCATACAAAAAGAAGGCTTTTTCATAGATTCATCTAAACTATCAACAATTTTATTTAGAGTTTTTGCTCCATTTTCAATTCCTTCAATAGAACCAAGTTTGACTTCAATAAGCGCATAACTTCCATTATCTAAATGAATAACTGCATCACATTCTAAGCCATTTTTATTTCTAAAGTGCTTTATTTCACCATCAAGGGTTTCTGCATAAACTCTTAATTCTTTGACAACAAAATCTTCGAAAAATAATCCAAATGTTCTTGAATCATTTAATAAATCATTTTTTGTAACGCCTAATGCAATACAAGCAATAGAAGTATCAACAAAATGACGTGTAGGACTTGTTCTAATAGCAGTTTTGCTTCTAAGATTAGGCGTCCACGCCTCTATATCCTCAATAAGATATAAACCTTTAGCTATGGAAACGTATGAATCAAAAGTTTTTCTTTCTATTTGGATATCATTGGACTTAGTTAAATCTTCGTACATATTAGAGTATGAAGACTCAGAAGAAATATTTCTTGCATAACTTTTTAAAAGAGTTCGAAGTATTTCAGGATTCTTATTTTTTAGTGCACTATTTTCATTAGTTTCAAAATTAAATAGACCATCATAATAGTTCTTTGTTGTTTCTAGGGAATATTTTTCATTATTTTTAATTGATAAAGGCCAACCGCCACGACAAATGTAATAAGCAGTTCTTTCTATCGAATATTTTTCATTTTGGTCAAATATTTCCCCTTGAGCTCCTTGAAACAAATCTTTTAAAGAAACTAACCCTTTTGATTCTTTGCTTTCATATAGAGTGAGTGTTCTCATTTTGACTTTAGTAATTCTACCTGCTCCAGAGTGATATATTTCATTTGTTTTTATTGGTGTTACACTTCCAGTTAAAATGAATTCACCAAATTGTTGATCTTCATCAACAGAATTACGAACATAATTCCAGATATCTGGAACAATTTGCCATTCATCAATTAGATGAGGCTTGTCGCCAAGCAACGCAAATTTAGGGTCGGCACGAACTATTTCGATAGTCTGAGCATTGGTTAATTGAATCATGCTTTTTGTAAATAATTTTGAAGTAGTTGTTTTACCACAGAATTTTGGTCCTACAACCAGAATTGCTCCAGATGAATTTAATTTTCTTTTAATTTTTTCTTCTACCAATCTAGTAAAATATTCCATATGTATTGTCCTTTTATATGCTTATTTTACCATTCTATCGATATTTTTCAATTACAACTACCAAAGATGGCCAACTTTGATTACCAAACTTGGCCAGTTTCAACTACCAAAGATGGCCAACTTTGATTACCAAACTTGGCCAAAATTTTTAACTTTATAAAGATTATAAGAACTTTATGATTTTCTATGTAAAAAGCAGCTTTGTTGAGATGACGAAATGCGTCATCTCAACCTAAAAATGATATAGATGATGTTTTTAAGTATAAAAAAACTTGATGAATTAAACATCAAGTTTTTTATGGAATTAACTTTAAAAATGGTGGACCTAAATAAAGAGGAAACGAACTCTATTTTATCACTTCCCAATAACCATTTTTATTAGAACCAATTCTTTTAAGCAATTCCTTTTCTTTTAAGGATTTTATAATTCGATCAATTGTACGACTTGAAAGTCCAGTTTGCCTAATCACTTCATCTTTAATTGCATTTTTATTTGTCTTAAAAACAGTTAATACAGCGAATTCTTCCTTGGATATTTCGCCACTTATTTCGCCACTTATTTCGCCACTTTGATTTCTATCTTCTCTAGAAAATTCAATTGTAAAATCATTTTCATTATTAATATAAGATATGTTTACGTTAGCCTCTTTGCACAAACGATAAACCTTTTTAAGACCATGTCCACATGTTTCAACATCTTTACAAAGATATAAAACATCTGCGATTGATTTATTTCTTAAATATGATTTTAAATCTTTATTAAAAAAATCATTTGGAGTGTAATCATTTGCAAATGATCCTGGATTTATTATTGAAATTCTATTTGAATAAATATCTATCTCATGTTGAACATTTCCATCATATCTCGCATGAGTAAAACTGTTAATAATAACTTCTCTCAAAGCAATAATAGGTATTTCGGGAATTTCTTTTCTTTGTAAAGCTTCATCATTAATAATTACTTTCCATCTAATATTTTTTATAACAAAATTCATCGATTCTTCAATTAATTCAAAAATATTACCTTTAATGGTTTTCATGTCTAAAATAGTAATTCTTTCACTAGTAGCAAATACTACTAATTTTAAGGTTATTGGTTTAGAATTTCCAAAAAGCATCACACCCGCATTTGTTAAATAACCATTTCTGAGCAAATCATGTTTTACCAGTAAGTTTTGCTTATCATATCCTAGTTCAGGTAATCTACCACATTCCACTGCACTATCGTAAAATTTTAATAATGAATCTTCATTAATATCACTAATCGTATATGAAGTTAATTTATCACACCAGTTTTCTTCATATTCTTTAGAAATCATAATTTTTCTAAGTTCGCTTGGTGTAAGTTCCCTATCCTCATCAGCAACCCTAATGTAATATCTACCAAAAGCAGAGTATGGAGTATCCGTACCTGAAAATTCAACCCTTATAACATCAATTCCCTCAATTGAAACAATTTCAATTTTCGGAAAAATTTGTGGTTTAATAGCTTCATAAATTTTTCTAGAAATATCTCTTAATGTTGAATCTGTTATTTCAAATTTAAATGGCTCACCATTATTTTTCATTCCAAAAAAGAGTTCTCCATGTTGATGTTTATTTAATATACCAACAATTGAAACAATGCCTTCAGTTAATTCTCCGGTAGTTTTCTTAAATTCTCTTATTTCATCTTCAAACATATAACCACCTCATATTAATTATATTATTTTTGGCGAAATAATTCAATATTTTGGCGAAATAACTGGCGAAATATTAACTTGTAAAATCTATTTGATTAAACATTCACATAATTTAAGATTTCTTATATCCATTATAAAAAAAGTAGCTTTCGCTACTATTTTTTCTTTTTATTATGGACAATATCTAACTTTGCCCTTACAACGAAGTGTCCTGGAACATAATATATACCTATTATGCAATTATCATTCGTATTAGTTTCATTTGGTGGGGGAAATGAGACTCGAACTCACACTAGTTGCCTAATACGCCCCTCAAACGTACGCGTCTACCAGTTCCGCCATTCCCCCGGCGCATAATATGATATAAAAAATGAGCACAAAATTCAACATTTAATAATCTTTTAGGGTATAGTGGTTTTAAAAGTGGTAAGATAATAAAGTAAAAAAGGAGATTGTTATGGCTAAACAAATTTTAGTAGAAACTAGTGCTAGACACATTCATTTAACAAAGGAAGCATTAGAATATTTATGTGGAGAAGGATTTGAATTACAAGTTAAAAAGGAATTATCACAACCTGGAATGTTCCTTTCAACAACTAAATTAAATATTGTTGGACCAAAAAGAGAAATTGCAGGTGTTTCTATCCTTGGACCAATTAGAAATTATAATCAAGTTGAAGTTAGTGCAACTGATGCACGTACTTTAGGATGTGATGCAGTTGTTAGAGAAAGTGGGGACGTTAAAGGTAGCGCTCCAGTCAAGATTGTTAATCCAGAAAATGGTAAAGAACTTGAATTAAAAGAAGGTTTAATTGTTGCAAAAAGACATATTCATATGGCCCCAAGTGATGCTGAAGAATTTGGTGTTAAAAATGGTGATATCGTAAGTGTTCATGTTAATACCGGTAAAGGAAGAGATATTACTTTTGGAGATGTTGTAATTAGAGTAAGCCCAAGTTTCGCTCTTGCAATGCACATTGATACTGATGAAAGTAATGCAGGTATGTGTAGTGGTGTTGTTTATGGAGATTTAATTAAATAATGGAAAAATCATATACCCATAAATGTGTTGGTACATGTTCTTCAACTATTACAATTAAATGGGATGATGAAACTAATAAAATCTCTAATATTGAAGTAGTTGGTGGATGTCCTGGAAATTTACAAGGAATTATTGCTCTTTGCAAAGGTCAAGATATTCATGAAGTTCATGATAGACTTAAAAATATTAAATGTAGAAATAAACCAACAAGCTGTCCTGATCAACTTGCAATAGCAATAGAAGAAGCAATTCAAAAATAATGAATGCCAAGCATAATGCTTGGCATTTTCTTTTATACATTTGTTATAATGAATCAAGAGTGAATTTTATATGAGTAAGCCAAGAGTTTTATTAACTTACATTGAATCGGGCATGGGGCACATTATGTCAATGAAAGCTATAGCCGAAAGTTTAGAAACATATTATAAAAATGATCTTGAACTAATTAATGTTGAAGTTATGAAAGACGGAAACGAAAAAACAAGACTAGATTTTGAAAAGTTCTTATGTGATTGCACAAAACTTACAAATAAATCAAAGCTTTTTGGCATGGGAATTTTTGTATTTTTAGAAGGTGTTGGTAATCGTCATTTTATGCGTTTAGTGCATAAAACTATTTTCAAAAAAGCATCAGAATCAACCATTGAAGAAATGAAAAAATATAATCCAGATGTTATTATTTCTACTCATTATTTTATTACATATTGTGCAGTCGAACTTAAAAAGAGATATATGCCTAATTTAATTGTTATTACTTATAATCCTGATAACAATGTTCATATGTGGTGGGATGACAGAAGTGATTTATTTATTAATAATAATGAAGTTGCTTGTGATGAAGCAATTAAACATAGAAAGTTCAATTCTGAAAGTGTTAGAAAAGTTTATTTTACAGCAAGAGAAGAAATACAAAATGCAAATGGAACAAAAGAAGAATATCGAAAAAAATATGGAATATCTGATAGATTTACAATTTGTATTGCTGATGGTGCTTATGCTTCAGCCAAAGCAAAAAAATATTGCAACAAACTTCTAAAAGTAGATTTTCCTATAAATATTATTTTGATAGCTGGTAAAAATGAAAAGTGCTATAACTATTTTGTTAAAAAGAAAAAGAACTTAAAGGATAATATTAATTTAGATATATATAGATTTATACCAACCGCTTATGAACTTTATGGCGCAAGCGACTTATTTATTACAAAAGCTGGCCCTAATGCTGTTTTAGATTCTTTATTTATGGGGACTCCTGTTTGTATAGATTACTATGCTCATCCAATCGAAAAGGCGACTACTAAACTTTTTGTAGATGAACTTCATTGTGGGATCAAAGTGTTTAATTCTAAAAAAATTATAAAGAAAGTTAAGTATCTTTATGAGCATCCTTTATTCTTAGAAGAGATAAAAAAGAACATTCGAAAAAGTGTAGACAAAACAAAGAATGGTTCTAAGCAAATTGCTGATATAATAATGCGCGAGGTTAAAACGAAAAATGAAATCTAAAACGCTTTATTATTATGATGAATATAATGATGATTTTGGAACAATGGGTCATAGCGAAAAACCATTACCAAAAAATTTTAAATATGTTCATAAAAATATCTTTTATAGAATGTGGGCTTTTATTTTATATTTTATAATTATCCTTCCTATTTTATTTTGTTACACAAAAATTGTTTATGGCATCAAAATTAAAAATAGAAAGGTTTTAAAAGATTTAAAAAAGAAAAATATTGGTGTATTCATGTATGGAAATCACACACATAATATCGATGCTTTTTCAATCCATGTATTTGTTTCGCCAAGGAAAAGAAGTTATGCTGTTTCTAATGCTGCAGCTGCAACATTTAGTAAATTAGTTGGCTTGCTTGTCATGCAACTTGGATGTTTGCCTCTTCCTTCAACTTATGAAAATGTTAGAGGGTTTAAGGATGCAATGAAAAAACGTGTAGATGATGGAAATTTTATTGTTATTTATCCAGAAGCTCATGAATGGCCTTACTTTACTGGTGTTAGGAATTTTAAAGAAACATCCTTTAAATACCCAGTTATTCTTAATAAACCAGTTGTCTTCTTTTCAACCACATATCACA
Source organism: uncultured Staphylococcaceae bacterium (assembly GCA_964608215.1). Classification (GTDB taxonomy): domain Bacteria; phylum Bacillota_I; class Bacilli_A; order RFN20; family CAG-826; genus Onthovivens. The sequence goes on from CAZSMV010000005.1 coordinate 11,170, forward strand.
AAAGAAAGTTTTTAAATAAAATATTAAAACCAAAAATAGAAATCACTTTATCTAATGTTTTTTATCCAAATGAAGAATTAAATGTTAACGATGCAGCATTAGATTTAAGAAATAAATGTTATGAATTTTTAAAAGAAGAAAGTAAAAGAAACACCATCGAAGTTTATAAATATATTCAAAAAGAAAAATAAATTCTTTAAATTAAAATCTCAAAATAGTATATTAGTAGATGCTTATCAAGAATCTGCAAATCGTAGGATAACCATTGCAGTAGCAACTCTAAAACAAAATTAGTAAGTGCTTCCTACAGCAAAGAACCACAAACTTTGATCGATAAGTAGAAGAAAGGAATTAAAGGCCTTCCGCATATTTGTGGAAGGCCTTTTAAGTTAAATATTGAAGGAGTATTTATGAAAAAAGAAAGAGTATTATTTACGAGCGAATCAGTTAGTGAGGGACACCCAGATAAAATTTGTGATCAAATAGCTGATGCAATTTTAGATGCAGTTTTAAAAGAAGACAAAAATAGTTTTGTTGCATGTGAATGTTTTGTTAGCGAACAATTCTTATTAATTGGTGGCGAAATCACAACAAAAGCACATGTGAACTACGAAGAAATTGCAAGAAAAGTTATTAAAGAAATTGGCTATGATAAAGAAGAATTAGGATTTGATTATAAGAATGTTCAAATCATAAATAAAATTAAAGAACAATCTCCAGACATTCAACAAGGTGTCAGTAGAGGGAACTTAGAAGACCAAGGTGCAGGTGATCAGGGCATTATGTTTGGCTATGCAAGTAATGAATCTGAAGGATATATGCCTCTTCCTTTAAGCATTGCTCATAAGCTTGTAAGAACAGCTTCTAGTTTAAGAAAAAGTGGTGATTTTAAGCATAGTAGACCAGATATGAAAAGTAGTGTTACCATTGATTACACTGATTCAAAACCTAGAATTCATACTATTTTGATGTCATGCCAACATGATCCTGATTTTAATGAAAAAGATTTTAAAGATTATATTAAAAACAAAATTATGATTCCTGTTGCAAAATCATTTGGTTTAAATACTGACTTTAATATTTTAATTAATCCTACTGGAAAATTTGTTATTGGTGGACCAAAAGGTGATACTGGACTTACTGGAAGAAAATTAATTGTTGATACATATGGTGGGAGCGCTAGACATGGTGGTGGTTCTTTTAGTGGAAAAGATCCATCGAAAGTCGATAGAAGCGCAGCATATATGGCACGTTACGTAGCAAAAAATTTAGTTGCTGCAGGTGTTGCTGATAGACTTGAAATTCAAGTTGGATATGCAATCGGGAAACCAGATCCATTAAGCATCAACGTTTCAACATTTAAAACCGGCCATTATAGTGATGAAACAATTTTAGAAGTAATTAATAAGGTTTTTGATTTTAGACCTGGATTAATTATTAAAAATTTAGATTTAATAAATCATCCAACATTTAGATATCAAGATGCATCAATTTATGGCCATTTTGGTAGACCTGACCTTGACTTACCATGGGAAAGACTTGATAAAGTTGATGAAATAAAGAAAATTATTTCAAAGAAAAAATAATATTTAAGAAAATATATTAATAAATAAAATAACGATGGAATCGATGCTAAAGCACATATGAAAAATTGAAATTAAAGAATTTTCGAGAAGTTCATATATGTTTATTTCTGAATAAATCGTGTGTTATTTATTTATAAATTTTATTTACTAAAACGACTTTATTTTTATTAAATTGCTATTAAAAATCGACTATATAATTTATAATATAACTACAAAGACGTAAGTCTTGTCGCACATAAGGAGGATAATCTTATATGAAGTTTCAAATTGTCGGCAAAAACATCGTAATTACGAAGGGTATTTCTGATGCAATAATGAAGAAATTGCATAGAATGGAGAAATATTTTGATGATGATGAAGAAATTTTATGTCGTGCAGTATGTAGAACTTACAAAACAGGACAAAAAATCGAAGTTACAGTCTTCACAAAAGAAATGACATTTAGAGCTGAAGTTATAGATGATGATTTGTATGCTGCTGTTGATCTAGCAATTGATAAACTTATTGGTGAGATGCGTAAATTGAAAACAAAGATGCTCAAAAAGTATGGGCATGAAAGTTTAGGCAAATCCATTATTTATGAAAATCTTCAAGATGAAGAAAATGAAGAACTAAACGCCGAACTTGTCCGCACAAAATCATTTGAATTAAAACCTATGGAAATGGAAGAAGCAATTACCAGAATGGAAGCTTTAGGGCATAATTTCTTCTTATATTTAGATAGTGAAGATGAAAGAATCTCAGTTTTGTATAAAAGAGATGATGGAGGGTATGGTTTAATTCAAGCTGAAAATAAAGTTGATATTTAGTTAAACCTTAATTAAAATGAGTAAGCCGGAAACGGTTACTCATTTTTTTATGATTAAATATATTGCAACAGATTTGGATGGAACATTGTTTTATCCAAAAGATAAAAAGAATTTAATAGCAAAAGAAAACTTATTTTTCCTTCAATCTTTCATCGATAATGGTGGAAAGGTTATTTTAGCGAGTGGCAGATCGATTGAATACGGCAAAAGAGTCGAGAAAGCTATTGGAAGGGAATGCATTCTTATTGGTTATAATGGCGCAGTTTTATATGAAAATAATGAAATTTTAAAAAGTAATAATATTGATAAAACTGAAGTTCAAGAAATTATTGATGATGTAACTAAAATCTATAAAATCCCAGCTGTATTAATTATGACTGAAAATGGTTTTTTTATAAAAGTTAGAAAAGGTCGTGATTTTTTTAAAAAAATTTATAATGTTTACAATCAGTTTTTAGGGAATTATAAAGAGGTTTACCATAAATCTAATGAAGAATTTGAAGATGCTTTAGAAAACCAAAAAATCTATAAATTAATGTTTTTTGTTGGTATAACTAGAAGAAAGAAAAGACAAGCTATGGAACTTAATAAAATGATTCGAAATGCTTTTCCAAATGTTGAATCTTCATGGTGTAATGAAGTTATTGAGATCACTCCTAAAGATTGTAGTAAGGGAGCAAGAATTAGAGATTATTGTAAGATACGAAATATCAATGATGATGAAATCTTGGTTGTTGGCGATAGTGGTAACGATATTTCAATGTTTAAAGAATTTAAAGAAACAAGTTTCTGCATGGCAAAAGCGCCAGAAGTCATTAGAAAATATGCAAAATTTACCATTTCTAAATACGAAGATTTAAGTAGATATATTATAAAAAAATAGTATTATATACTATGTAAATAAAAGAGAAGTAGGAGAATTATTAAAATGCAAACAATTAGTAGAGTTATTGTCTCATTAGTTTATTACAATTCACTTATTAGAGACACTTTAGAGTACACATTGCCAAGAGATAAGTATGAAGTTTCTTTTTACGATTATAAACGTAATGGTGTTGTTAATGAAATTAAAGTCAATTCACCTTTAAAAGTTTTTATTGATAATAATGGTGAAAAAGGACAACAACTTTTAAAAGAATGTGAACAATTTGGTGAAAATTTTTATAGTGATACTTCAACTGTTATTAAAAAAGTTCCAGAAGGTATAAGAGTTGATCATGCTCAAAATATTAGAATTTTCGAAGGAGTTATTCCACTTCATGAATCTTTAAATAATGTTATTAAAATTCATGAAGATTACGCTGAAAAGAACAATTTCAAAGATGATAGAGTAGTTGCTTTATTAAAAGCTGATGAAAGATTCTATCGTGCTGTTGCTTTAATGACATTAATTAATGAAATTAGAAAGCAATTTGAAGAATTCAATAAAGCTATGAGAGAGACTAATGGTCAACCATCACCTCAAAGCAACTTTATACAACAAGATTTAAATAAACTTGTTGGTTTAATTAATCTTGTAAGAAATCAAGCAACTTGTACTGATGATATTTATACAAATGCTTTAGATGAAATTTTCAAATATATTGAAATGATGACTGGTAAGAGAGATCTTCCAAAAGGGAAAAATTTCCAAGATGTTTATAATGAAATTGGTATTGAATTAAGTGTTTTTGTTGAAGATGCTGAAAAAGGTTGGAAAGAAACATATGAACCAATGCTTAAAGAATTAATTGAAGATAACAAAAAATCAGCTGGTCAACCAGCTCAAGAAGGTGTAAAAGCTGAAGAACCATCTTCAAATAAAGAAGAAGTTAAAAACGAGGAAGCAAAATAATTAAGTGGAAGGTATAGTCGTGGCTAGTAAGAATTTAGACAAAAAACAAACTAAAGGATTAAAATTATTTTTTAAATCTTTTTCAACTAAGCAAATTGTTTGGTTTGTTATAGGAGCAGTTTTATTGATTGCTGGCTTAGTTTTTGATGTACTTGATATTGTTGCTCGTAGCATAAATGTAGCACCATCAAAGAATCCAATTCTTTTAGCTGATTCAAGTTTAAAGAAGTTTTTTGGCAATAGACCATTAGGATTTATTTTCTGGGGAATTGTATTACTTTTAGTAGGTGCAATTATTATTTCTATTTCGCTATCATTAGCAAGTAAAAACGAAGATCGTGATAAAGAAAGACAAGCAAGAAAAGAACAAAGACTTAAGAAAATGGTTGATGCTCAAAATAAAGTCGTTGAAGCTTCAACAATTAGTGAAGCTCCTGTAGTATCTACAGTAGTTAATGAAGAAAAGAAGTAAAGGATGCTCGAATGTGCATCCTTTTTTGGTATTTGAATTTTATAATCAATATTTTTCAAATTACATGTCTGACTATAAGTTTAAAATATATATTTCCTTTTATAACATGTGCTTATTTTTTAATTTTTAAGGGTGTTTGTTGCTATGCAAAATGGATTTCTTCTAATAATAGGTCTTAACTTAATTAGCATAAATCTTTACATACCCTTGGTTTTTTTGATGAAGTATGATATAAAATATTTGTTTATTAGAAAATTATTTAGACTATAAAAACAATGTTTGTTGGTGAATATATTGTAAAATAATTTAGAAATTATAAATAAGTGAAGGAGATATTTATGAAAAAAAGAATTTCAGTAAGAATGTTGTCATTATTTTTTGGTGTGGCAACATTGGCGATGGTAGGATGTAGTAGTACAAATCCCTCTGAAACAAGTTATTGGTTCTCTAAATCAAGTACGGACTTTGTGGCATATGACGAAGAAACTAACAATTTGGATAAAGCGGGAAATTATTGGTATTTTACTGCGGCTAAGAATGTTGAAACCACGATGAATCTTATCATTAATGTAAATAATTTTTCTTCTGCGGCATATTTGTATGTGAATGATGCACAAGTTCGAAGTGAAACCGATACGGGAATTTATACTTATGTGTATAAATTATCACTAAAAAAAGAAGATGAAATTAAGATTCATGCTTTTTGGGTAAATTCCCTTTATATAGATGATAATGGATTTGAAATACAACAAATCAGCATGAGTGAGGATGGGAAAACCTATATTTTAAGTGAATTTGATAAACTAAAATAATTTTGGAGGAAAAAGCAATGAAATATAGAACAAAGCTGTTGAGTCGTCTCCTTTGCATCTGTATGCTCGTGCCTTTATTGACGGCTTGTGGATCGCAGGAAGATTCTTTGGATGAATACGTTGAGCCTGAAGTAATTTTTGAGCCATATGATTATGATGCCGAAACTGATGATAAGTTTGCGCTTACAACAACTGCAGTTTTAACTATGGTAAAGGATAAGGTTTTATCTACTGCAAAAAGTAAGGCAACTGCATATGCAAAAAATTTAGGAAATAAAGTAGTAACGAAGGCTACAGATTGGCTCAAATCAAAACTGCTTTATTGTCTTGAAATTGAGCCTAGCCCCGAACCACCACAATATAGCTCTACTGACGTTTATAATAAGTTGACAACTATTGAGAATGATATCAAGGATATGAAGGAATCCTTGGATATTTTAAAAAATCAAGTGAGTGATAACCAGTATTACATTAAGTATACTGCATTTGTAAATAATCTTTCTGATATAAGAAATTATACCGAAACTCGGTTTAATTCTTTGGAAACACTAAATGGAATGCCAGAGGATTCTGTAAGTGATTATTCTGAACTTGCGAAATCTATTGAGAATTCGTTGCGAGGAAGTGGTGATTATTCGGTTCCAATAGAGCAACAAACTGAGATAAGTACAAAAGCTTTGAATTACGGAAATGCCATTTTGGTTGAAGAAACACCATCTACATATTTGAATAGTTATGGTATTTTTAATATTATAAGATACTTTGCAGAGCGCGAGACTCCATGGTCACATCAAAGAAAAGATATAGAAGATACGTATTTATCTTCTATCATCTATTCTTATAGAAATGCACACGCATTGGCGATTTTTGATTATGCTTATCAAATAAGTGCGCTTGGCGTTGAAGAAATTTATCTCTCGCCTGATGGGATTGTAATCGCATTTAAATATAGTGAAAATGGGACTAATGCAAAATGGTATTATAATGCATATCCTTATCAAGAAAATGAATTAATTACAAAATACAAAACTATTTTTGATAATTTTTCGGAAACCCCTGTATCCATTACAGATATTAAATCAGGGATTTATCCTAAACTTGTATTTTTATTTGGTTATTACAAACAACATCAAGCACAATACAATACGATTTTACGCAAATTTGATGAATTTATTCGTAAAGATAATGAGAAATACTTTGTTTTGGAAACTCAAAATAATAGACAGTATGAAATTGATTTGTTTGGTGGTTCCTCTTACCCTAGTGGTAAATCTTACTATGGAGATAGTTCCAACTCAGGATTTATAAGCTGGGATAGTAATAGTAAAGAGTATACTATTGACTTTGACAAATTCAAAAATTGCAAAAAGAGTGAATTTTTGGAATTTGTTGAATTAATTAAACCTTATGCTGGGGATAAAAGTTTGTATGATTATTTGAGATTTGTTGGTTTTCAAGTACCAAAGGCTGATGGTCTTAACGCACTTGCACTTGGAATTGAAACTAAAAAGGATGACGAATATGATAACAAGTTGCAAAGCAATGCAAGATTTCCAAGGAACTTCATTATTTATTGGATTGATATTAATACTAAGATAAATAGCATTTCGTCTAGCTCATTTTGTAAAACATGGTATTCTGCATCTATGTATATGGGTGGCTCTTGCAATAACAAACCTCAATGGAGAGATTATTGGAATATGAGTGAACGTACGTTAAAATATGGTGGTGGAGAGTCTTATTCCAAGCCAAAATATTTTCTTTCTTTGCATGGTCTATCAACTTCAAGCTTATCGGGCAAAATCGGGCGCGGATCGATTAATACAAGTTGGTAAGTTATGATTCCTCGTATAGATATATTTGGGTTTAATGTCGATTCAGCATACTTTTTTTGGGGAATCGGCATTATAGCTGCACAAATATATTACCAAGTTTTTGGTAAGAAATATGGCTATAGATGGTATCAATCACTTTTATTTGGTTTTTTGTTTCTTGTTTTCGAAATAATCGGTGCAAAAATTCTATATATTGTTGAAAATTTCTATTATGTTCTTGAAAACGGAATGAGTTTCAGTGGATTTTCTTTTTTTGGTATTATGTTTTCTGTGCCTTTGTTTGTTTGGATACTTTCAAAATTTGTGAAAACACCTTATGGTAAGCTAATAGATTTTGCTTCCGTTGGGATTTTACTTGAGCTTGCGTTTTATCGTATAGGCTGTACTTGTGCAGGTTGTTGTAGAGGTTTACCTTTTATTTTTGGCATGACATATCCAGATGGAGTAACATTATTTCCTGTACAGCCAATAGAGGCTGTATTGGATTTTGTACTCGCTGTTGTGTTGATTGTCTTGTTTTTGAATAAAAAACTTCATAATGGTGAGCAATATTTACTCTATATGTCTAGTTATGGTGCAATACGCTTTGTTCTTGAGTTTACAAGAGAGCGAAACAATTTGATTGGTGTACTTTCGTTTTCACATATTTGGGCTGCTTTGGCTTTAGTTGTAGGAATTATTGTATTCTATAGATTGCGAGGAATAAACAAATGCGAAATAGAAAATTTAGTACAATAATTTTATTTTTATTTGCTTGCCTATTTTTTGTTGCTTGCGGGAAAACTCCTGAAAAGAAAAGCCAAACGTTATTGATTTATATGTGTGGTAGCGATTTGGAAAGCAACCGCAAATATGCAAGTGATAGTATTGAAGAGATACTCAATGCAGAAATACCCAAAAATATGCATGTAGTTCTACAAACTGGTGGTTCTAAAGTTTGGCATAATTCAAGTATATCTGCAGAACAAATAGGGCGTTATGAGGTAAACAATGGTCAACTAAGCCAATTGTCTATTTTGCCACAAAGCAATATGGGAGATTATGAAACTTTGTTGTCTTTTTTAATCTTCGCAAAAGAAAATTATCTAACAGAAAGTATTTCCTTGATATTGTGGGATCATGGTGGTGGTTCTATTGGCGGTGTTTGTAATGATGAAAACTATAGTATGGATGCATTAACATTGAATGAACTTGACAAAGCTTTGTCAAGTGCGGATATTAATTTTGATTTTATAGGATTTGATGCCTGTTTAATGGCAACGTACGATACGGCCAATGTTGTTAAAAATTATGCCGAATATATGATAGCGTCCGAGGAATTAGTTCCTGCAACTGGTTGGGATTATAAAACAGTGATAGAAAATTTAGAAAGCAAAGATTTTTACACAAAGGTTTTGAACTCATACGCCGCAAGACAGGATAACAAGACTTATTATACACTTTCTGTTATAGAGCTTTCGGGAATGTCGAAGGTGAATAAGACAATTGATTACATAATTAAAAAAATAAACACTGATATTTCGGTGGTTGGAACAGCGCTTAATAATACGATTCATTTTGGGGCGAATGAAACGAGTAAGCATAATACTAATTTATTTGATTTATGTTCATTTGCCAATAATCTCGGAATCGAGTGTGATTTTTCAGATTTTATCAAAACAGCAAACGGAAGTGCAAGGCAAAGTGCGACAGGATTAAGTATCTATTTTCCAGCTAAAGAAATAGAAGAGGAAAACGATTACATGGAGATATGCAAAAACTACGAATATGCAGCTTTTCTTAATGCATATATGAATCGTATCCCTGAAAATCCAATTGTATTTGACCTTAAAGGATTTGATAATAATGGCGAATTATCATTTTCTTTGGTTGAAGAATCATTGAAATATGTTAAATCGGTAAGTTATGATTTACACATTTATGCGGAAGGATTTGCTGACGATGGTAGCACAAAGAAAATGTACTATGTTGGTGCAGATAATGATATTACAAAGCAACATGCACTCTACACCGTGAATTTTACAGGAAGATGGGTATACTTAAATAATTTGTTACTGCATTGCGATATATTGGAAGAACGAGAAAAATACACTGTTTTTTATGCTCCTGTTATCATCAAGGATGAATATTGTTATTTGATTTTCAGTTATATCACTTCGTCTAAAAAAATTATCATCGAGGGATATATAGAAGGTGGAGAAATTACTTCACGTATCAATCCTTTGAGTTATGGAACAGAGATAACCGTGATATATGAAGTATCTAACGAATCTGACGAGATTTTATATCACAAAGAGGGTATGGTTGTTTATGATAATACAACCTTGATTAGTATAAAATCACTCAATATAGGTTATTATCAATTTATCCCAAAAGTAGAAGATATTTTCGGAAACATTTATTATGCGAATACCGCTATTATTTACTTTGATGGAATAAATAGTTCTATAGTGGATATATCAATGGGATAAATTAGATCAATCAAAAAAATTAAAAATGATATTTAAAATACTCATATAAATTCTAGTGTAATTTACGGTTGGATTACTAATTATAAATACCAAAAGTATAAATTCTAAGGCGGTATCCTATTAGAAATATTATTTTTTTCATATTCTAGGCGAGAATCAACATAACTTTTTTCTAAATATTTTAGAAATTTTTAAGTTATAAGTAACATTTATTACTTTTTGAATATGTGCATTATTATTAACACTAATGGCACGAGAACATCTTCTATTTGATTGATTTTTTGAAAGTTCATTTGATAATTCCTAATTTCTTTTTTGTATAAGAAACAGCAATTTATTACTAGTAGAATTTAATTTAAAAATTATTCTATCCATAAATTTTTTGGTTCCTTCATATGTTTCGCATTTATCATAATGTAGCAAACATTGTAGTCTTCCCTTAAAACATAATTAAAAAATCCAATATTTATAAATTCTATGATGTTATTATATATTTTTATCTTGGTTAAATTTATAGAATTTTTAGTATTTTTTTATTTTTTAAATAAAAAAAGTTTGGAACAACCCTATTTCCAAACTACATTTTTCAATGGCGGAGAAAGAGGGATTTGAACCCTCGCGTCCTGTTACAGACCTATGAGCTTTCCAAGCCCACCCCTTCAGCCTCTTGGGTATTTCTCCAAATTATTTATTTGAACGCTCAATGATTATATCAAAAAACTTTATTAAATACATCAAAATATGTTAAATTATAATTTATGAAATCAATAAAAATTACTAAAGATAATGAAAATCAAAGAATTGATAAATTTATTAAAAAATATTTTAATAAAGCTCCATTATCTTTTATTTATAAAACTTTTAGAAAAAAAGACATAAAAGTTAATGGTCATTGGGTTAAAGAAAATTATATATTAAAAGAGAATGACTTAATTGAAATTTATGTTACAGATAAACAATTTGAGGAATTTAATGATCCTAAAGAAATAGAAAATATTAAGTATAATTTAGATATCATTTATGAAGATGAGAATATCTTAGTTTTAAACAAACCAATTGGAATTTTAGTTGTCAAAGATGAAAACGAAAAAAATAATACATTAACAAATTATGTTAGAGCGTATTTGCTACATAAAAAAGAATTTAAAAATGATGGGTTAGATTTTGTGCCTTCACCAGTTCATAGATTAGATAGAAACACAAGTGGAGTATGTATATTTGCAAAAACATTTTTGGCGTCAAAAGAACTTGGCGAAATGTTTAAAGTAAGAGATAACCTAGAAAAATATTATTTAGCTTTAGTGGTTGGTAAGTTCAAAAATGAAAAAGGTGTGATTAATGTGCCTTTAGTTAAAAATGCAAAAACGAATTTGGTTTATGTTGGAAATAAAAAGGATGGAGCAAAAGAAGCGATTACTGAATATGAAGTTATTGTTTCTAATAGTGAAGTAAGTTTAGTAAAAATCCATCTTTTAACTGGTAGAACACATCAAATTAGAGTTCATCTCGCCTATATTGAACACCCAATTGTGGGTGATACAAAGTATGGTAATTTTACTTTTAATAAAGAATTTTATAAAAGATATAAATTTGAAAATCAGTTTTTACACTCTTTTAAAATTAAGTTTGGAAATTTAGAAGGCGGGTTATCATATCTTAAAAATAAAGAGTTCATTGCTGAACTTCCTAAGAAAGAATCGGATATTCTTCAATCGATGAATTTTAATTGCGATGTAAATAAGTTATAATATAAAAATAGATAAACCAAGGGAGAGGATTTATGGAAAATAGAACAATTGAAAACTATAATCGCTGGTTAAATAGTACAAAAGTTAGCGAAGAAGACAAAGATGTTTTAAGAAAAATGGATGATAAAACAAAAGATGCTGCTTTTTTTAAGGATATTGAATTTGGTACGGGAGGTTTAAGAGGTATTCTTGGTCCTGGAACTAATAGAATGAATTATTTTACTGTTAAAAGGGTAACAGTTGCACTTGGACTTTATTTAAAAGAATTTCATCAACATGCTAGAGAAAAAGGTGTTGTTATTTCTCATGATAATCGTCATTTCTCAAGAGAGTTTGCCCTTGAATGTAGCGATATATTAAATCAAATGGGTATTAAAACATATTTATTTGATTCTTTAAGACCTACACCTGAATTATCTTATGCAGTTAGATATAAAAAATGTGATGCAGGTATTATGATTACTGCTTCACACAATCCAAAAGAATATAATGGTTACAAAGTTTATGATGAAACAGGATGTCAAATGGTTCCATCTAAAATTGAACCATTAATAAAAATTATTAATAAATTGCCTAATGAATTAGAAGTTGAAGTTCCTCAAGAATCAAATAGAGGTGAACAAGTCATTCTTGAAAAAGAAGTGGATGATACTTATGTTTCTTTATGTGAAAGCATTCAAGTGAATCCTGATTTAGATAAAAAAGGATTTAAGATTGTTTATACCCCAAATCATGGAACAAGCTATATAAATGCAATGCGTGTATTTAAAGATTGTGGCTATGAAGTCTATCCAGTTTTAAGTCAATGTAAACCAGATCCAGATTTTAGTGGAACACTTTCTCCAAACCCAGAAGAGCCTAAAGCATTTATTGAACCAATTAAACTCGCAAAAGAAATTGATGCAGATTTAATTTGTATGACGGACCCAGATGGAGATCGTGTTGGACTTGCTTGTAAAAATAAGGATGGCGAATATACATTAATCACTGGTAATGAATCTGCAGCTATTTTGATGGATTATTTATTTAGTGAAAAAAAGAAAAAAGGCACTTTAAGTAAAGATGGTATTATGTTTAATACAGTTGTCACAAGTGAACTTGGTAAGGAAATTGCTGCATCATATGGAGTAAAGACTGAACAAGTTTTAACTGGTTTTAAATATATCGGCGATAGAATTAATTTTTATGAAATTCATAATGGTCCAACATATGAATTTGGTTATGAAGAATCTTATGGATGTTTACCAAAGGCATTTGTTAGAGATAAAGATGGTATTCAAGCAATTTTATTATATTGTGAAATGGCTCTTTTCTATCATAAACAAGGACTTAATTTAGTTGATGTTTATAATAACCTTGGTAAGAGATTTGGTTATCACAAAAATAAACTTTATAACATCTATTTAGAAGGTTCAGAAGGTGCACAAAAGATGCAAGAAATTATGAATCGTGCAATTCATGATCCTTTAAAACAGATTGCAGGTAAAGATGTAACTAAATTTGAAGATTATTTTAATAGAAAACGTTACTTTACAGCTAGTAGATTAATTGAAGATATCCAAGGAATTCCAGCCGGAGATCTTGTAAAATATTATCTTTCTGACAATACTGTTGTTTGTATTAGACCTTCTGGAACTGAACCTAAAATTAAATTCTATATTGAAGTTGTAGTTGATGATGCAAGTATTGCAGAAGCAAGATGTGACCAAATTTATAAAGAAGTTTTAAAAGATTTAAATGTTAATCTTTAGATTTAAAAAAAGATTTTAATTCAAAGACAACGCCATTATGGTTGTTGTCTTTTTTTGTTATATTATTTGTTTTTATGCAATCTTTTCCATTAATCATTGCAAATCCATTTTCAAAAGATGTAACAAGTTCAAAATCATTTATGGAGTCGCCAAAAGTAATGATTTTACTATCATTAATATTAAATAATTTTTGTAGCATTTTTATTGTAGATGCTTTATTTATTCCTTTTGGGCGAATTTCAAAATATCTATTTTGATCCCAAAATTCAACACAATATTCTGGCATATTTTTCTTAACATAGTTCCGAACATCATTAACAAATTGCTCATCATTTCTTAAAGAATGCAAAATAAAACATAAAACATCATCTTTAATGATTGCTGGTATTTCACCCATAGTAATTTTTGGCATATAATCTAGGCTATTTATATCTCTTATCAAAGTAAAATAAAAATCTTCTTTTTTACCTTCACAATAAATATTGTTTAGGCTTTCGCACAAAATTGAATCGCAAAAATGTTCTTTAAAATATTTGTAATTTTTAACAATTATTTCTTTTTTAATTACAAAAGAAATGGGTTTAAAAATAGGATTGCTTGGGTTAAAACAATATGAACCATTGTAACAAACTAAAGGTGATTTAAGGTTCACTTTATTATAAAAAGGTATTGCTGTTCTAACTGGTCTTCCTGTTGCAAAAATAAGAATATTGCCATTATCTTGTAATTTTTTTAAGTATTTTCTTGTTTTCAATCTTATTTTCTTGTTATCAGTCAAAAGAGTACCGTCTAGATCGGAAGCAATTAAATATTTATTTTTTGAATTAGTCATGAGTATATAAACCTACAGCTTTTTTAACTCTTAATAATGTTTGATTTGCAATTTTGCTTGCTTTTAAAGCCCCTTCTTTGAGAATCTTATCAATTTCGCCACTTTCTAAAACTTCTTTATATTTATTTTGAAATGGTTCAAGAGTGGCGCATACTACATCAGCAACAGCTTTTTTAAAATCACCATATCTATGGCAATCTTTGAATTCTTCTTCAACGTCTTTTATTGAAACTTTCTTTAAACATGCATAAATTGTTATCAAATTTGAAATTCCAGGTTTCTTTTCTTGATCATAAATAATGTTGTTATCCATATCCGTAACAGCTGACATAATTTTTTTTCTAACAACCTTTAAATCATCTTTTAAGAAAATATCTCCTTTTGGATCTGATTTTGACATTTTTCTAGTTGGGTCACTTAAAGACATGATTCTTGCACCAACTTTAGGAGTAACAGCTTTTGGCATTTTAAAAACTTCTTGTTTATATCTTTCATTCATTCTATGAACTAAGGTTCTGCATAATTCAACATGTTGTTCTTGGTCTTCTCCGACAGGAACTATATCTGCATCATAAAGAATTATATCTGCAGCCATTAAAACTGGATAAGCAAATAGACCAAGTCCAATTGCATTTTGATTTAATTTTTGGCTTTTTTCTTTAAATTGAGTCATACGCGAAAGTTCGCCCATATAAAGATAGTTTTGAACAATTGCATTTAATTCAGCATGTGCTGAAACATCACTTTGAAGGAAAATTGTTGTTTTCTTTGGATCTAAACCAGCAGCAATATAAAATGCAACTATATCTCTAGTATTGTTATATAAAAATTCAGGATCTATAGGCAGAGTTAATGCATGTAAGTCTGCAACAAAAATATAATTTTCATATTCATCTTGATATTCTTTAAAATGCATTAAAGCACCAATGTAATTTCCTAAAGTTAGATTTCCAGTTGGTTTAATGCCACTAAGTGATTTTTTCATAGATAAGCCCTCAAAATTGCTTATAAATTATATGTCCTCTAAGGCAAAAATTCAATTATTGTAGAGAGTTGTAATGAGAATGGTTTTTTGTACTTTTGATTTATAAGTTTGCATAAATTATTTTAAATGTTAAAATAACACTGATAAATAAATCACTGATTTTTTAATCAGTGTTATGGAGGTATTTATGTTTTTCCATAGAGAAAAAGAATTAATTGAAATTAATGATGAATTAGAAGGTATATCTAGAAAAATTGTTTTATATGGGAAAAGAAGAGTTGGTAAAACGACTTTAATTAAAAAAGTAATGGAAGGTAAGAAAAATTATATTTATTTTGAATGTATCCAAGATGTGTTGGAAGCAAATTTAAAGTTATTTAAAATGGCATTAAGCAAATTAATAAGCGTTCCTTCATATGTTTCTTTTGATACATTTGAGCAAGTATTTGAATATCTAGATAGTCTAAATACTAAATTTACATTAATTTTTGATGAATACCCATATCTTAAAAAAATGAATAAATCGAATGTAATTGATAGCATTTTTCAAGATGTTTTTGATAACTATTCTAAGAATTTAAATTTTATCATTTGTGGATCTGAAATAAGCATGATGAATGACTTGTTAACTGAAGGGAATCCTTTGTTTGGAAGATTTAATAAAAAAATATATATTGAAGAATTAAATTATATTGATTCTTCTTCATTTTATGAAAATAAATCAATAATGGAAAAAATAGCTTTTTATTCTGTTTTCGGCGGAAGTCCATATATAAATTCATATATTTGTGCAAATGACTCACTTGAAAAAAATATAAAACGACTTTATTTAGACGAACATAGTCCTGTATACAATTATGCAGATTCCTTGCTTATATCTGACGCAATAAATAGTTTACAGGCCAAAAAAATCATAGCATTTATTGGAAATGGTAAAAAAAGGTATTCAGAAATAGAAAATTACCTAGATAAAGAAAAAACTGGCAAAATTTCAAAGGCACTAAAATCTTTAGTAGTCATTAAACTGCTTAAAAGGACTTTCCCAATGAATAAATTTAATGATGATAAAAAAGCATATTACGAAATTAATGATAATGTCTTAAGATTTTTTTACACATATGTTTATGGCAATAATTCTTTAATTGTTTCTCTTGGAGTTGATAATTTTTATGAAGCATACATAAAAGATTCATTAATAACTTTTATATCATATAGATTTGAAGAAATAGTGAGGAATTATTATTCCCTTCTAAGCATAAAAGGAATTATTAAAGGTGTTAGAAATATTGGAACGTATTATTATGACGATTCCAAAAACAAGAAAAATGGAGAATTTGATGTTGCTCTAGAATTTAAAAATTATTTAAAAATTGTAGAAGTAAAATACTATAAAAATAAATTATCTTTAAAAGAAATGGATAAAGAAGTTGAACAAATTAAAAACATAATAACCAATTTTAGAATTGAATATGCTTTTTGTGCTACATCGGGGTATGAAAATTCTAGTTATGAATGTATTGATATTAAATCTTTGTATGATATTTAACTATCTATCCTCAATCAAATTCATAATAAATATGTATTACAAAATAGTAAAA
Organism: uncultured Staphylococcaceae bacterium; assembly: GCA_964608215.1. Taxonomy (GTDB): domain Bacteria; phylum Bacillota_I; class Bacilli_A; order RFN20; family CAG-826; genus Onthovivens. Next base: position 27,903 of record CAZSMV010000005.1, read on the forward strand.
TCATTAATTTGATTATTCATATTTTGTTTAAATCAAGTTTATATTTTTTAAATCTTATCAATAAAAATTCATGAATGAATTCTAAAACCATAAATGGTTCGTTATTTTTTTGATGCATTTTATTCATAAAATGCAGTGTTTATGCTAATATATTTCCTATGGAAATTAAATTTTATAATACATTAACAAATAGTATTCAGGTTTTTAAACCTATTAAAGAAAATGAAGTTAGTATATATTGCTGTGGGCCTACAGTTTACAACGAACCTCATATTGGCAATATGAGACCAGTAGTGATTTTTGATACATTGGTTCGTTTTTTAGAGTATATTGGTTATGATGTTAAGTATGTTAGCAATTATACTGATGTTGATGACAAAATAATTAATAAAGCAAGTGAAGAAGGCGTAAGCGAACTTGAAATTGCAAATAGGTATATTGCGAGTTATAGAGAATGTTTAGACGAACTTAATTGTTTAAAAGCATATAAAAATCCTAGGGTAACAGAGTATATGCCTTATATTATTAAATACATCGAGAATTTGGTTAATGTTGGCGCTGCTTATGTTGCAGATGGTGATGTATTTTTTGATGTAACAAGCATCCCAAACTACGGCTGTTTATCAAATATTAAATTGGATGAATTGGATGCTGGTAAGAGAATTGCAACTAGCAATAAAAAACATAATCCTTATGATTTTGCTTTATGGAAAAAAACGGATAAAGGTATTAAGTGGCATACTGAGTGGTGCGAAGGCAGACCAGGATGGCACACTGAATGTTGTGTTATGATTGATACAATTTTTGGTGGTAAGATTGACATTCATGGTGGTGGACATGATTTAATTTTCCCACATCATGAGAATGAAATTGCACAAGCCGAGGCGACAAACCATAACACAATTGCTAACTATTGGATTCATAATGGAATGATGAATATTAATAGCGAAAAAATGTCAAAATCTTTAGGAAATGTTATTCTTGCAAAAGATGGAATCAAAGAATATGGCGCAGATACTATTAGATTATTGCTTTTAAATTGCCAATATCGTTCAGTTTTGAATTTTACTGATGATACGGTTAATGAAACAAAAACAATATTACAAAAATTAGAAAATATTTGGAAACAATTGAATCTTAAAATCGCACAAAGCAATGGACTTTTGCATGGTAAATCTACTAAGATGGAAAAATTTTTGAATGCATTTGCTGATGATATTAATTTACCAAATGCAATTACGGAATTGCTTGAAATCATTAAAGCTGCGAATATTGAAATCAGAAAATCAGAAATGAATTTAGAAGCCTTAGAAGATTATTTTTATACATTACAAGATATGGTTCGAATTCTTGGGTTGCATGATGTTGTAAAAGAATATACGAAAGAAGATATGGATCTTTATCGCGATTATTTAAATGCAAAAAAGAATAAAGATTTTGAAACTAGCGATAAATTAAGAGATGTTCTTATAAAAAAAGGAATCATATAAGGAGGGCTTATGAATTTATTTGTTTTAACTGCTGAAAATAGTGGTATGACAATTGATAGAATAATTATCGATTATTTTAATGGGTTAGGAGCATATGGCAATTTCCTTCTTGTTATTATTTCTTTACTTTTATCTATTGTTTTAGGTGGATGCATTGGATATCAAAGAGAAGTTAGTGGACATGCTGCCGGTCTTAGAACTCATGTGCTGTTTAGTCTTGGATGTTGTCTCTTAACTATTATAAGTGTCTATGGTGGTTTAAATAATTTTGGTGGGCAATATGACACAGCACGTATTACTGCTGGTGTTGTTGGTGGTGCTGGTTTTTTAGGAGCTGGAACTATAATTCATAATGGAGTTTCAATTAAAGGTCTTACAACTGCTGCAACTTTATGGATGTCAATGGCAATTGGTGTTGCATGTGGTTATGGTTGGTGGGTTGTTGCTGTAATTTCAACTATTCTTGCTTGTTTTGTTTTGATATTCCTTGTAAAAATTGAAAATTTTGCTTCTAGAAAAAATGTTAATATTATGATGATTGTTTCAAAAGAAAACAACGCAATTCCTAAGCTTTTGGAGATGTCTGATGAAGCAAATTTGACAATTAAGGATATTAACACAACCTTAGCAAATTATAAGGGAGAAAGTGTTGTGAGAATAGCTTTTACTCTTTGCACAAGAGATGGTAGACGTGCTGATGAGTTTATTAATTCTATAAAGGTCGGAATTTCGCCAATTAATATAGAGAAGATTTTATGATTTTTATTTGATTGTATCATATATATTTTTAAAGTTATGTTTTTTATATAAGTAAGGATTAAAAAATAAAAGAATCTATGATTAAATTAAATTCCAACAACTCAATCTACGAATCACTACAATGTGATAGAGTTTATAAGCTTTATATCAATGAAGCATTTGCTAATGAGAGAATAATAAAATTAGCAAAAGAGAAAAATGTACCTATTATTAGGATCAAGAAAAACGAATTTATAAAAAAGTTTGGTTCTAATAATCAAGGGTGTATTGGCGAAGCTAAAGAATATAAAATTTATTCTCTAGAACAATTGCTAGAAAGTTGTAAGGATCAAAAAAATCCTGTGCTTGTTTTATTAGACGAACTCAGCGATCCTCATAACCTTGGTGCTATTTTGAGAAGTTGTGACGTCTTTGGTGTTTCTGGTGTTATTTATAAAAAACGTAATAGCGTATCGTTAAATTCTACGGTTGCAACAACATCAGCAGGCGCCATAGATTACGTCAAGTGCTGTGAAGTGACAAATTTGTCACAAACTATTGATAGTTTAAAGAACTCAAAATTTTGGATAGCGGGTCTCGATGGTGAGGCAAGAGATGATTTAAAATCTCTTCCTAACGATTGCCCTTTAGCTTTAGTTGTTGGCAGTGAAGGACATGGTATTTCTAGACTTGTTAGGGAAAAGTGCGATTATATGGTCAAAATTCCAATGCATGGACACGTAAGTTGTTTAAATGCATCGGTGTCTTGTGCAATCGTTCTTTATGAAGTGAGTACAAGAAAGTAAAATTAAACATTAATAAAGGAAAACGGTACAGAAAATGAAAAAACTAATGGACCTTGAAAATAACAAGGAAGCCGTGAAGTTTTTAGTATTAAGTAGAAAGGGCAATAAAACAGCGCAAAAACATTTATATTGTTCGCTGATTGATGAATCACGAATTATTCAACGTCATTACTATTATTGCGCTAGACATGTTGGTTTAAATTTAAGTGATCTAGATGAAGAATTTATTTATTGTTTTATGCAACTTCTAGAGCATTATAACGAGAGTAAAGGAAGTGTTATTGGATTCTTTAGATGTCTATATTTTAATAGAGTCAGAAATGTTATTAAAAGAGCTTATGGTGTTACTCGAAGAAGAGAAACCCTTGCTATTGGCGTAAGCGAAGACTTATTTGAAAATGAAAATAATTTAATTTTTAATTATGAAGATGAAAACAAGAAAAGAATAGATGACGACGACCTTTCTAGACTAATTCTTGGTCCTGAATCAAACATAATTACCCAAGATGAAAAAATTATCTATGATTTGTATCTTAGGTCTTATAGTTTTAAAGATATGTCTAAAATTGCTAAAATGAAATATGGTGATTGTATTAAAAAATTTAAATCTGGAAAGCAAAAAATTGCTCTGTTTCTTAAAACAATTCCCTTTGAAGAAGAGTAATTTAAATAAAATTACTTATAACTTATCTATTGACAAAAAATGTTCAATTTCTTATATTTAATTCTAATTGGAAAGGATATAATGAATCATATGAGGAAAAAAGTTATTTTGATTTGCTCTGAATGTTTAAGTAGAAATTATACAACAACTAAAAAAAGCGAAAATTCTACTGAGCGTTTAGAAATTAAAAAATATTGTCCTCAATGCAATAAGCATACGATTCATAAAGAAAGCAGGTAGTTGGTATGGGTAAAATTGTTAGATATTTTAAAGGGGTTGGAAAAGAAGCTCGTAGAATTCGTTGGATAAAAAAAGATGAATTCTGGAAAGCGGTTGCAACTGTTTTAGTCATTACTGTATTCTGTGCAATTTTCTTAGCTATTGAAGATGCTGCAGCAGGCACTTTAATTACTCAACTTAGAAATGCTTTTGAAAGCCTTCGATAGTTAGAGGAAAACAAATTTATGGAAGAAAGTAAGAATTTGCAAGGTGAAAAGCAATGGTATATTGTTACCACTTATTCATCTCATGAAGACAAAGTTGCTGAAAATATTCGTAATCGTATTCAGTCAATGAATTTGGCTGATAAAGTATTTAGAGTCGTTGTAGCTAATGAAGAGATTCCTGTTTTAGATAAAGATGGAAAACCAAAGAAAAAGGTTGATAAAAAAACTGGTCAAGTTATTGATGTTCCACCAAAGATTAGAAATCTATATCCAGGATACATTTTTGTTGAAATGATTATGACTGATGATTCTTGGTTTATGGTTCGTAATACTCAAGGTGTTACAGGTATTGCTGGATCAAGTGGTGGTGGTCAAAAACCTACTCCAGTTGGTGCTAGAGAAATGGAAACTGTTCTTAAGAGAATGGGTATTGTTGATAAATCAATGTATGATCAATATCATGTTGGCGATGAAGTTAAAATTATTAATGGTACATTCCAAGATGTTGAAGGCAAGATTACTGCAATTGACAAAGAAAATGGAACCATTAAAGTTGAAACTGTTTTCTTTGGCAGACGTACTCCTGTTGAAGTCGAATTTAGTGAGATTGTAAAACTCTTCAAATAATCGATTTGTTCAAGAGAAAATCATTTGTAAAATTTGAAAGTCATATATGCAAATTAAAGTGCACATATGACTTTTAGTTTATTTGAGAAAAGAAAAGTAAAAATCTCTTGATATTTTCTGATTTTTTTGATATTTTTATTAAGCATATCGGAAAAATGCGAGTTATATAAAATATAACTTGGTGGAAGAAGTAGCGAAACTTCATAAAACCACTAACCACTATAGGAGGAAACGAAAGTGAGTAAGAAAATCGCAAAAGTCGTTAAGATGGAATTACCTGGCGGCGATGCTAAACCAGGCCCAAAACTTGCTAGTGCTGGCGTTGTCATGCCAAAGTTTTGTACAGATTTTAACGCCAAGACAGCTGATCGTAAGGGTCAAACTGTTCCTGTTATTATCACTGCGTATGAAGACAAAACATACTCAATGGAAATTAAGACAACTCCAACTGCAGAATTAATTATGAAGGCTGTTGGAATTAAACAAGGAAGTGCTAATCCAAAAACTACTAAGGTTGGAAAGATTACTAAAGCACAAATTAAAGAAATTGCAGAATACAAGATGCCAGATTTAAATGCTAATGATATCAAAGCTGCAATGAAAACAATTGAAGGTTGTGCCATTAATATGGGCATCGAAGTAATTGACTAATTGAGGTTTAAATTATGAGAAAATATGGTAAAAAATATCAAGAAGTTCTTAAATTAGTCGATGCTAAGAAACTTTATTCAGTTCACGAAGCATGTGAACTCGTTAAAAAAACAAGTGTTACAAAATTTGAAAGTGGTGTTGGTTTATCAATGCACTTAAATATCGATACAAGACAAGCTGATCAACAAATTAGAGGAACTGTTGTTCTTCCACATGGTACTGGTAAAACTGTTAGAGTTTGTGCTATTACAAGTAAAGTTGATGATGCAAAAGCAGCTGGTGCTGATTTTGCAGGTGGCAAAGAATTATTAGAAAAGATTCTTGGCGGATGGTTTGATTTTGATGTCATGTGTGCGACTCCAGAAATGATGGGTGAAATTGGTAAAGCAGGACGTGTTTTAGGTCCTAAAGGCTTAATGCCAAACCCAAAAGTTGGTACTGTTGGTCCAGATGTCAAGAAAATGGTCAGCGAATTAAAAGCTGGTAAAGTTGAATATCGTGCTGATAAGGATGGTAATATTAACATTCTTGTTGGTAAAGTTGGATTCGATGCTGAAAAGTTAGAAGAAAACATCAATACAATTATTAATCAAATTGTTAAAGTTAGACCAAGCGCTGTTAAAGGTACATATATCTTTAATAGCTCGATCCATACAACAATGGGTCCAAGTGTAAAACTTGCAGTTAATGATCAAAATTAGTTGTTATTAAATTAGTTTAGTTGGCTTTATATACCATAGACCGTAACGACACAAATTGTGTTTAATTATGTTACCGAGGTAGTTGTTATATCCTCAATGTATATTGGCCCCTAATAAATAAAATAGGAGGTAAAGAATGAACAAGGAAGTTTTAAAAGAGAAAACAGCAGTTGTTCAAGAGGTCTCTGAGAACGTTAAAGCTTCAAATGCTTTCGTTGTTTGCGAATATGGCAAACTTACCGTTAAAGAAATCAGCGGGCTTCGTAAAAGCTTAAGAGAATTGGATGCAAAAGCAGTTGTCTATAAGAATACTCTTGTTACTCGTGCAATTGGCGACGAGTATGGAGAAGATCTTAAAGGCTTACTTACTGGTTCAAATATGTACTTCTTCTGTAAAGATGGTACAAATGGCAGTTTAAATGCAATTCGTAAATTCTCAAAGAATAACGAAGGTCTTAAGATTAAAGGCGGTATACTCGATGGAAAATTTGCAACCGCAGATTATATTAAAGAAGTTGCATCATTACCATCAAAAGAAGGACTTGTTTCTATGTTATTAAGCGTATTACAAGCTCCAATGAGAAATCTTGCATATTCTCTTAGCGAAATCGCTAAAAAGGCTCCAGCAGCTAGTGCAGAAGCGCCAAAGGCTGAAGCAAGTGCAAACTAATAATTTGCAAAATAGTTAATTACATTAAAACAAACATTACGGAGGAAATAAAAATGGCAAAATTAACAAAAGATGAAATCATTTCTGCAGTTAAAGAAATGAGTGTTGTTGAATTAAATGATTTAGTTAAAGCAATCGAAGAAGAATTCGGTGTCTCAGCAGCTGCTCCAGTCGCAAGCGGAGCTCCAGTTGAAGAAGAAGCTAAGAAGGGACCAAGTGAAGTCAGCTTAATTTTAAAATCAGCTGGCGATAAGAAAGTTGCTGTTATTAAAGCAGTTCAAGCCATCACTGGTTTAGGTTTAATGGATGCTAAGAAATTAGTTGATGCAGCTCCAAGTCCAATTAAAGAACACATTTCACCTGTTGAAGCTGAAGAACATAAGAAAGCTTTAGTTGAAGCTGGTGCAGAAGTCGAAATTAAATAGTTTTTTTCGAATTTTTTAACCTGCCTTACCCATTAGGGGTAGTGGCAGGTTTTTGCCTATTATTAAGGAGGGGTATGAGTCATTATTTTTTACACGATGAAGATTTAAAAAATACTGAATATGACGTTAGTTTTTCACTTAATGGTCATGAATTTCATCTAGTAAGTAATAATGGCGTTTTTAGTAAAAAAAGAATCGATGAAGGTTCCTTTATTCTCATCAATTCTCTTTTATCCCAAAATATAGGAGGCAAAGTATTAGATCTTGGATGTGGCTATGGACCAGTAGGGATAACACTTAAGTATTTCTTTAGAAATATAAATTTAGTTATGAGTGATGTAAATTCTAGTTGTATTGAACTAGCCAAGAAAAATTCACAAATGAACAATATTAATGCAAAAGTGATTTTATCCGATGGTTTCATGGAATTAAAAGAAAGTTTTGATTGGATAGTTTTTAATCCACCTATAAGAATAGGAAAAGAAAAACTATTTAATATTTATCTAGATGCATCAAAGCATCTTAATCAAAACGGAAAATTCATAATTGTTATACGAAAAGATAAAGGCGCTTTATCTCATGCGAAATATCTCGAAACTTTATTCAAAAGTGTCGATCTTATCGAAAGGAAAAGCGGATATTATGTATACGCTATGAATAATTAATTTGTTTAAAAAGGAGCAAGAGAAATGATATCTTATAAAGATTATCCAAAAATTAATAACGATCGTATTAATTTTTCAAAGATTAGTGGTAAATTACCTTTACCTTACCTCGTTGAAATTCAAACCGAATCCTATAAGAGCTTTTTAAGCAATGGTATTGATGAAGTTTTGAAAGAAGTTTTCCCAATTAAGAATTACACTGAAACTCTTTCAATTAACTATAGATCTTTCCATTTGGAGAAACCTAAATATACGTTTGAAGAATGTAAGAAAAGGGATTTAACATATAGTGCTCCACTTAAAGTGACACTTTCACTTGAAGATAGTCAATCAGGTGAAGTTAAAGAATCTGAAGTTTTCATGGGTGATGTCCCTATCATGACTGATTCTGGTACTTTTATTGTTAATGGTGCAGAAAGAGTTATTGTTAGTCAAATTGTTCGTTCCCCAGGTGCTTATTTAAGCAAATCTAACGATATTAAATCAGGCCATTCAATTTATGAAGCCGATTTAATTCCAACAAGAGGAACTTGGTTACAATTTGAAAGTGATGCTAAAGACTTTTTGTGGGTTAGAATTGATAGACAAAGAAAAATGCCTGCGACTGTAATTTTGAAGGCTTTAGGTTTTGCAAACGAAAAGGATATTATTGAACTTTTCGGCGATAGAGAAACTATCAAGAACACTTTATCAAAAGATACTGAAATTAAATCATCATTAAATGCTTTAAAAGAAATTTTTAGAAAATTAAAACCAGGTGAACCTATTACTGATGAAGGAGTTCATACTTTCTTATTCCAAAAATTCTTTGATTCAAAGCGTTACGATTTAGGAAGAGCTGGCAGATTTAAATATGCAAATAAACTTGGTATTTATAATCGTTTACCAGGTCGTGTTTTGGCTGAAAATTTAGTTGATGAAAACGGCGAAGTTAAATATCCAAAAGGTACTTTATTAAGTAAAGAAATGGTTGATGCTTTAAAAGATGAAGAATTTTTTGAAAAAGGTGCTCATTTACATGAATTACCAATCAACACAAAACTTGATGAACATGGAAGAGTCAATATTGTTAAGGTTTATGCTGATGAAAAACGTGAAAAAGAATCAATTGTTATTGGTACAGATTTGAATTTAACAATTGCTAGAGTCACAATTAGTGATATCGTTGCAATTTTCTCATATTTTATGAATTTGATGGATGGTTTTGGTGATGTTGATGATATCGATCACTTAAGCAATCGTAGAATTCGTTGCGTTGGCGAACTTATTCAAACACAATTTAGAATTGGTTTAACTAAGATGGCTAAAAACGTTCAACAAAGAATGTCAATTACTGCTGGAATGGAAGTTAAAGAATTAACTCCACAATCATTAGTTAATGTTAGACCTGTAAATACTGCAATTCGTGAATTCTTTGCAAGTTCACAATTATCACAATTTATGGATCAAACTAATCCTCTTGCTGAACTTGCAAATAAACGTAGAATTAGTGCTTTGGGTCCTGGTGGTCTTACCCGTGATAGAGCAAGTATGGAAGTCCGTGATGTTCACTTTACTCATTATGGCCGTATTTGTCCTATTGAAACTCCTGAAGGTCAAAACATTGGTTTAATTAATAACCTTGCAACTTATGCAAAAGTTGACCAATATGGTTTTATTAAAACTCCATATAGAGAAATTGATAAGAAAACTGGAAAGATTTTGGAAGATACAGTTTATCTTTCTGCTGATGAAGAAAATAATCACGTTATTGCTCAAGCAACTCGTGATGATATTAAAAATGGCGAATTAAATGGTGATAGAATTGTAGCTCGTTATAATGGAAGGAACGTTTTAGCTGAAAGAGAACAAGTTGATTTCATTGATGAATCACCAATGCAAATTGTTTCTGTAGCAGCCGCTTGTATTCCATTCCTTGAAAACGATGATAATACTCGTGCTCTTATGGGTGCTAACATGCAACGTCAAGCTTTGCCATTACTTAGACCACATGCTCCATACGTTGGAACTGGTCTTGAACATACCATTGCTCATGATTGCGGTTTAGCTTTAATTGCAGCTGGTGATGGAACTGTTACATATAAAGATTCAAAGACTATTAAAGTCCAAGAAAAAGATGGCGAAAGAATATATGCTTTAACCAAATTTGAAGGTAGTAACCAAGGAACATGCATTAATCAAACTCCAATTGTCAATAAAGGAGATAAGGTTAAAAAAGGTCAAATTATTGCTGATGGTCCAAGTATGGAAAATGGTGATTTAGCCTTAGGACAAAACGTTACAATTGCATTCATGACTTTTGAAGGTTACAACTACGAAGATGCTGTCATCATGTCTGACAGACTTGTCAAAGATGATGTCTATACAACTCTCCATATTGAATCTTATGAAGTTGAATGTAGAAATACAAAAAATGGTGAAGAATTAATTACTCCAGATGTACCAAATACTTCTTTAGAAGCAAAATCACATCTTGATCCTCGTGGTATTGTTCTTCCAGGAACTGATGTTAAAGAAGGAGATATTTTAGTTGGTAAAGTTACTCCACGTGGAGCTACTGAACCATCTCCAGATCAAAAATTATTAGATGCTATCTTTGGTGATAAATCAAAAGATGGAAAAGATACTTCACTCCGTGTACCTCATGGTGGCGCTGGAACTGTTTTAGATATCAAAGTTTTCACAAGAGCTGATGGCGATGAGCTTGCTCCTGATGTCAATATGAAAGTTAGAGTTTATATTGTTCAAAAGAGAAAAATCAGTGAAGGTGATAAAATGTCAGGAAGACATGGTAACAAGGGTGTTATTTCAAAGATTTTACCAGCTTGTGATATGCCATTCTTACCTGACGGAACTCCAGTTGATATTTTGTTAAATCCACAAGGTGTTCCTTCACGTATGAATATCGGTCAAGTTCTTGAAGTCCACTTAGGTATGGCTTGTAAGAAACTTGGTGGTTTAAAAGTTGCAACTCCTGTTTTTGATGGAATTTCAAATGAAGAAATTTTAGAGATGATGGATGAAGCAAAGATGCCAAAAGATGGGAAATACACCTTAATTGATGGAAGAACTGGCGAAAGATTCGATAGTCGTATCAATGTTGGTGTTATGTATATGATTAAACTTGTCCACATGGTTGATGATAAGTTACATGCACGTGCTACTGGACCTTATGCAATGGTTACACAACAACCTCTTGGTGGTAAGGCACAAAATGGTGGTCAAAGATTCGGTGAAATGGAAGTTTGGGCTCTTGAAGCGTATGGAGCAGCTTACACTTTACAAGAAATGATGACAATCAAATCAGATGATAGAGTCGGAAGAAAGAGAGCTTACGAAGCTATCGTAAAAGGTCAACCTTTACCAAAACCATCAATTCCAGAAGCATTCAAAGTCTTTACAAAAGAACTTATGGGTTTATCAATGAATGTTGAACTTAAAGATCAAGATGGAAAAATCATTGATATGGACGATTTAGCAAGACAAACTCAAAAAGAAGAACAACGTTCAATGAGATCGCTTCGTAATATAGGTCAACAAGATGGAAATGTTGATAAAGATGAATATAGTGAAGAAGTTGAAGAAACTGAAAAAGATAAAGTGGACACTAACGATCAAGAGACCGTTAATGAAATGTTAGGATAGGAGGATGTCACATGTTTGATGTAAATAAATTAGCTAGTATAAAAGTCGGACTTGCCTCTCCTGAAAAAATAAGAGAATGGAGTCATGGTGAAGTTACAAAACCAGAGACTATAAATTATCGTTCACAAAAACCAGAAATGGATGGCTTATTCTGCGAAAAGATTTTTGGTCCTTCAAAAGACTATGAATGTCATTGTGGAAAATACAAAAAAGTTAGATATGCTGGTGTTGTTTGCGAAAAGTGTGGTGTTGAAGTTATTTCAAAAGATGTCCGTAGAGAACGTATGGGACATATCGAACTTGCAACTCCATGTTCTCATATTTGGTATTTAAAAGGTATTCCTTCAAGAATGGGACTTGTTCTTAATATTCCTCCAAAACAACTTGAAGAAGTCGTTTATTTTACCGCTCATATTTGTATGAATCCTGGCACATGCAAGACTTTAAGTTATAAACAATTTTTAGATGATGAAATTGGAAGAGAAGTTTTTACAACTTGCATTAAAGAGATTCAAGAAGATTTAATGAATCAAGGTTTAGCTGATGGGGTTGATTATGCAAAGGCTAATGAAATTCTTTCACACCTTGAAAATAAAGCCGAACCATTCGATTTCTTTGGTTGTGCTGATTTTATTAGTGAGCACACTGGAGCTGAATTTGGTGAAGGCGCTGAAGCAATTAAGAAATTGCTTCATGAAGTTGATTTAAAAGCAGAATTTGAAAAGGTTAGTAGTGGTATTAAAGGCGCTAAAGGTCAAAAACTTACAAAAGACACTAAGAGACTTGAAGTTTTAGATGCTTTTATCAAATCTGGAAACCAACCAGAATGGATGATTTTAGATGCTCTTCCAGTTATACCACCAGATCTTAGACCAATGCTTCAACTTGATGGTGGTAGATTTGCTGCAAGTGATTTAAATGATTTATATAGACGTGTTATTTCACGTAATAATCGTTTAAAAAGATTAATTGAAATGAATGCTCCATACGTTATTTTAATGAACGAAAAACGTATGGTTCAAGAAGCTGTTGATGCTTTAATAGATAATGGACGTCGTAATGGGAAACCTGTTACTGGTCCATCAGGCAGAGCCTTAAAATCATTAAGTGGTGGTTTAAAAGGCAAACAAGGTAGATTTAGACAAAATTTACTTGGAAAACGTGTTGATTATTCAGGTCGTTCAGTTATTGCAATTGGACCAGATTTAAAGATGTATCAATGTGGACTTCCACGTGAAATGGCTATTAATTTACTTAGACCATTTATCGCTGCTATTTTAATTAAAGAAGGCAAATGTACTTTACATCGTCAAGCTGATAGAAAAATTGATGCAAAAGATGAAGATGTTTACGATGTTGTTGAAAAGATTATTTCACAACACCCAGTCCTACTTAATCGTGCACCAACACTTCATAGACTTGGTATTCAAGCTTTCCAACCAATCTTAGTTGATGGAAGAGCAATCCGTTTACATCCACTTGTTTGTACTGGATTTAACGCTGACTTTGATGGTGACCAAATGGCTGTTCACCTTCCAATTTCTAAAGCTGCTCAAGAAGAAGCTTTACATTTAATGCTTGCAAGTAATAACATTCTTGCTCCAAAAGATGGAAAACCAATTGTTACTCCATCTCAAGATATTCTTATTGGTAACTACTATTTAACAATTGAAGAAACCGCAAAAGATTTCTTGGATGAGGCAAAGAAGTATAAAGCATTAGGCGATGAGGAAATGTACGATAAATACGTTGCTTATAGCAAAATGGAAGGCAAAGTATTTAAAGATATTAACGAAGTCTATAAGGCTTATGATTTAAAGAAGATTCATTTACATACTCGTATTGCGATTCCAGGAAAAGAAATGAAAAAAGCTGGATTTACAGAAGAGATGGAAAATGGATATTTAATTACTACTGTTGGTAAGATGATTTTCAATTTAGTTTTCCCAGCAGATTTCCCATATTTAAATAGTACTGGTCCAGAAAATTTAAAATCCGATTTAATTAAATTCTTTGTACCAAAAGGAACAAATATTGCTGAATATATTAAAAAGCAACCTTTAAATTCTCCAACTAAGAAGAAGGATATTACTAATATTATTGACGAAGTTTTCCATAGATATGGAACTCAAAAGACAAGTGCTATTCTTGATAAATTAAAGGATAACGGATTCAGATTCTCAACCATTAGTGGTTTAACAATCGCAATCAGTGATATTAATGTTTTAGATCAAAAGAAAGATGTTATTAATTCTTCTGATGAAGAAGTCGATAAGGTCGAAGTTTTATATAGAAGAGGTTATTTAACCGATAGAGAAAGACACGAAAAGGTCGTTGCTATTTGGACAAAATGTACCAATACAATTGCTGATTCTGTCGCTGATTCATTAAATAAAGACAAACACAATCCATTGTTTATAATGAGTGATAGTGGTGCTCGTGGTAGTAAATCTAACTTTACTCAATTAATGGGTATGCGTGGTCTTATGGGTTCTACATCTGGTGAAACTATCGAAATTCCTGTTAAATCCTGCTTCCGTGAAGGTTTAAACGTTGCAGAATTCTTTACTGGTACTCACGGCGCTCGTAAAGGTGGTGCAGATACCGCTTTAAAGACTGCTGACTCAGGTTATTTAACACGTCGTTTAGTTGATGTTTCTCAAGACGTTATTATTAGAGAAGAAGATTGTCATGCAGATCATGGTTCGTTTGTAAGTGATATTTACGACACAACTCAAAATAGTTTAATCGTTTCACTTTATGATCGTTTAGTTGGCAGATTTGCTTGTCACGATGTAATTGATCCAAGAACTGGAGAAGTTATTGTCGAAGGAAATACAATGATTGATGAAGTTCTTGCTAAAAAGATTGTTGATGCAGGAATTCAAAAAGTTGAGATTCGTTCATTATTTGGCTGTCAAACTAAAGATGGTGTTTGCGTTCATTGTTATGGCCGTAACTTAGCAACCGGTAAACTTGTTGAAGTTGGTCAAGCAGTTGGTATTATGGCTGCTCAATCAATTGGTGAACCTGGTACTCAATTAACAATGCGTACATTCCACTCTGGTGGTGTTGCTGGTGGCGATATTACTCAAGGTCTTCCACGTGTTCAAGAACTTTTCGAAGCTCGTACTCCAAAAGGCGAAGCAACAATTTCAGAAATTTCTGGTGTTGTTAGTGATGTCGTTGAAGATAATGGCGTTTATACAATTACAATAAAGAATGATTTAGAAGAAAAGTCATATGAAACCAACTTTGGCGCTAGAGTTAGAGTCAAAAAAGGCGATAGCGTCTCAAATGGTGATATGTTAACTGAAGGTGCAATTAAACCTTCAAAATTACTTGAAGTTAGTGATGTTGCTCATGTTCAACAATATATCATTAAAGAAGTTCAAAAAGTTTATCGTAGCCAAGGTATTGGAATTTCTGATAAACACATCGAAGTTATTGTTAGACAAATGCTTCGTAAGATGGTTGTTATCGATAAAGGTGATACAGATTTAATCACTGGAACTCGTGTTTCACTTGTTGCATTCAATGAAGCAAATGAAAAAGTCTTACTTGAAGGGAAACGCCCTGCTGTTGCTACCCCATTAATTTTAGGTATTACAAAAGCTGCACTTGAAACTGATAGCTTCTTAAGTGCTGCATCATTCCAAGAAACAACTCGTGTTCTTACAGATGCTGCAATTAAAGGAAAGACCGATCCTCTCCATGGTTTGAAGGAAAACGTTATTACTGGTAAGTTAATTCCTGCTGGTAATGGTCTCAAGAGCGAGCAAGAAGAGCGAGAAATCTTAAGAGACTTTGATGTTTTGGATACCATGAAAGATGTTAAGAAACAATATATTGGTATCCATGATAGCGAACACTCACTTGATGATGATAATGCTCAATATCGTGATGAAGAAAGCTTAATGACTGAAGATCAATATAATTATTCACATAATAATTAATAAATGATTATTAAAAAGCCCAAGAACGAAATTTCTTGGGCTTTTAGTATGAGTTCAACTATGACTTTTTGCATTCAAAAATGAAAAAAGTTTCAATAGGGGCTTCTAATTTTGTTTTATTCTTTTATTGAAATCTTCAAAATTTAAGTCTATGGATTTTAAATCATCGATAGCATCTTCTGCTAAATTTAATAAATTTTCATCAACTTTTTCACTACCTGCAAGAGTATTAGATAACGAAATAATAAATTGGTTTTCAATGTAATTAAGTAACTCCAAAAGTTTATCTTTATCTAAAGGTAGGAATGAGTTTAAGTCATTTATGTGATTTTTTAAAAAATTCATTGTTTTGTCACTTATTTTTATGTTTTGTTTTTTTCATTATCTCATCTTGCACATTTTTTGATATTTTCTGATAAATCAAGCATTTTTACAAGAATTATTGCTAGAAAAACCATTCTTGAAATTGGCTATTCATAATATAAAACGCGAAGTGTCTTATATGAAACCAAAATTTAATAAAGAAAAGTATTGCTTCATGAATGATTTTTATATGATTAATACGGGATTTTAATATTAAGGTTCGCTGATATCGTTGTCATGAAAATATTACATTTTTTTGTTGACTTATGATTGTTGTTTTGAGTAAAATATTAAGGCTGAATGAAGCGATTTTTTAATCGAGTATTTAGATACACCGGGATTTGTGTGTATAAGAGAAAGTGAAAAGGAGAGAAATTAATGCCAACTATTAATCAATTAGTTAGAGAAGGCAGAAAGACACCTGTCTTCAAATCAAAGGCACCAGCACTTTTAAAAAGATTTAATTCACTTAAAAAGCATGAAACAAATCAAAATAGTGCTCAAAAAAGAGGCGTTTGTACCCGTGTCGGCACAATGACCCCTAAGAAACCAAACTCAGCTTTACGTAAGTACGCTCGTGTTAAGTTAAGTAATGGTTACGAAGTCACCGCTTATATTGGTGGTGAAGGACACAATTTACAAGAACATAGTACTGTTATGATCCGTGGCGGTAGAGTTAAGGATTTACCAGGTGTTCGTTATCACATCATTAGAGGATGTCTTGATTGCGCAGGTATTGAAGCCCGTAGACAAGGTCGTTCTTTATATGGTACTAAGAAACCAAAAGCGGAGGAATAGTTTATGCCAAGAAAAGGTAGTGTAAGTAAACGTGATGTTTTACCAGATCCAATTTATAATTCAAAGTTAGTTACTCGTTTAATTAACAAGATTATGTTAGATGGTAAAAAAGGTACCGCAGAAGAAATTTTATACGGTGCTTTCGCAATTATTGAAGAAAAAACAAAGAAACCTGCAAATGATGTATTCTCAACTGCAGTTAATAACATTATGCCAGATGTTGAATTAAAGGCTAAACGTATTGGTGCTGCAAACTATCAAGTTCCAACTGAAGTTTCACCAGAACGTAAAGTTACTTTATGCTTAAGATGGTTAGTTAATTATTCAAGATTAAGAAAAGAAAAATCTATGAAAGAAAAATTAGCAAACGAAATCATTGATGCAGCAAACAACACTGGAGCTAGTGTTAAGAAGAAAGAAGATACAATTAAGATGGCTGAAGCCAATAAGGCTTATGCACACTATAAGTGGTAATTTAGGAGAAATTTATGGCTGGTAGAGAATATGATTTAGAGCATACTCGTAATATCGGTATTATGGCTCACATTGATGCCGGTAAAACAACAACAACCGAAAGAATCCTTTATTTCACAGGAAAGATTCATAAGATTGGTGAAGTTCATGATGGCGCTGCTACTATGGACTTCATGGTTCAAGAACAAGAAAGAGGTATTACTATTACTAGTGCTGCTACAACTTGTTTTTGGAAAGGTAATCGTGTAAACATTATCGATACTCCAGGGCACGTCGATTTTACCGTTGAAGTCGAAAGATCTCTTAGAGTTCTTGATGGCGCTGTCACTGTTCTTGATGGAAAGAATGGTGTCGAACCACAAACTGAAACTGTTTGGAGACAAGGTAGTAAATATGGTGTTCCTAGAATTGTTTTTGTTAACAAATTAGATGCTATTGGTGCTGATTTTGATATGTCAGTTGCATCACTCAAGGAAAAACTTGGTGCAAATGCAAAAGCTGTTCAATATCCAATTGGTATCAGTGATTCACTTAGAGGTCTTGTTGATCTTGTTAAAATGGAAGCTTGGGATTATACAGGATGTGCAGAACATGAAGATCCAAAATTAGTTCCAATTCCAGATGAATTAGTTGATAAATGTAAGAAATTAAGAGAAGAATTACTTGAAGATTTAGCTGGTTTCGATGATCACTTAATGGAAGAAATTCTTGAAGGCAAAGAACCATCAGTTGAAGAAATCAAGGAAGTTATTCGTAAAGCAGTTTTAGCTGAAAAGTTCTATCCAGTTTTCTGTGGTAGTGCTTATAAAAATAAAGGTATTCAAAAATTACTCGATGGTGTTATTGATTACTTACCATCACCACTTGAAATACCTCCAGCAAAAGGTACTGATGAAAAGACTGGTAAAGAATATTTCTGTAAAGCAGATGATAATCAACCACTCGTTTCATTAGCTTTCAAAATCGCAACTGATCCATTCGTTGGAAGACTTGCTTACGTTAGAGTTTATTCTGGCGTTTTAAAGAGTGGAAGTTATGTATATAACAGCAATAAAGGACAAAATGAACGTATTGCTCGTTTAGTCTTAATGCACGCAAACCATAGACAAGAAGTTGATGAACTTCATGCTGGTGATATTGGTGCTGTTATTGGTTTAAAAAATACTACCACTGGTGAAACTCTTTGCGATACATCAGTTGATGTTACACTTGAGAAGATGGAATTCCCAGAACCAGTTATCGAAGAAGCTATCGAACCAAAAACAAAAGCCGACCAAGAAAAAATGGGTTTAGCATTAGCTAAACTTGCTGAAGAAGATCCAACCTTCAAAGTTCATACAGACCCAGATAGTGGTCAAACCATTATCGCTGGTGTTGGTGAATTACATCTTGATATTATTGTTGATCGTTTAAAGAGAGAATTTAATGTTCAAGTAGATGTTGGTAAACCACAAGTTGGTTATAGAGAAACAATCCGTAGATCTGCTGATTGTGAAGGTAAATATATTAAACAATCTGGTGGTCGTGGACAATATGGTCACGTATGGATTAAATTCGAACCTAACGAAGGAAAAGGATTTGAATTCGTTAATGCTCTTGTTGGTGGAAGTGTTCCAAAAGAATATGTCAAACCAACTCAAGATGGTTTAGTTGATGCAATGACTAGAGGTTTGATTGCTGGTTATCCAGTAATCGACGTCAAAGCTACATTATTTGATGGTAGTTATCACGATGTTGATAGTAGCGAAGCTGCTTATAAGATCGCTGCTTCTTTAGCTCTTAAACAAGCTGCTGCAAAATGTGATCCTGTTATCTTAGAACCTATTATGAAGGTTGAAGTTACAGTTCCAGAACAATATTATGGTGATGTTATCGGAGATATTTCACGTAGAAGAGGAAATATGACTGGTGAATCACAACGTGGTAACGCTAAAATTGTTGAGGCTGAAGTACCACTTTCTGAGATGTTTGGTTACGTCACTGATTTACGTAGTTTCACTCAAGGTCGTGGATCATTCACTATGGAATTTGAAAAATTCGGAGAATGTCCAAAGTATATCCAAGATGAAATTATCAAGAAAAGTGGGGTAACAAAAGCTTAATTAATTTAGGCTATAAATTAGATTGTTTTTCAACCTTTAATGTTTATAAACATTATTGAATAGAAAAATGATTTAATATAAAATATTTACATGCGTTATGCATATATAAAGGAGAAATTAAATTTATGGCAAAAGCAAAATTTGATAGAAGCAAGGTCCATATGAATATTGGTACCATTGGCCACGTTGACCATGGTAAAACAACTCTTACTGCTGCTATCACTCACGTCTTATCTAAAGAAGGTTTAATCGATGCTGGCGAAGTTAAGAACTACGATCAAATCGATGCCGCACCAGAAGAAAAGGCAAGAGGTATTACAATTAATACTGCTCACATTGAGTACAGTACAAAGAAGAGACACTATGCACACGTCGATTGCCCAGGGCACGCTGACTATGTTAAGAATATGATTACTGGTGCAGCCCAAATGGATGCTGCTATCTTAGTCGTTGCAGCTACCGATGGTGTTATGCCTCAAACTCGTGAACACATCTTACTTGCTAAACAAGTTGGTGTTCCATATATCGTTGTTTATTTAAATAAATGCGATATGGTCGATGATCCAGAATTAATCGATTTAGTCGAAATGGATGTCAGAGACTTATTAAATAAATATGGTTATCCAGGTGATGACACTCCAATTATTAGAGGTAGTGCTCTCAAAGCTTTACAAGGCGATGCAAATTATGAAAAGAGTGTTATCGAATTAATGGATGCTGTTGATAGCTATGTTCCAGATCCAGTCCGTGATAACGATAAACCATTCTTAATGCCAATTGAAGACGTTGAAACAATTACTGGTCGTGGTACCGTTATTACTGGTCGTGTTGAAAGAGGAACCTTAAAACCAAACGATGAATGTGAAATTGTTGGTATTAAACCAACCATCAAGACAGTTGTTACTTCTCTTGAAATGTTCCGTAAGACATTAGATTTCGCTGAAGCTGGTGATAATATTGGTGCTTTATTAAGAGGTGTTGATAGATCACAAGTCGAAAGAGGACAAGTTCTTGCTAAACCAGGAAGTATTACTCCACATAGCAAATTTACTTGCTCAGTCTACGTTTTAAAGAAAGAAGAAGGTGGAAGACACACTGCTTTCTTAAGTAACTATAGACCTCAATTCTATTTCCATACCACCGATATTACTGGTACAATCACTTTACCACCAGAAATTCAAATGGTTATGCCAGGTGATAATGTCAACTTCAATGTTGAATTAATTCACCCAGTAGCAATTGAAAAAGGTACCAAATTCTCAATCCGTGAAGGCGGAAGAACTGTTGGTGCAGGTACAGTTACTGAAATTCTTAAATAGTAATTATTTAAAAACCATGAAGAGCTCTTCGGAGCTCTTTTTATATGTCTAAAATTTCGGCACTTTAAATTCTGTGGTGGGATATGGTGCTGTTTTGATTAAAACTATTT
>CAZSMV010000006.1:0-45144 GCA_964608215.1 uncultured Staphylococcaceae bacterium
CTTGATAATTACTTATTTTCTATTTTAATTGGAAATAAGTCTAAGAATTCACATATTTTTTCTATAATGAAAATTTTTTACAGAAAATTTTCATAAAAATAAGGGATGGAGACAAATTATTTGCTTCCATCCTTATAATTTAAATTTATCATTTTCAAATCATCTTCTAAACTAAGTCCGTTTTTTTCGATAAACTTATATGCAAAGTTAATTTTATCAATATCTAATAATTCTTTTGGATTGTGAGCATCTATTCCAATAACGCACTTTACATTGTTTTTTCTTGCAATATCCCAAAAATAATGATTTGGATAAGGTTGTGTTCCTTTGATTTCAGAAACCAAATTTGCATATCTTAGACCTCCAAGATTTATTTCTAAAGGAATATTAAGTCTCGTGCTAGCCTTGCAAATTTCATCACAGACACTTTCAATTTCTGGTGTTATTTTTGTAACATTTGTCATAAAAAGGTCAGGATGACATACATATAAAAATAAACCAGTTTCCATCCCTTTAATTAAATCATCTTTATAACGTTTAATTCCTTCAATATCATCTTTTCCATTAAAATAGAAATTTGGTTTCCCATCCATTGAGTAAGTGACGTGTTGACCCAAAATTAAAAAATCAAATCCTTTATCTTGAAGAAGATATCTATAAAATCCGTAATAATTTTCTTGGTATTCAATTTCAAAACCAAGTTTTATATCAATTTTTTTTCGATATTTTTTCTTAAGCTTTAAAACGCTAGATATATATTCGTCAAGTTCTTCATAATTTCCTCTCATCCCTTTATGTACAACGTTTGGAAAAAAAGCATGATCAGAAAACCCGAGAACTTTAAAACCAGCTTTTATTGCATTTTTTACGTATTCTTCATCTGTTCCTGTTGCATGTCCGCAACGAGTGGTATGTGTATGCATATTGTATAATAATTTCATCTTGCAAAATTATATCATAAAATCTATATAATTTTAATTTTCTTCCTTCTTATATATTATAGCATCATTGTCAATAGTAAATAAAAACGCCAATTAATTTGGCGTTTTAATTTTAAATTAAACTTACCTAGAAAATTAGAAATCAAGTTCTGAATCTTCTTCATTGTTGTCTTCTTTTTTTATAAATAAGATCCCATATGAAGGAATTCCTTGATTGCAAATTGGACTATTAGTTAAAGCATAAATATCAACATTGCCATTTTCTTCATATTGTAAGTCTTCATCTTTTGCAAAATAACTCATAATTCGTTCCTCCTTACGGATATTAATATATGCTTCTTTTTATTTCATTCAACAATGAAAAATGTATGAAAACATTTAATGAAAACGCTTACTTTTTATAAAAAATAAATAAAAAAGTCCGCTACTAGCCGACTTTTTATTATAAATATTAAAAAAATGAAAGTGGTTACATTTTTTATTATTTATAGCAAAATTCATAAATCTAATATTGCTAGTAGATATACCAGTTTAGATTAAGTCAAATCTTGAATTAAAATATTTTATAAATGCATGATTTTGGGTTAAAATATTTTTATGAAAATTAAAACATTTAGAATTATTTATTTATCTTTGTATATATTGAGTTTCATTCTTGAAATCTATTTGCTTATTGATGCATTTTCATTGCAGCAAACTTTAAAAACTAGAAATGTAGATTTTCTTTTAAATCTTGCTGGATTTGCAATTTTGGCCATTTTAAATGGATATCAAATTTATTGGTATATAAGATCATTTAAAAAAGGATCGGAAGTTTTTCCTTATATTTGCTTTAACAAAAGGAAAAAAATAAATTATCCAGTTTTTATAGTTTCTATAATATTTAGTGTTTTAAATTTATTTTTATTTATTTGGTTTTTTCTTGCATATGTAGGAATTAATGCATTGTATCCTGACACTTTTTCCAAAATAGACCTATCAGTATTTTTTGCGATTGGCCTATATGGTTCATTAAATTTCTTATCAATGTTTTTATATACTCTATTTGTTAAAGATGATGTTATAAATAATCAATATTAATTTCTATTTGAACTATTAATTAATTTTTTTAATTTTTTGATTAGTTCATTTGAATATGGGTTTTTAGATAATCTCCAACTCCAATTGTCAGTGGATAATGTTGATGGGAAATTCATTCTTCCCTCTTTACCAATATCAAGTAAATCTTGCATAGCAAACATTGAAATTTTTGCTTTGTTAAATAAATTGATTTCGATAATTTTATCAATAAATACGCTTGGATCATCATTTTTATGAGGTGGTTCAACATTAGCTAAAAGACATTCATTAATTAAATCATTAATGAAAACTTCTTTTTGTTCTTTGTTTAATTCATCATAAAATTGTCTAGCGGTTTGGCTATCGTGTGTGCTAGTGTAACTAAAGAAATTTTCTGTATAATTTGATGGTTTCCAGATGCTATTTTTGTCACCATCAAACCCTTGAATTACAATTTTCATGCCAGGATACTTTACAATATCCATCATTTTATAAAAATCGTCGTCCATCATTCCTAAATCTTCTGCGATAATTGGAAATTGCAACTTATCTAAAAACATTTCAGCTCCAGGCCCTTTTATCCATTTACCATTCTTAGCTGTTTTATCACCATAAGGAATTGAATAATATCCACTGAAGCCTCTAAAATGGTCAATACGAACAAAATCATAAAGTTTTAAATTGTAATTTATGCGTTCGTTCCACCACTTATAATTGTTCTTTTTCATGTATTCCCAATTGTATAAAGGATTTCCCCAAAGTTGACCATCTTCACTAAAACAATCTGGTGGACAACCAGCTACATTTGTCGGATTATGTTTTTTATCTAATTGAAAAAGTTCAGGATTTTTCCAAACTTCAACTGAATCATATGATAGATAAATTGGCATATCACCCATGATTTTTATATCCATTTTATGAGCATAATTTTTAAGATTATTAAATTGCTCTAAAAATATAAATTGAGTCCATTCATAAAATTGGACATCTTTACCATAGTTTTTAACAACGAAATCGACTAAATCTTTGCTATATGTTTGATATTTTTCTTCCCAAGTGTTCCATGCATTAAATTTATGTAATTCTTTTAATGTCATGAAAATAGCAAAATCAAAATATTCTTTTTTGTCTAAAAAATCTTTATATTTTTTGTTTGATTTGTCGAATTTCTTAAAAGCTTTTCTTAATATATTAAATCTTTCATGAAATAATGTTTCATAATCAACTCGATTTTCATTTTTGCACCATGTAATTGAATTACAATCTTTTATTTCTAAAAGATCATCCTCAATTAATAAATCTAAATCAATGAAATAAGGATTTAGCGCAATACTAGAAGGTGATTGATATGGCGAATCTCCATAACTTGTTAATGTTAATGGCAAAATTTGCCAAATGTGAAAATTAGCACTATGCAAAAAATCAATAAATTTATATGCTTCTTTTCCTAAAGTTCCGATTCCATAATTTGATGGTAATGAGCTTATATGTAATAAAACCCCTGCTTGTCTTTTCATATTAACCCCTTTTTTTAAATTTTTCTAATTATATGAAAAATGATTTTTTTATACAATATTTGTTGAATCACAAAAATAATAAAATCTTTTATTCAAAATCATCTATTGACTTTTAAAATCAATTTTATAAATTGATAAATAAGCTTATGATTAATTCAAGGGGATTGAAAAATGAATAACGAATTAAAAACATTCACATTTTATCAAGTATATGTTCGAAATTATACAAAAGAAGGTACTTTTAAAGCTTTAATTAAGAAATTAGATTATATAAAGAATTTAGGAATAAAAATTATTCAACTTCTTCCTATCAATGAAATCGGTATTAATGGTAGAAAAGGAACATTAGGATCACCATATTCTATTAGTGATTATTATAAAATTAACCATGAATACGGTACAATTGATGATTTTAAAGAATTAGTTTTTGAGATTCACAAAAGAAATATGCTAGTAATAATGGATGTAGTTTTTAATCACACATCAAGAGATAGCGTATTAATTAAAGAGCATCCAGAATTTTATTATATAAATAAGAATGGCGATTTTGCTAATAGATTTGGTAACTGGACTGATGTTTATGACTTAAATTATACTAATAATCAACTATTAATCGACTATGTAACGGAAGTTTTAAAATATTACGTTAATCTTGGTGTTGATGGGTTTAGATTTGATGTAGCAAGTTTGTTGCCTAATGAGTTATATAGATATGCTTTCCCAAAATTAAGAGAAATAAATAAAAATATTATTTTATTGGGTGAAGCTATTGAGCCAGAATTTGCAAGTTTCGTGCGTGAAAATGATTGCAACTGTTGTTCAGATTCCGAACTTTATGAAGATGGATTTGATTTGCTTTATAGATATTCAAATTACGAATTATTAAGAGATTATTTGAAAACTAAAGATGTAAAATTTCTTGATTATTATAAACGTAGTTTTCTTTATGAAAATGTTTGTCTTCCAACTAAAGCTTTAAAGATTGGAACATTAGAAAATCATGATATTCAACGTATATGTTCATTTACCAAATCGGATCAATTAAGAATGAATTTAAATGCATTCATTTTCTTTATTAAAGGTGCTGGTTTTGTATATGGAGGTCAAGAAACAAAAGAATGTAAATTACCAAGTCTATTCGATAAAGATGATATTTCTTTAGAAATACTAGACATAAACTATTTTAATTTTATTAAGAGACTAATTGCGTTAAAGTCTAATAAATTAAATTTAGAATTAATTCAAAGTAATTGCTTAGATTTAGGTAAATATGTTATTGGATTTAAAAACATTTACAAAAATAATGAGCCTATTATTGGATTATTTAATATGAGCGAAAATGTTATTAAACTAAATGACAAAATATTAGAAAATGGTGATTACATTGATTTAATTTCAAATAAAACAGTTATTATTAGAAACAATTCATTAGAACTTAGTTATCCTTTATATTTAAAAAAGAAAATATGAATTTATTTTAGTAATCAAATTTCTTATAAATTTCACTTAAAATCTTCTTGATTCCTATAAAAATAATTTTAAAATATCGCTCGTGAGAAAGTGTTATGAGCATTAAAGATATTTTTAAACCTATAGATTTGACTAAAGGAAGTATTACAAAAGATATTATTTTATTTAGCATTCCTATTTTATTAACCCTATTGCTTCAGCAAGTTTATACAATCACAGATGCGGCTATTGCTGGACAAAATTTATCCGCAAATGAGATAGCTGGAATAAATGACGTCGGATGTTTGACTGTTATTATATTGCAATTTGGTTTTGGATGTTCTTCTGGTTTTAGTGCTTTAACTTCTAAAGCTTTTGGCGCAAATAGGCTTGATGACGTTAAAAAATCATTTTCGATTCAAATTGTCATTACTTTTTTAATTGGTTTAGTTTTAACAATTGTTGGCTTATTATCAATAAATATAATGCTTTCTTGGATTAATATAACTAAAGAAAATCCTATTTATGAATATGCTTATTTGTATATTTTTATTTATTTTTGTGGGACAATAGCACAATTATTTTTTAACTTATTTAGCAGCGTTTTGAGATCGATTGGCGATTCTATTACTCCACTTATTTTTTTACTTGTAAGCTGCGTTTTGAATGTATTTTTAGATATTTTATTTATTGTTACTTTTTCTTGGGGCGTTGCTGGCGCGGCAATTGCAACCATAATTGCGCAAATTCTATCGGGTGTTTTGTGTTTTATTTATTCGTATAAAAAATATGATGTTTTTAAAATAAAATTAAAAGATTTAAATATTGATTGGAAATATGCTTGGGATCATATTAAAAATGGTGTTCCTCTTGGTTTACAATTCAGCGTTTTAGCAATTGGAATCATCTTGATGCAAGGTGCAGTTGTCAAATTTGATATTGCAAGTGGCGATGCTACTCAGCCTGCTCAACTTGGATATGGGGCTGCAAACAAACTTTCAAATGCATTAATGACTTTCCCAAGTGGTCTTGGCTCAGCAATGCTTTCATTTTGCGGACAAAATGAAGGAGCAAAAGAATATGAAAGAGTTAAAAAAGGTGTGAATACATCTTTGGTTATGACAATTATTACATGCATAATTCTTTGTGGAGTTGGTTTGCTTTTGACTATTAATGGAGCTTTTTTATATTTATTCTTAAGTCCAAGTAATATTAATACCCAAACAATAAAATATGCTCAATACTATTTTTATATAAATATGCCTTTATATTTCTTCCTAGGGATGCTATTTGTAGGAAGAAATTCACTTCAAGGAATTGAAAAACCATTATTTCCTTTTTTAGCTGGAGTTGCTGAACTTGTAACGAGAGTTGTTGTATGTTTATATTTGCCAATGCTTGTAAATCCGCAAAATCCTACCAGCGATATCTCATATTTTGCAGTCATGTGTGGAGATGGTTTTGCTTGGATTAATGCAACAATTGTTTTGATGATAGGCTTATTTAAAAATATTTATTGTAATTCGAAATATAATTTTAAAAAATTAGATAAGAAAAAAGAAACATCTGTTCGTTAATAATTCATTATTGAACTTGTTGCGTTCATTCGTGAAGCACAAATCTTCATGAATAAACATTTTTTTAATTCTGCTTTTAGGCTTTTTTAGTATGAAATAGTCTTTTTAAAGACTATAATAAATAAGACTTTATGAAGGAGAAATAATAGTATGTCAAAAGTAATGGCAGTTAATGCTGGAAGTAGTAGTTTAAAATTTAAATTATACGAAATGCCTGAAGAAATGGTAATTTGTTCTGGTATTGTTGAGAGGATAGGACATGATGATGGTATTTTTACTGTAAAATTTAATGGAAAAACTAATAAAGAAACTTTACCAGTTAAAGATCATGCGGTTGCAGTTAAACTGGTTATGGATGCTTTAATCAAGGATGGAATCATTAAATCATACGATGAAATCGCAGCAACTGGTCATCGTATAGTTCAAGGCGGTCCATATTTTAGTGAATCTGCAGTTATTAATGATGATGTTTTGAATAAGATTGAATCACTCATTCCACTATCACCAAATCACAATGCCGCTGAATTAACGGGAATTAGAGCTTTCCAAAAAGTTTTACCAAATACTCCTGGCATTTGCTCGTTTGATACTGCTTTTCATCAAAGCATGGATGAAGTTGATAAGACATTTCCAATTCCACATGAGTATACTGAAAAATATTTAATTTATAGATATGGTGCTCATGGTACAAGTCATAAGTATTTAAGTCAAGAAGGTCTTAAATATGTTAATAATGATATTCATTCAAAGATTATTATTTGTCATTTAGGAAGTGGCGCTTCTATTACTGCTGTAAAAGATGGCAAGAGTATTGCAACTTCTATGGGCTTAACTCCTACTGGCGGCATTATGATGGGAACAAGAACCGGCGATATAGATCCATCTGTTTTCTATTATGTTTGCAAACAAACCGGAAAAGATCCAGAAACAATTTTCCAAGAATTCAGTAAGCAATCAGGTTTAAAAGGTGTTTCCGGAATTAGTGATGATACAAGAGATTTAGAAAAAGCTGCAAACGAAGGAAACAAGCAAGCAATTCTAACAAATTCATTGTGGGCAAGAAGAGTTGCTGATTTTATTGGACAATATTATGTTAGACTTGGTGGTTGCGATTTAATTATTTTCTCAGCTGGTATTGGTGAAAATAGCGCTTTATACCGTAAACTTGTATTAGATAATATTAAAGAAGCTTTAGGAGTTGATTATGATGAAAAAATTAATAATGAACTTCATGGTGGTAAAGAAGGTTTATTATCAACTGATAAATCAAAAATTAAAGTCGCAGTAATTCCAACTAATGAAGAAGTCATGATTGCTCGTGATGCATATAATATGCTTCTTAAAAAATAGGTATCAATGATGGAATTTATAAAAGAAGAATTTAAAAAAAATAAAGGATTTTATAGAGAATTCTTAAAAAAAGTTAAAAATTATAAAAGAATTGTTATTTTTAGACATATCATGCCTGATTTTGATGCTCTTGGTTGTCAATTTGGACTAGAAACTTGGTTAAAAGAAAATTTTAAAGACAAAGAAATTAGAACTGTTGGCGATAATCATGTAGTTTTTTCAGGTAAAATTTTTCCTAATGTAAGCAAAGTTAGTGATAAATATCTTTCTGAAGAACCATTTTTAGCGATTATTTGTGATGTTGGTGATAAAAAAAGAATTGCTGATCCAAGATATGAAAAAGCGGATTATGTTTTAAAAATTGATCATCATCCAACTGATGAAAAAGTTTCTGATGAATCGCTTGTTCAGATTGAAAAATCATCATGTTCAGAAATAATTGCTGGCATGTTGGTTTATTTTGAAAAACATGGTTATGCATTAAGCAAAAAAACTGCTAAATTTCTCTATATTGGAATGGTTGGTGATAATGGTAGATTTTTATTTGGCTCCACTGCTCCATTTACATTTGAAGTTGGCGCAGAGCTTGTAAATAAAGGTTTTGATCTTGTTAAACTTTATGAAGAGATGTACACAAAAGATATGAAATCACTTGATTTCATAAAATTTGTTTTAACTAATTTTAAGATAACAAAACATGGTGTTTGTTATTATGTTTTGACTCAAAAAGATTTAACCGAACTTGGTTTAACTTGCGACCAAGGCAAAGAATATGTAAATTTCTTCTCAAATTATGAAGGAATAAATATTTGGATTTCTGTAACTGAAGATATCACCGAACCATGTTTTAGAGTTTCTTTAAGAAGCAGAAATTATAAAGTTAATCAAGTTGCTCAAGAATTTAAAGGAGGAGGTCACAATCAAGCTGCTGGTGCTCAAATTGCAGATTTGAGTGAACTTCCAAAATTATTAAAAAGATTGGATGAGGTTGTTATAAAAGGAGAAAAATAAGCTATGTATCTTCCTTTCCATGTATATAGTGAATATTCCTTTTTGGAAAGTGGCATTTTAATTTCAAAAATATTAGAGATTGCAAAAGAAAATGATATTAAAGAAATTGCAATAACTGATAAAAATGTTTTGATTGGTTTTCCAAAATTTAATGCCTTATCTAAGAAAATGGGTCTTAAAGCTATTTTTGGAATGGATGTTATTGTTGAAGGTCTTCTTTTTACTTTATTGATTAAAAATGAAGAAGGTTACAAAAACTTATGTAATATTTCTAGTTTAATAAGTTCTAGGGAATTAAGTTTAGATGAATTAAAAGCAAATGCAGATGGACTATTTGTAATAATCTCCACTACCTCTAGTCTTTTTGATAACATTAATGATGAATTTAAAAATAAGCTAGCAAAGATTGCAAAAGGTTTTAATTCATCTAGTTTTTATATTGGATTAGAATGTTACGAAAATTCAAAAATTCCTCATTATGAATTAATTAGAGATTTTACTTATAAATATTCTTACAAAATTGTTGCACACTCTTGTGTTAAATATTTAAAGAAAGATGATGCCATTGTTCTTGATTTATTAAATGCAATTAAAAATCAAACCAAACTTGATTTAAACTATAATCCAAAAAATAGTTTCTATCATTTAAAAACAAGTGAGGAACTTAATAAATTTTATACCGAAAATGAACTGCATGAACTAGAAGTAATTTCTAACTCAATTAATTTTGAATTTGAGAAAAAGCGTGGCGAGATGCTACATTTTCCTCTTGATGAAGGCATAAATGATGCGCAATATGAGCTTATTAAAAAAGTTAAAGAAGGCTTAATTAAAAGAAATATTAATCTTGATGAACATGAAGATTATAGAAAAAGATTAAATTATGAATTTAAAATAATTAGGGAAATGGGATATTGTGATTATTTTTTAATAGTCCAAGATTATGTAAATTTTGCAAAAACTCATGATATTCCTGTTGGTCCTGGTAGAGGTTCTGCTGCAGGTGCGTTAATTTCTTATTTATTAAATATCACAGATGTAGATCCAATGAAATATAATTTACTTTTTGAAAGATTTTTGAATCCTGCACGTCAATCGATGCCAGATATTGATATTGATTTTAGCGATACAAAACGCGAAGAAGTTGTAGAATATTTAAAAAACAAATATGGAAGAGATAAAGTTGCAAATATTGTAACTGTTCAAACAATTGGCGCTAAGCAAGCTTTAAGGGATATTGGAAGAATCTATAATGTTTCAAATAATGATATTTCTATGCTTACTAAATTAATTGTTGATAAAAATAATGAACAGGTAACTTTAAAACAAGCATATGAGAAATTTCCTAATTTTAAAAGAGAAATTGATAACGACTCTACTTTTTCTTTAGTATTTAAAAGAGCACTATTAATTGAAGGATTAGGTAGGCAAAGAGGAATTAATGCCGCTGGTATCGTATTAAATAACGTGTCATTAAATAAAGCAATTCCTTTATTTAATGACAATATTGGCCTTATAACTCAATATGAAAAAGATTATCTTGAGGATGAAGGTTTTTTAAAAATGGATATTTTAGGCTTGATTAACCTTACTACTATTGATAATTGCATTAAATTAATCAAAAAAAATAGAAACATTTATATTGATATAAAATCTATAGACTTAAATGATGCAAAAATATATGAGCCAATTAAAAAAGGCTTACCGATGGGTCTTTTTCAACTTGATACAAGCGCAGCAAATAGTGCTTTAAGATTATTTAAACCAAGAAATTTCGAAGAACTAGCCGCATTTATTTCCTTAGATAGACCTGGTCCAAGAATTAATCTGCCAAGTTATGCAAATCGTTTAAAAGGTTTAGAAAAAATTACTTATCTAGATTCATCATTAATTAACGCATTAAAATCCACTTATGGAATCATGATTTATCAAGAACAAATAATGATTGTATCACAGGATTTTGCTGGTTTTAGTTTTGCTGAAGCTGATAATTTAAGAAAAGCTTGTGCTAAAAAAATTAAGACCAAGATGGAAGAAATGAAAGCAAAGTTTATTTCTGGCGCCATTAAAAAAGGCCATAAAATCCAAGTAATAAATCAAGTTTATGATTTAATCTCTAGATTTGCCGAATATGGTTTTAATAAGTCCCATGCTATAGCTTACGCAATGATTACTGCACAAATGAGTTATTTAAAAGCATATTATCCTCTTGAATTTTATGCATCAATACTTGATTCTCAAAATAGTAAAGATATTAAATTTTCAAAATATATTGGAGAAATTAAAAAAGAAGGAATAGATGTACATCTTCCTGACATTAATATTTCTGAATTTAACTTTGTAACAAAAGACAACAAACTTTATATGCCTTTCACTTCAATTAGTGGAATTATTACACGAACTATTATGAATATTCTTAATGAAAGAACTAAAAATGGAAATTTTAAAGATTTCTTTGATTTTGTTGTTAGAATGACTGGTCATGAAGAAAAAATAACTGATGCTCAGGTTTCAAAAATGATTGACGCTGGCGTTTTTGATTCTCTTTATTCAAATAGACAATCACTTAAAAAATCAATTCAATCCGCAATGAAGATAGCTGATTTTTATTCTAATGGTAAGAGCTTAATCGATGAAGATTTAAAATTTTATTATATAGAAGCTGATGATGATATAGACATGAGATTACAACTTGAAAGAGATGCGGTTGGGGTAATCTTAAGCGAATCACCATTAAGTAAATATAAAGAAAAAGTAAAAGATGTTAAAATTTCAAATTTTTACGATTTAAAAGAAAATGAAACAGCAAATATATTAGTATTGTTTAGGAATGTTAAGAAAATTACAACAAAAACAAATAAATCTATGTGTTTTATAGAAGCTTATGATGATTTTGATGATATTGATATAACTGTTTTTAGTGATACATATGAAAAATATATCGATACAATCAACACATTCAAAAGAAATGATGTCCTTTTGATTAATGGAAAATTAGGAAAGAATTATAAAACTCAAGAATTAAATTTTGTGTTAAATTCAATTAGGAAAGTAGAGAATTAATTATGTCAAAAATTGTAATTATTGATGGCAATAGCCTTTTATTTAGAGCGTTCTATGCAACCAGTTTTAAAGATACGCCAATCCTTCACACAACTTATGGTACTCCCACTAATGCTATTGTTGCTTTTTCAAATATGCTTTCAAATATACTAAAAACTATTGATGTTAACGATGGAATTTTTGTTGCCTTTGATAAAGGATCGCATACCTTTAGACACCAAGAATTCAAGGATTATAAAGCAAATAGAAAAAAGACGCCAGAAGAATTACTTCTTCAAATGCCAATTGCTCGTGAACTTTTAAAATCTCTTTCCATCCCATATTATGAATCTGATGAAATTGAAGCTGATGATATAGC
The DNA here is from genome assembly GCA_964608215.1 of uncultured Staphylococcaceae bacterium. GTDB lineage: Bacteria > Bacillota_I > Bacilli_A > RFN20 > CAG-826 > Onthovivens. Next base: position 12,326 of record CAZSMV010000006.1, read on the forward strand.
TGGAATTATGGCAAAAAAAGCTGGAAATGAAGGTTATAGCGTAGAAATTTATACCAGTGATCATGATTATCTTCAATTAATTGATAAAAATATAAAAATTGAACTCATTAAAAAAGGACTTAAAGATATTCATGAAATGAATTTAGATACATTTCATGAAGAATATGGAATTGAACCAATTCAAATTACGGATCTTAAAGGATTACTTGGCGATACAAGCGATAATATTCCAGGAATTCCTAAAGTTGGAGAAAAAACTGCTCTAACTTTAATTAAAGAACATGGTAATCTTGAAAATATAATTGAATATGCAAAAACACAAACTAGTAAAGTTTGTGAATCTATCGTAACAAATCAAGAAATCGGCCGTCAATCTAAAAAACTTGCCACTATCAGACTTGAAGATGATATATCTTTTACAGTGAACGAGACCATTTATAAAGGTTATGACTTTGATGAAATAAACTCATTTGCAGCAAAATATGAACTTAAAAGTTTAGTTTCTAGACTTCCTAAAGAATTAAAAAGAAAAACAGTCGTAAACAAAGAAATAGATTTTATTGAAATTGAAACAACAAAAAACGTCGATTTGAGTGAAGGTTTCGGTTTTGGAATAGATTACGATACTAATGTTAATTATCATGATGCGGAACTTTATGGTTTATCAATTTCATTAAAAGACAAAGTTTTTTATTTAAGAAAAGAAAATGTATTGAAAGATGAAAAATTATTAAGTGCTTTAAGTGATGAAAAAATAAAAAAATATTGTTTTAACTATAAAACAATTTATTGTGTTTTAAAGACAGCAAAAATAACGATAAATGGCTTATTTTTTGATTTATTATTAGCTAATTATCTTTTAGATTCATCAACAAAACCTGATTTTGAAAATGTTATGCTTAATAATAAGATTGATGTTAGTTACACTTCTTCTAATTCATTATTATTAGATTTAGGGAATCCTAGATTATCAAGTGCAGAAGCTTACTATTCTTTAAATATATATGAAAATGTTGTCTTTAAGTTAAAGGAAAAAGATCAATATGAACTCCTCTATTCGATTGAACAACCTTTAACATTAGTTTTAGCAAAGATGGAAATCGAAGGATTTCCTGTCAATAAAAATGTTCTTTTAGAATATAAAAAGAATTGGCAAAGTAAATTAGATGAACTAGAAAATATGATTTACGAATTGGCAGGTGAAAAATTTAATATTTCTTCACCAAAACAATTAGGCGTGATTCTTTTTGATAAATTACACCTTGCTGGAAATAAAAAAGGTTCTACATCAGTTGAATATTTAAAAGATTTGATAGATAAAAGTCCAATTGTCCCACTTGTTTTAGAATATAGAAAATATGCAAAGTTAATTTCAACTTATGTCGATGGAATCATTAATTTTATTCATGATGACAATAAAATTCATACCACATTTAATCAAGCAAACACCACTACTGGCAGACTTTCATCTAGTGAACCAAATATGCAAAACATCAGTGTTAGAGATGAAGAAGCAAAAATAGTTAGAAAAGCGTTTTATTATAAGGATGAAAACAAACTTATTCTTTCTTTAGATTATTCTCAAATTGAATTAAGAGTTTTAGCTCATCTATCAAAGAGTCAATCTTTTATAAATATGTTTAATGAAGGGCATGATATTCATTCAGAAACAGCAAAGAAAATCTTCCATATTGAAGGAAGAGAACCAACCTCTTTAGAAAGAAGAAGAGCTAAGGCTGTTAATTTTGGAATTGTATATGGAATTAGTGATTGGGGTTTAGCAGAACAAATTGAAGTCTCTCCTAAAGAAGCAAAAGAAATAATTTCAAGTTTTTATCAAGAATTCCCTGAAATTGGGGAATATCTAAATTCGCTTGTAGAATTTACTAAAACTCATGGATATGCAACAACAATGTTTAATAGAAGAAGATATCTTGAGCAAATAAATGATCCATCTTATCAAATTAGAGAATTTGCAAAAAGAGCAGCTATGAATGCCCCAATTCAAGGATCTGCTGCTGATTTAATCAAAATTGCTATGATTAAAATTGATGATGAATTAACTAAAAATAATTATAAATCTAGATTAATTCTACAAATTCATGATGAAGTTATTTTAATGGTTTATGATGATGAAAAGGATAAAGTTAAAGCATTAGTTTCTGAAATAATGGAAAATTGTGTTAATTTAGATGTTGCATTAAAAGTTGATGGAGGGTACGCCAGAACTTGGTTTGATACTAAATAAATATGCCAGAATTGCCAGAAGTTGAAACAGTTAAAAATATTATATTACCTTTAGTTAAGGGAAAAACAATAGATCACGTCGAAGTTTATTTTAATAAACTTGTTTTAAGTGATCTTGATGAATTTAAAGAAAAATTAAAAAATAAAACATTATTAAATATTGAAAGATACGGAAAATATATGTTTTTTTTGTTTTCAAATGATTTAGTTTTAATTAATCATTTAAGAATGGAAGGAAAATGGAGATATTCAGAGTCGGCCTACCATCGAAACAAATTCACAACTGCACTTTTTTATTTTAAAGATGGTTCAAGTATGGCTTTTGATGATACAAGAAAATTTGGAATTATGTATTTATCAACAATTAATGAATATAAAAATTTAGAGATGATTAAAAAACTTGGAATTGAACCCTTGAATTTAGAACCATCGATTTATCCAGATATTAAGGAAAAACTTCATAAAAATAAATGTATAAAGGATCTTTTACTTGATCAGACTATTTTTTGTGGTATTGGTAATATATATGCTGATGAAATTAATTATGCATGCAAGATATCGCCATTCAAGAAAGGCAAAGATTTAACAGATGATGAAGTAAAAAATATATGTGTCAATGCCAAGAAAATCTTAAATGAAGCCATAGAATGTGGTGGTTCCACTATTCATTCATTTCATCCTAGCGAAGGTGTTGATGGAAGAATGCAAGGACACTTAAAATGTTATGGTCACGAAGGAAAACTTTGCCCTATTTGTGGGACAAGATTTCACAAAACTTTTATTGGTGGAAGAGGAACAACTTATTGTCCAAATTGTCAAATTGACGAATCAATAAGAAAGGCAATAGGAATTACAGGACCAATTGGTTCTGGCAAGTCAACCGTTTTAAACTATTTAAAATCTAAAAATTATTTAGTTTTTTCTTGTGATGAAATAGTGCATGAATTATATAGAAATCCTGCAATTAGTAACAAAATTAGTAGAATATTAGGGGTTTCTTTCAATATTGATGATAAAGAAATTGTCAAAGCAGCAAAGCAAATAATGATTTTAAATGGAGATAAAAAAGTTGCTGTTGAGAATTATATTTATCCAATTTTAGAAGAAAAGCTTGTTTCAATTATTAAAGATAATGGTAAAGTAGCGATTGAAGTTCCACTACTTTTTAAGGCTCATTTTGAATATATGTTTAAAGAAATAATTGTTTTGAAAGTTTCTAAAGAAAAACAAATTGAACACTTAAATAAACGTGGAGACGATGTACAATGTTCAAAAGCAATTAATAAGGATTTTTATTATAAAAGTGATAAAAATGTTCATATAATAGAAAATAATTTAACATTAGATGAATTATATAAAAAAATCGATTCAATCGTTGATTAATCGATTTTTAGTATAAACTTGTTTTGCTTGATACAATTTCATCTTTTATCATAGATTTAAGAATATTTGAAAGTTGTTTAACTTTTATATTGTTACCTGATTTATCTTTTTGTGAATATAAAGAAATAATGTCATTAATTGAAAAATCACTCGTAAATATCGTTGTTTTTCCATTCGAGGCTCGCGATAATAAAATTGGTAAAACGATATTATCTCTTACAATATCGTTAATGTATTCATTACCAAAACCATCAAAAACCAATACATGAGAATTTTTTAGATTATCAATTATTTTATTGAATTCATTTTTTTCATTAAAATACATTTCTTGCAATTCTTTAAATCTTACTTGAGTATTTATAAATGCTAGATCAGAAGCCCCTTTGTTTGCGCTAGCATTAATTAAAGAGATTGCACAAAAAGTTCTTCCGCTTCTAATTGCTCCTGTTATATAAATCCAACTTTTATCTTTTACTAACTTTTTGATTTTTGATTTTAGGGTTACATTATCAACATCCTTAAGTGAAATTTTGTCGAATTTATCATCAAAATCTTTATATATAAATTTTGATTGAAAATCCATATATTTTTGGTAGGCGGGTAATAAATATCTAGTTCTAACTAAAAGACCATTTTCCATTTTCAATTTATAACCATATTTTATCCCTGTTTTATTTACATCATCGATTGTTTTAATTGTTTTCCAAAAATTGTAATCCTCATAAAAAGCATTACAACTTCCAATATATTTTTTTATTGATAAATCTTCAAAGCCATTATCCAAAAGAAGCCCATAAAATTCCGGATCTTTTTTGATTTTTAAAAAACAATCTTCTCTATATTCGGTTAACTCATTTTCATCAATATTAAAGAAATTAATTTTTTCCATTATAATAAATCTCCGATATCATCATCACTGATTTCATCTAAATCGATTGATTTAGTCGCTGCTGTTTCATTTATGATTGGTTTATTTTCTTTAACTTTATTATTGTTATTTGTTAATAAATAATCGTAAGCTTCGAGGGTACTTTTTATATCTTTTCTTTTCATAGTGGCAGCAACTTTTTCAATATAGTTTTTAAGTAATTTTCCATCAAGATTTTTTAAAGTATATTCTAATACTACATTTATAACACCATCGCTAAAGCCCATATTTTGTGATAAATAATCAATTATATTTAAGTCAGCCATAATAGGTTCGACCCCATTTTGTTTTTCTTTTAAGAAAATTCTTGGACTAATTTTCTCGTAATAATTAATTTTATTGGCTTCTTTTGTATTCGAACTAACTTTACTTGAATACCTATGTTGGTTATATGCTTTATATTTTGATATTTCGGTTTTACATCGTTTGTTACAATATGCGTAATCGACTTTTTTATCTTTAGGATTATCAAATCTATATGCATCAATCATGATATAACCCATAATATCTTCGTTTAACCCATATAAACATCCAAGTCTGTGCATTTCTTTAATATCCTCGTTTGTGAATTCTTTGAGACTAATATTTGATTTTTTAGCGATGAATTCAATTAATTTTGTATCATCAAATGAATCTTTTATTTCGTTTTTATTAACTGAAATGAGTTCTGGTTCTTCATCAAGTTTTGTGTCTTCATCAACTTTAATTTCAAAAGATTCATTAACACCCGCACTTATATCAATATATTTCGAAAAATCTATATCATCTATTTCATATTTTTTTATGATTTGAAGAGCATTTTCTTTTCCAACTTTAGAAATAAATAGATTTTTTAAAACAGTATTTTCAAAAAAATCATTTGGATTTAAAACCGATTTTAATATAAAAATGTAATGATTTTCATTCTCTAATGTTTGCAAAAGTCCGACTGATTCAAGGTTATTTTTATTTTCGATAAATTCACCAACTTTCATATTAGAAAACTTAATAAAATGTGAAAGTTTATTTTCTTTTGAACCATAAAAATATTCATTAACTAAAAATTCGTAAATAAATAATGATTTATAACCAATAATAGGTAAATAAAGACTATATAAAAATTGATTGTCATTAATAGACAATACTCCACGTCTCTTTAAAGTATATATTGAATCAAGTGTAATCATAGCGCTCCTTTATTATAGACTAAATGCTAAATCAAAAAATAATTTTTAGTTAAAATAATTTGAATTAATATCTACTACATCTATCGATCTATTTATTATATAATAATCCAGGAAAGAGGATAGTTTTTTTATGATTAAAAAAATTGGTATTTTAGCTAGTGGTGGCGATGCTCCTGGTATGAATTGTGCAATGATTGGTGCAATTAGAGCAGGTTGTAAATTAAATAAAGAAATGTATGTCATTAAACATGGTTATTATGGACTAGTTCATGATGAAATAGAAAAGGTTGATAAAGATTATGCAAAATATAGTTCTTCTTTAGGAGGAACAGTTTTAAAATCAGCACGTTTACCTGAATTTAAAGATCCAGAATTTCAAAAAAAGGGTATTGAAACTTTAAAAAAACATGGAATAGATGCACTAATTGTCATTGGTGGCGATGGAAGTTATATGGGCGCAAAAAAATTAAGTGAACAAGGAATAAATTGCATTGGTCTTCCAGGAACAATTGATAATGATATTTCTTCAACTGATTTTACCATTGGCTTTGATACTGCTTTAAATAAAGTTGTATCTGCAATTGATGATATTAATGATACAATGAGTAGTCACAATAGATGTGGTGTAATCGAAATTATGGGCAATAAATGCGGAGATTTAACATTATTTGCTGGTATTGCAACTCATGCTGATTTTATTATTACAAATGATAGACCAGTTGATCTTGATAAACTTATTAATGATCTTAAAGAATTAAAGAAAACGAATCCTGATCACGTTACAATTTTAGTTAGTGAAAAATTACTCGATACTAAAGCATTAGTCGAAAGAATTCAAAAAGAAACTGGGTTTGACACTAGATTAGATGTTTTAGGTTATATTCAAAGAGGTGGACGTCCAAGTGCTATGGAAAGATTTAATAGTACAAGAATGGGTGCTTATGCTGTTAAACTTTTAAATGAAGGAATTGGTGGTGTTTGTGTTGGCATTGTGAATAATAAACTCCACTACCAAGATATTTACGAAGCTTTAGCAACTCCAAGAGATAAACATGAAGATTTATATGAAGACTTTGATTTAATTAAATAATTGGAAGGACCTAAACAATGATAAAAAGAAATATTTCAAAAAATACTAAGATTGTCTGCACTATTGGCCCAGCAAGTGAATCTGAAGAAATGCTCAAAGAACTTGTTAAACGTGGCATGAATTGTATGCGTTTAAATTTTTCTCATGGTAGTTATGAGGAACATTTAGAAAAGCTTAACAAAGCAAGAGCACTTGAAAAAGAAGGTGTATATATTGCGGTTATGCTTGATACTAAAGGTCCAGAAATCAGATGTCATGATATGAAAGACAAATTGATTCCTATCAAAAAAGGACAAACAGTTAGAATTTCAATGGAAGAAGTTTTAGGTACTCCTGAAAAAATTAGTGTTAATTTCCCTGGATTATATGACGATGCTAAAATTGGAACCCATATTAAATTTGATGATGGCAAACTTGATTTAATTGTTAGAGAAAAAGATAAAGCCAATCATGAACTTGTTTGTGAAGCTTTAGATAGTCACGATTTAGGAAGTAAAAAAGGTGTAAATTGTGTTGGTGCAAGACTTAGCATGCCATTTATGAACGAAAAAGATAGAAACGATCTTATTTGGGGTAGTGAGCATGGTGTTGACTATATTGCCGCATCATTTGTATCTACTGCTGATGATGTTAATGAAATTAGACAATTACTTGAGGAACAGGGTCATCCTGAAATTAAGATTATTTCTAAAATTGAAAATGTTATCGCCTTATCGCATATTAAGGAAATTGTTGATGCTAGCGATGGTATTATGGTTGCTAGAGGTGATTTAGGTGTAGAAATTCCACCTGAAGAAGTTCCAATTATTCAAAAAGAACTTATTTCAATGTGTAGAAAAGAAGGAAAACCTGTTATTACTGCAACTCAAATGCTCGATTCAATGTGTCATTCTCCAGTCCCTACTCGTGCCGAAGTTAGCGATGTAGCAACAGCAATTAATGAATCAAGCGATTGTGTTATGCTAAGTGCAGAAAGCGCAAGTGGTGAATATCCTATTGAAGCAGTTGATATGCAAACAAGGATTTCTTCAACTATGGAAAAACAACTTGATTTCGAACGCCTTGCAAAGGAAGCTTATGATTCTAGTGAAAAAGTTAATAATGATGCAATTGCAAATTCCATTGCAAACACTGCTAAATTAATTAACGCAAAATTAATTGTTAGTTTTACTGAAACTGGTAAATCAAGTAGAAGAATTAGTAAAGCAAGACCATGTTGTCCAATTCTTTCAATAAGCAATAGAGAAAAAACTTGTTTACAAAATGCTCTTTATTGGGGAATTTACTCCACTTATATTCCAACTAAAATGCCTGATTTTATTGAAGAAATGGAAGTTTTGTCAATATATTATGCAAAACAATTAGGACTTAATCCTGGTGATTCTATATTAATAAGTGGTGGCACTCCTACTGGTTCTGGGAAAGCAAATTTTATGAGAATTATTAATCTTCCAGAGAACAAAAGTGTTGCTTAATTGTTGATTTAGTTGAAAATAAGTCTATTATATTTATAGCGTTGAAGAAGAAACGATTATTACGCTTTCTTTATTAGAGAGGAAATTAGTTGTTGATGAAAGATTTCTTAAAGAAAATTAATAATTACCACTTCTGAGCAAAGGTTAGAATTTATCCTTAAAATTTTAAACTAAGTGATAGGAGAATTGTTCTTCTATAACTAAGGTGGTACCGCGTAATTTACGTCCTTAGAATTTATTTCTAAGGACGTTTTTTATTCTTAAAAAAGGAGAATTTATGAAAATTTTAGTAAATCAAAGAGAAATTGAAGTAAAAGATGATGCAAATGGAATGGATGTTGCATTGCTTTTAGATCCTGAAAATAAGAAAAAAGCTATAGCTTATAAAATTGATGAAAAAGATTATGATTTGTATAGACCTCTTCCTAAAAATGGAAAAGAATTTGAATTAATCACTACTTCTTCTCCTGAAGCATTTCATATTTTAAATCATTCTACAAGTCATTTAATGGCTCAAGCAATTCATGCATTATGGCCAGATGCACTCTTTACAATTGGACCAGCAATTGAAGATGGCTTCTATTATGATGTTGATTTTAAAAATTATGTTTTAAAACAAGAAGATTTAGCAAAAATTGAAGCTAAAATGAAAGAATTTTCTAAAAAGAATGAATATATTGTTAGAGAAATTGTTTCAAAAGATAAGGCATTAGAATTATTTAAAGATAATCCATACAAAAAGGAATTAATTTCTGAGTTAGAAGATGGACAAATTTCTATTTATAAACAAGGTGATTGGTTTGATCTTTGTTTAGGAGTTCATGTTCCTTCAACTGGATACATTAAAAACTTTAAACTTGAAAATTTAGCAGGCGCTTATTGGAGAGGCGATTCAAAAAATAAGCAATTAACTAGAATTTATGGTATTTCTTGTTGGAGTAAAGAAGATTTAGATAGACATATCTTACTCAAAGAAGAAGCAAAAAAGAGAGATCACCGTAAGATTGGTAAAGATTTAGGATTATTTATGATTAGTGAATATGGTCCTGGGTTCCCATTTTGGCTTCCAAATGGTTGGACATTAAGACGTAATATTGAAGCTTGGTGGTATGATTTACAAAATGAATATGGATATCAAGTTGTTAATACTCCGATTATTTTAAGCAAAGAACTTTGGATTACTAGTGGACATTGGGATCATTATAAAGAAAACATGTACACTACTAAAATTGACGATAAAGAATATGCAATTAAACCTATGAATTGTCCAGGTTCAATTTTGGTTTATAATTCAAGTATTCATTCATATAAAGATTTACCATGCAGAATTGCTGAAATGGGTCTTGTTCATAGACATGAAGCAAGCGGTGCTTTAAATGGTTTATTTAGAGTTCGTTGCTTTACTCAAGATGATGCGCATATTTATTGTAGAGAAGATCAACTCGAATCCGAGATTAAAACCTTAATTGGTTTATACAACTACTGCTACACTCTTTTTGGATTAGACTATAGAATTGAACTTTCTACTAGACCAGAAGAAGGATATATTGGTGATATTGCATTATGGAATAAATCTGAAGAGATCTTAAAAGAAGCATGTTTGGCCAGTGGTAAAGAGTTTAAAATTAATCCAGGCGATGGTGCTTTCTATGGGCCAAAACTTGATTTCAAATTAAAAGATTGTATGGGTAGAGTTTGGCAATGTGGAACAATTCAACTTGATATGAATTTACCACAAAGATTTGGTTGCTACTATATTGATAAAGATGGAAATAAGAAACAACCAATTATGCTTCATAGAGCAATGCTAGGAAGTATCGAAAGATTTTTAGGAATTATTACTGAAAACTTTGCTGGAGCATTTCCAACTTGGTGTACTCCTGTTCAAGTTAAGATTCTTCCTGTAAATAACACTTATCATCTTGAATATTGTAAAAATCTTTTGAAAACATTAAAAAATGATAAATTAAGAGTTCAACTTGATGATTCAGAAGAAAAATTAGGCTATAGAATTAGAAATTCACAAATGATGAAGATTCCATATACTCTTGTCATTGGTGATAATGAAGTTAAAAATGGAACTATTACTTATCGTAAATATGGCAATGAAAAACAAGTTACTGTTTCTATTGAAGAATTTATTAAACTTATAAATGATGAAATTGAATCAAAAGCAATGCTTGTTGATCCAAAGAAATCTATTAAATAACTAGCAAGGAAAATTTCTTCTTATTAAAAAACGAATTACCAATATTGGCAATTCGTTTTTAGTTTACTCATTTATGACTTTTTAGAGTCATAAATGAACTTTAATTGATTAAATCGATATAATTCAATGCAAGCCTTCTTGCATAACTTTTAAGACTTTGTCAAAATCGGCTGATTGTTGATATTTATTTATATCTTGAATTTTAATCCACATCATTTCGCCTTCATTTGATGAAACTAGTTTTCCACTATAACTTTTTGTTTTATACAACATCGCTAAATGTCTTTTATGATCTTTTGGTATATTCCATTCAAAGAAACCACAAAATTCTAAATTGCAGATGCTTAACCCAGTTTCTTCTTTTATTTCTCTAATACATGAATTTTCTATTGATTCATCAAATTTAACATGACCACCAGGGAAATTAATTCCAGGCCAATCATTTGCTTTTCGGTTTTGAACAAGAATATTTTCATGGTCATCATAAATCATCACCATGTTTGTTAAAATAATTTCATTTTCCATAAAATCAAGTTAAAAAAATAGCGTATATAACTACGCTATTTATACTAAATAATAACTATTTTTTGGCTTTCCCTTGATTTGCGACTGCCTTCATAGCAGCTTCAATTGCAGCTTGATCACCTAAATATCTTTTATTGAGAACTTTTAAATTTTCATCAAGTTCATAAACAAGAGGAACGCCAGTTGGGATATTGAGCGAAATAATATCTTCATCACTAATATTTTCTAAGAATTTAACCAACGCCCTTAAACTGTTACCGTGTGCAGCAATAATAACATTTTTACCACTTAAAATTTGTGGTTTAATTTCACTTTCAAAATAAGGAACTACTCTTTCAACTGTATCTTTTAAACATTCAGTACGTGGTAATAATTTTGGATCAACATTTTTATATGGAGCTTGTAAAGCTGGATTACGTGGATCATCTTCTTCAACTGCAGGTGCAGGAACATCATAACTTCTTCTCCAAAGTTTGACTTGTTCATCGCCATATTTAGCGGCTGTATCAGCTTTATTTAATCCTTGAAGAGCACCATAATGTTTTTCATTTAATTTCCATGATTTATAAACAGGGATGAATTCTTCTTCCATTCCTTCTAAAACATGATTTAAAGTATGAATTGCTCGTCTTAAATATGATGTATAAGCAACATCAAAATGGAATCCATCTTTCTTTAAAAGCAAGCCAGCATTTTTAGCTTCTTCAACACCTTTTTCACTTAATTCTACGTCAGTCCAACCAGTGAATAAATTTAATTTATTCCATTCTGATTCTCCATGTCTAATTAAGACTAATTGATATGTTTTTGACATAATTTTCTCTCCTTTAAGAACATACATATTTTATAAATTATTAAGCTAAATATAAAGAGAAATAATCAAATAAAACTATCTTTTCAATATTTATTTTTAATGTAAATTAACCATATTAAGAATATAATTATTTCTATGAAGGAGGAACGAAAGATGTTCTGTAGAAAATGTGGCAAAGAAATTGCTGATGATATTAAATATTGTCCAAATTGTGGATGTCCTACTGATATAAATGAAGCTAATAATTTTAACTCTACAAATTATGTTGGCAATATGAATGCAAAAAGCAAACTAGCTGCTGGTTTATTAAATATTCTCCTTCCAGGCGTTGGAAGAATTTACTTAGGCTATATAGGTATTGGGGTTACACAACTTATATTATCCTTTGCATTTGGAATTGGTTGGATATGGTCGTTTATTGATGGTATTTTAATTTTAACTGGTTCTGTTGTTGTTGATGGAAAAGGAAACCCATTAGGTCAATAAAATTTAAAAAATGTGTTAAAAACACATTTTTTAAATTAATAAATTATGAAAAAAGGAAAAACAAAGCACTATTCTTTATTATTTAAATATATAAAGCCATTTAAAAAAGAGTTTATTTTGGCTTTTTCTTTAACAATTATTGAAGCATCTCTCGAGATGTTTGTTCCTTTTTTAATGAACTATCTTCTTTCTTTAGGTGTTTATCAAGATAAATATAATAAATATCAAATTAATTTAGATAATTTAATTATTATTTCATTAATTATGGTTGTTTGCGCTGTTTTAGCATTTCTTTTTGGAACTTTAAGTGCAAAGTTTGTTGCCAATGCTGGAAGAAAATTTGGAGCAAATTTGCGTCTTGAAACTTATAAAAAAGTTCAAGATTTTAGTTTTAATAATATTGATAATTTAAGACAATCATCCTTAATAACTAGATTAACTGATGATAATCAAATTATTCAAAATACATTTTGTACAAATTTTAGACCGCTTGTTAGAGCACCAATATTACTTATATGCTCAATCATTTTTTCTTTAATTATTTCGCCACATTTATCTATATATTTATTTGTTCCAATGATGATTTTGTGTGCTGCCTATGCTGTAATTATAAAAAAAGTAAGACCTAGATATAAAGAAATGCAAAGTACAACTGATTTATTAAATCAAGATACTCAAGAAGCAATAAAAAATGTTAAAACGATTAAATCATATGTTAAAGAAGACTATGAAATTTCAAAGTTTAATTCAATTAATAGTTCTTTGAAAGTTGTTTCAAATAGATCTTACTCAATGACTGCTTTAAGTATGCCTGTTTTAAATGTGGTTGTTTTCTCAACTATTGTAATAATTTTATATGTTGGTGGAAGATTTGTCATAAATGATAAATATATGATTACAACTGTAAATATTTCTGCTTTCTTAACATATCTCCACCAATCTTTAGGTGCTTTTAGAATGATAAACAATGGTTTAACAAATGTTAACAGGGCTGATGCTTCAGTTGTAAGAACATGCGAACTTTTGCAAACTGAAATAGATTTAAAATTTAATAATGATTCTAAACTTAAAATTGATAATGGCGATATAACTTTTAAAAATGTGTTTTATAAATCTTCTTTAGAACAAGAAAATTATGTTTTAAGTGATATAAATCTATCAATAAAATCTGGAGAATTTGTTGGGATTATTGGACCTACTGGAGCAGGAAAATCAACTTTAGTTAATTTGATTGATAGATTTTATGATGTTTCTGATGGTGAAATTTTAATTTCTGGAAATAATGTAAAAGATTATGCCGAATTTGAACTTCATAAAAATATTGGCTTTTGTTTTCAATCACCATTGCTTTTTAAAGGAACAGTTCTTGAAAATTTAAAATTTGGTAATCCTGATGCAACAATGGATGAAGTTATTGAAGCTTGTAAAATTGCTTGCTGTTATGATTTTATAAAAAATCATTTAGATAATGGTTTCAATACTGAAATTAGTGAGGGCGGGACGAATGTTTCGGGCGGTCAACGTCAACGAATTTGTATTGCGAGAGCAATTATTTCTAAACCAAAAATTTTAATATTTGATGATAGTTTTAGTGCATTAGATCGTGTAACTGAAACAACTTTGAAAGATAATCTTAAACATAATCTTTTAGGTATAACAAAAATAATTATTTCCCAAAAAATTTCAACAATTGAAGATGCTGACAAAATCATTGTTTTAAATGAGGGCAAACTTGAAAACATAGGAACAAATGATGATTTAATCATTAGTGATCAGATTTATAAAGATATGGTTAAATCACAAAAGGGTGTGTAATATGAATAAACGTAAGGTACTTAGAAGACTTTTAAAATATTATAGAAGTTCGATTCCACTACTAATCATAGTTTTCCTTTTAATTTGTTTTTCATCTTTTGCAAATATTTATGGAACTTTCATGGTTAAAGATGTTATTAATGCTATTGAACTAGCAGCAAAAAATAAAGGAAATAGCGAATATTATTCAAATTTCATGCAGCTTTTATTAAATATGATTATTTTGTATGCATGCGCAATAGTTGCATTATTTACTTATACTCAAACAATGATTAGAATATCACAAAAAGTTATTTATAAGATACGAAATGAACTAATTGAACATGTAGAAAAGATGCCAATTTCTTATTTTGATAAAAATAAACATGGCCAAATAATGACGTATTTTACAAACGATATTTCAACTTTATATGATTCATTAAATATAAGTTTTGCAAATATTATTTTTAGTTTTGGTAATATTGTTGGAACTATAACTTGCATGATTTTGATAAATGTTTACCTTTCACTCGTTGTTTGTGCATTTATGACCGCTGAATTTATTTTTATTGTTTTGAATGGAAAATTCACTAGAAAATATTATGTTGAAATGCAAAATGAATTAAGTGAGGTCAATGCTGTTTGTGAGGAAAATATAAATGGATTAAAAGTAATTAAAGCTTTTAATCATAAAAATAAATCTTTAATTAAATTTAATGATTATAATGAAAATTTAAGAATGGCTGCAACAAAATCGTTTTATCATACGGCAATTAATACGCCTGTAATTACTTCTCTTTCATATTTTAATTTTGCAATTTCTTGTATATTAGGGTGCCTAAATTTAGTAAGTGGTAATATAACCTTTGGTGCTCTTTCAAGCTATTTAGTTTATGTTAGACAATCTTGTCAACCTTTAAATTTTTTTGTTCAACATGTTAACAATATCTTAACTGCTTTATCTGGTAGCGAAAGAATTTTCAATTTTTTAGATACCCCAATTGAGGAAGATGATGGCAAGATTACACTTATTAAAGTTGATAACAATTCTAAAAAATATAGCGATAAATATGGTTGGAAAATTCCTAATGATGATGGAACATTTACCATTAAACCAATGAAAGGGAAAATTGAATTTAAAAACGTTAGTTTTGGATATTTAGAAAATAAAAATGTAATTCATAATATAAGCTTTAAAGCAAATGTTGGTGATAAACTTGCGTTTGTCGGTCCTACAGGCGCTGGTAAAACAACGATTATTTCATTAATTTCTAGATTTTATAATATTAATGAGGGAACGATTCTTTATGATGGAATAAATATTAAAGATATTAAACTTGAGTCGCTAAGAAGATCAATATCATGTGTAACTCAGGATACTCATTTATTTACATGCACAATAAAAGATAATATTCGTTATGTAAGAATGCACAGCACTTTTGAAGAAGTTAAAAATGCTGCCAAGATTGCTAATGCTGATGGTTTTATTTCTAGATTACCATTACATTATGAAACAATGCTTTATGATGATGGGCATAATTTAAGTGAAGGTCAACGACAACTTTTAGCTCTTTCAAGAGCGGCAATTTCTCAACCACCACTGCTAATTTTAGATGAAGCAACAAGTAATATTGATACAAGAACTGAAAAATTAGTTACAAAAGCTATGGGAGAAATAATGAGTGGCAGAACTTCACTCATTATTGCTCATAGACTTTCAACAATTCATCATTGTAATAAAATTATTGTTATGGAAAATGGTGAAATAAAAGAAGAAGGAACTCATGAAGAGCTTCTTAAACTTAAAGGTTTATATTACGATTTAGATAGAGGCAAAAAAGAATTAAGTTAGATTTATGGAACAATATAAATGCCAGCAAAATATGGAGGTAAAAATTTATAAAAATCTTGTCGATAATTAGATAAAACTAATTTTCTATCTCGCTTCTCAGTTTCTAGTATTTTGTGACTACTTAAATTAATTATTATTAATAATTTACGTTTCTTATATTCTCTAACAAATTTAACAACATAAGGATGTGATTTTTCATCTTTAAATGTTCCAAATTTTAAAATATCACTTTTATTTCTATATTTAATTAATTCTTTATAGAAATTTAAAATTGAATCTTTATCTTTTTCTTGGTATTCAACATTTATATTTTTATCGATGTAATCAGGATTTACTTTAATCCATGGTGCCCAATTTTTATTGAAACCAGCATTAATTCTATCGTTCCATTGCATTGGAGATCTTTCGTTATCTCTATTTTGGAGTTTGATCATTTTCATTGCGAGAAAATGCGGAATTTTAAATTTTCGAGCTAATCCATAAATGTTATGAGCAACTACATCATTTACTTCTTCGATTCTTTTTGGTTGAATTGGATAATTTGTCATTCCAATTTCCTCACCTTGATAAATAAATGGGGTTCCTTTTAAAGTTAATAAAAATAAACCATAGGCTTTTGCGCCGATTTCATGATATTTTGGTTTAACAAATCTTGAAACAGAACGAAGTTGATCATGATTTTCAAAATAATTACAACAATATGTGCAATTTTTTTGATAATTAAAAATAATCTTCTTAAATTTAAATATATTAAATGGTTTTTTAAAGATTGGTAGAAGCTTATTTTTATCACAATTTTGATGTTCAAAAGAAATAAGCATGTCTAGTTCATTATTATTAATATATTTATTTGTAATATCAACAGTTGTTCCTGGAGTTTCTCCTATCATAACCATGTCATATTTACTTAAAACATCTTTTCTAAATCTTTTAAGCAAATCATGGTTTCCATCTGTATTATCATAATGTTCTTTCCCAGTTTGAGTTAATCTAGGCTTGCCATTTTTAAGTGTTTCTTTCCATAAATAGCTGATTGTATCACATCTAAAACCATATATGCCTTTATCAAGCCAAAACTTCATTATATCTTCAACTTCTTTAATTACTTCTTCGTTATGGTAATTTAAATCAACTTGTTGTTTACAAAAAAGATGCATGTAGTAACAAGTTTTATCACTTTCTAAAGGTTGCCATGCACTACCAACAAAAATTGATTGCCAATTATTTGGTGCTTTTTTAAACTTTCTTCCCCTACCTTTTTTAAAATAATAGTAGTCTCTATATTTTGTTGTTGGATTATTTATTGCTTCTTGAAACCAAAAATGTTCACTTGAAGTGTGATTTATAACTAAATCCATAATAATTTTAATATCTCTAATATTTGCTTCATGTATTAAAGTATCAAAATCTTCCATTGTTCCGAATTTTGGATTTATTTGTTTATAGTCGCTAACATCGTACCCCATATCATACATTGGAGAATCATAAATTGGTGATAACCAAATTATTCCAACACCTAAATTTTTAATATAATCTAACTTTTGCGTTATGCCTTTTAGATCGCCCCATCCATCATTGTTAGAATCATAAAATGACGATGGATAAATTTGATAAACAACTCTTTCTTTATAAGCTGCAATTTTCATAAAAGTTTAGTTCCAATCTTTTTTATTTTACAATGAACAAATATTAATTAAAAGACCCATAAATGGTTTTTATAGCCATACATGGAACAATTTTTGATAACTAAAAGGGAAACGCTACTCAAATTAATGAGTAGCGCTATAATGAAAAACAAAAAATTGATTAAAATTTATATAATTATTTTATCAAATTTTTGGATACTTTTCTCTATCTTTATTATATTTTGTATGTAAATATTCATGAGCTTTTTCGCTCCCATATTCACCAAAATAATCTTTATAGAGTTTTATGATATCTGGATTTAAATGAGATTTACGAATTGGGCGACCAATATCTTCTCGATATAAGACATCTGCACGTTTTTGTCTATAAGTTTCTAAAATTTCGCTATCTTCATTTGGTAAAAATGCTGGATTAACGTATGGTTGACCTCCACCATTTATACATCCGCCTGGACAACCCATAATTTCGATGAAATCATATTTTGAAGTTCCTTCTTTAATTTCATCTAACAATTTATGAGCTTCTTTCATACCACTTGCAACTGCAAAATTAAATTCTTTTCCATTTAATTCTACACTTGCTGACTTAATGGAATCAAATCCACGAACCGGTTTAAAGTCAACTGGTTCAAGTTCGTTTCCTGTAATGAAATAATATGCGCTACGAATAGCGGCTTCCATAACGCCACCTGTAACACCAAAAATTACGCCAGCACCTGTATAATCACCAATTAAGTCAGCATCAAATTCTTCATCTGGAAGAGCTTTCCAATTAATACCGGCTCTTTTAATAACACGAGCTAATTCACGAGTAGTTAAAACTATATCAACATCTCTATCCCCATTAACACTTCCATAGTCTCTCGTAATTTCATACTTTTTAGCTGTACATGGCATAATTGAAACAACGCAAATATTTTTTGGATCAACCCCATGTTTTTCGGCATAATATGATTTAATTACGGCACCCATCATCATGTGTGGTGATTTGCAACTTGAGATATGGTCAAGAAGTTCTGGATAATAATATTCAACATAATTTATCCAGCCTGGAGAACAACTTGTAATCATTGGTCCTTTCTTACCTTCTTTTAGTCTATGAATAAGTTCGGTTGCTTCTTCAACAATAGTTAAATCAGCAGCAAAATTCGTATCAAAAACACGATAGAAACCTAATCTATGTAAGGCTGCAACCATCTTTCCTGTTGATGTTGTGCCAATTTTTTCGCCAAATTCTTCACCAATTGCTGCTCTAACTGCTGGAGCCGTTTGAACAATAACAATTTTCTTTTCTTTAAAAGCTTTATCTAATTCATCAATTGATGAATGTTCCATTAATGCACCAGTTGGGCAAACTAATGTACATTGGCCACATTGCATACATGGAACTTGACTAAAGGAACGATTTTGAGCAGGACCAACAATAGTTTTGAATCCCCTATTTTCAAATCCTAAAATTGAAATGCCTTGAGCATCTTTACAAGCTTCAATACATCTTCCGCATAAAATACATTTGCTAGTATCTCTTATAAGTCCTGGAGCTAAAACGTCTTTAGTAGTTGGAGTTTTAACACCGCTAAATTGTTCTGGTCGTGCTCCAACTATATGAGCAACCTCTAAAAGTTCACAATGACCTTCTTTTGCACAACTTTTGCAATCAAAATAATGATTTGAGAGTAAAAGTTCAACACTGGTTCTTCTTGCAACAATTGCTTCTGGATCATTTATAGAAATATGCATTCCATCACTAATTGGATAAGCACATGATGGAACAAGTCCTCTTGCTCCATCAACATGAACTAAACAAACACGGCAAGAAGCTAAAGAGCATTTTCCATTTTTCCATGTACATAAAGAAGGAATATTATATCCACATTTTTTAGCGGCCTCTAATATGGTTTGTCCAGCTTCAACTTCGTAAGGTCTATTTTCGATATAGATAGTAATTTTGTTTGACATATTTTTTCTCCTTACTTTTTATAAACAGCACCAAATCTACAAACTGCCATACATGTACCACATTTGACACACTTTTCTGTATCAATAACATATGGTTCTTTTCCTACTACACCACTAATACAGCTGACTGGACAATTTCTAGCACACATTGAACATTTTTTACATTTATTTGGATCAATATGATATTTAATTAAATGTTTACAAATACCATTTCGACATTTTTTATCTTTAACATGTTCTTCATAAACATCATAAAATTTATCAAGAGTTGATAAAACTGGATTTGCAGCAGTTTGTCCTAGACCACAAAGAGCTCCAGTTTTAATAGTCGATGCTAAGCTCTTTAAAGTTTCTAAATCTTCAAGAGTACCATTTCCATCTGTTATACGAGTTAAAACTTCAAGTAATCTCTTTGTTCCAATTCTACATGGAGAGCATTTTCCACAAGATTCATCACAAATAAATTCAAGATAGAACTTTGCAACATCAACCATGCAATTATCTTCATCCATGACGATAGCGCCACCACTACCCATCATAGATCCAGCTTTAATTAATGAACCATAATCAATCGGTGTATCAAGTTCATTTTCAGTTAAACATCCTCCACTTGGACCACCAGTTTGAATAGCTTGGAACTTTTTATCGTTAGTGATTCCTCCACCTATGTCATAAATTAAAGTTCTAAGTGTTGTTCCCATTGGAACTTCGACAAGACCAACATTTTTAACTTTACCACCTAAAGCAAAAATTTTAGTTCCTTTACTATCTTCATCACCAATTTTTGCATATTCACTTGCACCATGTCGAATAATCCATGCAACATTAGCTAAAGTTTCAACATTATTAATAATAGTTGGCTTTCCCCATAAACCGCTTACTGCAGGGAATGGTGGACGTGGTCGAGGCATACCTCTTTTTCCTTCAATTGAATTTAAAAGAGCAGTTTCTTCGCCACAAACAAATGCACCAGCACCAAGTCTTAGATGGCAATTAAATGAGAAATCAGTTCCTAAAATATGTTCGCCAAGTAAACCAACTTCTTCTAATTCTTTAATTGCTTTTTTAAGTCTATCGACAGCAACTGGGTATTCAGCACGAACATAAAAATATCCATCACTTGCACCAATTGCATAACCTGCAATCATCATGCCTTCAATAACATTAACTGGATTTGCTTCTAGAATTGAACGATCCATAAAAGCACCTGGATCACCTTCGTCACCATTACAAACAACATATTTTTGTTCGCTTTGTGAATTCAAAGCGAACTGCCACTTTTTTCCTGTTGGGAACCCAGCTCCGCCTCTACCTCTAAGACCACTAGCAAGAATTTCATCAACTACTTCTTGTTGTGTCATATGTAAGACTTTCTTTAAAGCTTCAAAACTATGGTTTCCAAAGGCTTCATCTAAATTTTCAGGATTAATCGTTCCTGAACCATGCAAAACAATTCTTTTTTGTTTTGCGTAAAAATTAATATCATCTTGTTTTTGAATTCTTTCATGAGTATTTGGATCTTCATATAAGAGTTCAGTAACAACTTTATGATTTATAATGTCTTCGTCGAAAATTTTAGCAACATCACTAACTTTTACTGCTCTATATAATGTATCTTCTGGATAAATTTTTACAAAAGGACCTTGAGAGCAAAAGCCAAAACATCCAACGATATTTGCATCAACTTGATCTTCTAAATTATGATCTTTAATCATTTTTTGAAGTTCAGCTAATATTTCTTTTGATTCACTACTTAAACAGCCGGTTCCGCCACAAACAACAATATGGCGTTTACCATCTTTACCACTGAATTTTTTCTCTAAACAATCAACACAACTGGCAATTTTTTTATCGAGTACAGCTTCACTTTTAATTAATTCTGCCATATTTGTTACTCCTTATCTTGATATTCTTTGATAACTGCTGCAACTTTATCAACAGTCATTTTTGGGTAAACTTTTCCATTAATTGAAATAGCTGGTGCTAAAGCACATGCACCAATACATCTGAGTCCATCAACAGTAAATTTACCATCTTCAGTTGTTTCACCTGGTTTAACATGTAATAATTCTTGGAATTTATCTTCAATGTGTTGGCCACCTTTAACATAACAAGCAGTTCCAATACAAACTCCAATTACATATTTTCCTTTTGGATTCAAACTAAAGAAATTATAAAAAGTAACAACACCATAAATTTCACTTACTGGAATTTTTGTTTCGCTTGAAATAACTTCCTGAACTTCAAGAGGAATGTAACCATATTCTTTTTGAACGTCACTCAAAATCAACATTAATGGTGAAGGCTCATCTTTATAACGTTTACAGATGTTCTTCACAAGATCAATTGCTTCTTTTCTTAAGACCATTTTAATGACTCCTTAAACATGAATTATTATACAATTAAAAATACTGATATCAAAGCACAAATCGTTATTTTTTGCATATTTTTGCTTTACTTTATGTGCTTTTTATGATATCAGTATTTTTTACTGAAATGTTAGTTATGTTTAACTTAATTATTTAAGCATTAAATTATATATATTAATGGCATCTTTTTCATCAATTTGCTTAAAGTTTCCTACTATTGGTTGGTCTTCAAATAGTTTATGAGCAAGATATGGAATATCTTCTTCTTTCGCACCTAGTTCTTTAAAATTTGTAGGCATTTTTAATGTATTGCTTAAAAAATCCTTATATTTATTTATACCAGCTAGAATGACTGCTTCTTTATTTTTATCTTCTTTAATATGCATTATTCTTGTGGCAAAACAATAAAATAAATCTATATTAACTTTATAATTATATAGCATCCATGCAGGAAAAACAGTTGCTAATCCTGCTCCATGAGTAACATCATATTTTGCAGATAATTCATGTTCTAATTTATGAGAACACCAATCTTGAATTCTATCAACACCAAAAATATTATTATGTGCTAAAGTACTTGCCCACATAATATTGCTTCGTGCACCATAATCATTAGTGTCTTTTATTAAACGAGGCACAGAATCAAAAATAATTGATTGAATCACACCTTCTATCATTCTTTGTGAAACAAAACAATCTTTTGAATTTGAAAAATATCTTTCAAGTAAGTGTGAAATTATATCGGTGATTCCAGCAGCAGTTTGATAAAAAGGAAGTGAATAAGTAAGTTTTGGATTTAAAATTGCAAATTTAGGACGTTCACATTCGCATCCAAAACCTCTTTTTAAACCTCTTGATTCAAAAGAAATAACTGAATTAGTTGAAGATTCACTACCTGCAGCGGCAATCGTTAAAATGACACCGATTGGTAAACACTTATCTACTGGTTTTTGATTCTTATATAAATCGAAGAAATCTCCATCATAATAAAATCCTAAACCAATTGCTTTTGCACTATCTATTACACTTCCACCACCAACTGCTAAAATAAAATCAACATTTTCTTTTTTGCATAATTCAATGCCTTTATAGACAAGCTCATCTCTTGGATTTGGTTGAACTCCACCAAGTTCAACATACTGAATATTTACTAATTTTAAACTATTAATTACTTTATCTATTAAACCACATGATTTTGCGTGTTTTGATCCATAATGGATTAAAACTTTTTTTGCACCATATTTTTTAAGATATTGACCAACTTCATTTTCAGTATTTTTCCCAAAAATATATCTAGTTCCATTGTAATAATTAAAATTTTCCATCTTCAATCTCCTTTTTCAAAATATATACATATGCCGCTTCTAAAACTTCTTTATCGCTCTTAAAAGTTAATTTTTTTATAGCTTTTGGATAGTCAGCCCACATAAAATCAACCACTTCATCATCATGCGTATCTTTTGGTTTTTTAGTTTCATTTGTTTTAGCAACAAAAAATACAACATCTTTAGTTACGCCTTCTTTTGGCGAATAAGTTATAACTTTTCTAAAATTTGTATCAACATTAAGTTTAAAAGATGTTTCTTCAAAAATTTCGCGTTCTGCAGTATCTTTTTCACTTTCTCCATCTTCTACATGTCCTTTAGTTAAACTTATATGACCTAAACCCATTTTAGAAAGCAAAAAATAAAATTTATTATTTTCTATCTTATAAATTACTGCACCACAACTCTTTTCTTTTTCCATGCAACTATTATATATATAACTTTTAAAACTTTCATCTTGTCAAAAAATTTTTTTAATTCATAATATTTTCATTAAGGAGGAAGACAGAAATGAAAAGAGTTATTAATAATATGTTTTGTGCTTCCTCGTACTATTATTGCAGCTTTAAATAAAAATTAACTTTTTTATTTTTGGTTGCGCCTAAGTAAAGAAGTTAATTACTTCCTTACTTAAGTTAATAATAAAGTGCAATAAATTATGGCCTAAGTATGGATAATGCTTAGGTTTTTATTTTATTGAAAGGAATTTAAATTTATGAAAAAGAAAGTACTACTTATTGGGGCGTTAGCCTTTCTTGCATTTAGTTCGTCAAGTTGCAATTCTAGTGATGTTAAACATATAGGGATTTTGCAAATAGCTACACATGATGCTCTAGATTTAGTTAGATCAGGTTTTATTAAATCACTTGCAGAAAATGGATTTAAAGAAGGAGAAAATGTTAGTTTTATTATTCAAAATCCAGAAGGCGATTCAGCAAAACAAATATCAGCATCTAAATCTTTAGTTTTAAATAATGATTTAGTTCTTGGGATTTCTACAGGTTCTGCGCAAGCTTTAAAAAGTTCAGCAATGGATTTAGAAAGAAATATTCCTATTTTATTTAGTGCGGTTACTTCTCCTAAGGATGCAAATTTAATACCAACTACTGAATATGAAAATATTACTGGAACAAGTGATGAAGGTGATACTTCTAAAAATGTTGAATTATTCACTCATTTTTCATTTATAGATAAAGTTGCATGCATTTATAATACTGCCGAATCTAATTCACAAATTCAAAAAGAAGAATGCAAAGTGGCTTGTGAAAAATTAAATCTTCAATTTGAAGATGCAGGGATTACAAGCGCAACAGCGATTTCTTCTGCTTTTAGTGGATTAGTTACAAAAGGAGTAAAAGGAGTTTTTATTCCAACTGATAACATGATTGCTGAAAATATTTCTTTGTTGAAAGAAAAAGCAATAGAAAATAAAGTAGTTCTAGTTTGTGCTGATACTTCTGTTGTTGAAGCAGGAGGAAGTTTAGGATATGGTGTTGATTATAAAGAACTTGGAAAGCAAACAGGAGCAATTGCGGCAAAAATCTTAAATGGTGAAAAAGAAGCAAAGGATATTCCTTTTGAAAAAACTCAAAAATTCTCATTAAAAATCAATGAAGAATTCTTTAAATCATCAGGAATTGAACTTCCTAACGACCTAAATAATTAAATAAGATAAATAAGGATTAAAAAATATGAATTGGGAAGCAGTTGGAAGATTTATTTTAACAGATGTACCTGTACAAGCATTAATATGGGCATTATTTGCCCTAGGCGTATTTATAACGTATAGGGTTTTAGATGTTGCTGATCTTAGCGTCGAAGGAGTTTTTCCTTTAGCAGCTATTTTGTCAATATTATTTATAAATAATGGCGTAGACCCACTTATTTCACTTTTGGTTTCAGTATGTGCAGGTGCACTTGTTGGTTTAATTAACGGAGCTCTACATATTTATTTAAAAATTCCTTCCTTACTAAGTGGAATTATCATTATGATTGCTCTTTATAGTATTAATGTTGTTATTAGTCATGGTAATATTTCGATTGAATCAGGGAAAAATACAATATTTTCTATATTCAATCAGTTAATTAATAATAAAATTATCAGTCAAATAATTATTTTAGGTTTTTTTGTAGCAATTATTTTCTCGTTAGTTTATTGGTTTTTTGGAACCGAATATGGTTTATCACTCAGAGCATCAGGGAAAAACAAAACAATGAGTAGAGCAAATGGGATCAATACAAATAGTAGATATTTAGTAGGGATGATTATTGGTTCAGCTTTTATTGCATTAGCTGGAGCGTTATGGGGACAAGTTAACAAAGCTACTGCTACTGATAGTGGAAAAGGAACTATTGTAATTGGTTTAGCAATTGTCTTTATTGGTGAAATAATTTTTGGTAGAAAATTAACATTTAAAAAGAGTTTAATTTCAATTGTTTTAGGAAGTATCATTTATTGGCTAATTATGGATTTCATCTATTCAATTCCAGGATTCAATACCAATTACACTTTCTTAATACAAGCACTTATTATTACAATTGTTGTTGCAGCTCCAAGAATTAAGAAATTATTATCTAAACTTAAAAAACATGAAATAACACCAGAAAGTGAGGATGTTAAATTATGATCGAACTTAAACATATATATAAAGATTTTAAAACTACAAGTTCTACTAATCCTACAAAGCATGTTTTAAAAGATATTAATTTAAAAATTAATGATGGTGATTTTATAACAATTATTGGATCAAATGGATCTGGTAAATCTACTTTATTAAATACTATTGCAGGTTACTTTAAACCTACAAGTGGTGAAATTTGGTTTGATGATTTAAATGTAACAAAATTAAATCAAAATAAACGAGCAAAATATGTTGGTAGAGTATTTCAAGATCCAACTTTAGGAACAATTGGCGATATATCAATTGAAGAAAATCTTGCCTTAGCTAGAAATAGAGGCATAAAAAGAGGATTATCATGGGCTCTTAAAAAAGAATATCTAGAAGACTATAAAAAGATTCTTGCCCCGTTAAATTTAGGAATTGAAAACAATTTACATGAACCAGTTTCTTCTTTATCTGGAGGTCAAAGACAAGCTTTAACTTTAATTATGGCTTCACTTCAAAAACCATCTATTTTGCTACTTGATGAACATACTGCTGCTCTTGACCCTAAAACATCCAAAATAATTATGGAATTAACAACTAAAATTGTTGAAGAAAATCATTTAACAACTTTAATGATTACTCATAATATGAAAGATGCTTTAAAGTATGGTAATAGATTAATAATGATTAGTGATGGAAGAATTATTTTTGATGCAAATAGAAAAGATAATAAGAATCTCACGGTTGAAGATTTATACGCAAAATTCGAAGATGCTGAGAACTAAAAAGAAAAAAATTTTTTATTGAACAAATGTTCATTGATTTAATTATTTTTGAACTATAAAATAAATAGAAAGAGTCTTAAATCAGCCTTTTTTTAGGTATACTTTTAAGGTCTAAATTCTTAAAAGTACGCATATAATCAATACTTTTATAATTATTTTGAGTTATCCACATAATTTTTTTACAGTGTAAAGAAATATTTTTTTGTCAGTGTAAAAATTTTAATGCAAAAAAATTACTAGTTTTGTACTAATCACATTGATTTTGAACACTTAAAAAATATTCAAGGTAAAAATCAAAAAAATTGAAATTTTTCCTCTTCGTAAAAGTTAAATTCTACTATACATTATAGGTGCTGACTTTTCGATAAGGATTTTTATCTTTATTGAAAGTAGATGTTTTATGAGGTGAAAAATATGTTAAGCGTAAAAAAGAGAGATGGAAGTATCGTTGAATTTAATTTGAGCAAAATTGAGAAGGCAATAGAAAAAGCTTTTATTGCTGAACATGTCAGTTATACTCAAGAAATTATTCAATTATTATCTTTAAAAGTTACAAGTAATTTTGATGAAAAAGTTAAGGGGGATGTTATTTCTGTTGAAGACATTCAAGATGCTGTTGAAATTACTTTAATTCAAGCAGGTTATGTTAAAGTTGCTAAAGCTTATATGCTTTATAGACAACAACACACTACTTTACGTAATGTTGCTTCCACCACTCTTGATTATAAGAAATTAGTTGATAATTATCTACGTGTTTCAGATTGGAGAGTTAAAGAGAACTCAACTGTTACATATAGTGTTGGAGGTTTAATTCTTTCAAATAGTGGCGCAATTACTGCCAACTATTGGTTAAGTCAAATTTATGATCAAGAAATTGGCGAAGCTCATAAAAATGCTGATATTCATATACATGATTTAAGTATGCTTACTGGATATTGTGCAGGTTGGAGTTTAAAACAACTTATTAAAGAAGGATTAGGTGGAGTTCCAGGAAAAATATCTTCTACCCCAGCAAGTCACTTATCTACTTTATGTAATCAAATGGTTAACTTCTTAGGCATTATGCAAAATGAATGGGCTGGTGCACAAGCTTTCTCAAGTTTTGACACCTATCTTGCTCCATTTGTTAAAAAAGATAATTTATCTTACAAAGAAGTTAAACAATGCATTCAATCCTTTATTTTTGGTGTTAACACTCCATCACGTTGGGGAACTCAAGCACCATTTACCAATATTACCCTTGATTGGGTATGCCCAAACGATCTTGCAAATTTAAATGCTATAGTAGGTGGCGTTGAACAAAACTTTAAATATAAAGATTGTAAAAAAGAAATGGATATGATTAACAAAGCTTTCATTGAATGCATGATTGAAGGTGATGCTAACGGAAGAGGCTTCCAATATCCAATTCCAACTTATTCAATTACTCGCGATTTTGATTGGTCTGAAACTGAAAATAATAAATTATTGTTCGAAATGACTGCAAAATATGGCACCCCATATTTCTCAAATTATATTAATAGCGATATGGAACCTAGTGACGTTAGAAGTATGTGCTGCCGTTTAAGACTTGATTTACGTGAATTACGTAAAAAAGCTGGTGGTTTCTTTGGAAGTGGCGAATCAACCGGTTCAATTGGTGTTGTTACAATTAACTTACCTCGTATAGGTTACCTTGCTACTGATAAAGCAGATTTCTATACAAGACTTGAAAAATTAATGGATATTAGCGCTAGAAGTTTAAAAGTTAAACGTGATACAATCACTGCTCTTTTAGAAGCTGGTTTATATCCATACACAAAACGATATTTAGGATCATTCAATAACCATTTCTCTACTATTGGTCTTGTTGGTATGAATGAATGTTGTTTAAATGCTCGTTGGATTAAAGAAGATTTAACTCATAAAAATGCTCAAGATTTTGCTGTTGAAGTTTTAAATTTCATGAGAAATAAATTGAGTGATTATCAAGAACAATATGGTGATTTATATAATCTTGAAGCTACTCCAGCTGAATCGACTTCTTATCGTTTAGCAAAACACGATAAAGAAAGATATCCAGATATTATTACAGCAAGTGGCTTAGATAATGATAAGACCCCTTATTATACAAATAGTAGTCATTTACCAGTTGATTATACTGAAGACGTTTTTAGTGCATTAGATGTTCAAGATAAACTTCAAACTCTCTATACTTCTGGAACTGTTTTCCATACTTTCCTCGGAGAAAAACTTCCATCATGGAAAGCATGTATGACTTTAGTTAGAAAGATTGCTGAAAATTACCATATTCCATATTTCACAATGTCTCCAACTTATTCAGTTTGTGAAGATCATGGTTATATAACTGGCGAAGTTCATAAATGCCCAATATGTGGAAAAGAAACGGAAATTTATTCGCGAATTACTGGATACTATCGTCCAATTAAAAACTGGAATGCCGGTAAAACCGAAGAATTCAAGGATAGAAAAGAATATACTTTAGAAGCTTCTAATTTTTCTTTAAAAGATGGGGCAATCTCAAATGATGAAGAAAAAGCAGAAACTAAAGATCATTCAAATGATGTTAAAGAAATTACACTTTTCTCCACTAAAACTTGTCCAAATTGTAAAATGGCAAAAATGCTTCTTGATAAAGCAGGTATTAAATATAAAGTAATTGATGCCGAAGATAATAAAGATGAAACTACTAGATTAGGTATCAAGAAAGTCCCAACTTTACTTGTACCAGATGGCGATAGTTATGATGTTTATGAAAATGCATCATTAATCAAAGGATATATCGAAGAAAGTCATAAGGATATTCTATAAGTTATGCTAGATACGATTATTATTGGAGGCGGTCCTTCTGGGTTAACTGCTGCTTTATATCTTTTAAGAGATAATAAGAAAGTATTAATTTTAGAAAAAGAAAATTTTGGTGGTCAAATAGCAAATTCGCCAAGACTTGAAAATTTTCCATCAATTAAAGAAATTAGCGGAACTGACTTTGCTTCAAATTTATTTGATCAAGTTATGTCTTTAGGCGCAGAATTTGAACTTGAAGAAGTTAAAAAAATCACTAAGGATGATGACAAATTCATTGTTGAAACAAATTATGGCATTCATGAATCTAAATCGGTAATTATTGCTACTGGTTGTGAACATCGAAAAATTGGCGTTGATAGAGAGAGCGAATTAACAGGTAAAGGAATTTCTTATTGTGCAACTTGCGACGGCCCATTCTTTAAAAATGAAGATGTTATAGTAGTTGGTGATGGTAATAGTGCTTTACAATATGCTATTAGTTTAAGTAATTATTGTAAAAATGTTACTGTTTGTACTTTATTTGATAAATGGTTTGGCGAACAAAAACTTGTTAATATTCTTGAAAGTAAACCAAATATCCATGTTGAACGCTTCTTAAATCTAATTAAATTTGTTGGCGATAAAGAAATCGAAGGCGCAGTATTTAAAAATACTCAAACTAATGAAGAAAAAGAAATTAGATGTAAAGGTATTTTTATTGCTATTGGTCAACTTCCACAAAATGAAATATTTAAAGATCTAGTAGATCTAGATAAGGGCTATATAGTCACTGATGACAATATGAAAACTAAAACAAATTTATTATATGCTGTTGGTGATTGCAGAAAAAAAGATGTAAGGCAGGTTGTTACGGCTATTAATGATGGAGCAATTGCTGCAATTAGTATTTCAAAAATATTAGGTTAAAAAAAGTTCTGAGGATGAAACCTCAGAACTTTTTAGTTTTCAAAATCCAATGATGTATCTTATTTATAACTGAATGTTAAATTCATTTTCATTGTCATGCCACCAGTTGTAGTAGTCATATTTAATGTTGTTGGCAATGCGCAATCATCATAAATAAATAACATTTCAGCATCGGCAGTTTGACCACTTTCACTTGTTTCAGTACTGTTACCTTCGATTTTTAAAGGTTCTTTGTAATATTTCAAACCATCATTTGAATGATCAGTAGCAATAAACATATTTATAGCACCACCATCATTAATTGTTGCAGCAATTTGCACATCAATAAGATAATTCGCATCTGTCATATCAAATGAACTTGTATCAATATTTCTTCCATTCATTTTTAAGGTATGATCTTTAATTTGTGATTCTCCCATAAGATTCATAGTACCATTTACTGTAACTGAAGTATAACTGCATTCTTTTTCTAAAGCTTTTTCAGCGATTTCTTTAAATTCACTATACGTAATTTCTTTAGGCTCGTTTTTTGTGCATGAAAATAAAGCAAATGATATTACTCCTAAGGCTAATGCGTTTCTAATTAATTTTCTCATCTTAATAATCCTTTCATTTAATTAGTTTATTTTGGTTTTTCTAAAAACCTATAAAATTATACTTCTTTTTGCCCTATCAAAAAAGGATAGATTTTAAGATTTGAAAAATTAACATAAACTTAATGCGTTTATTAAGTTATTTAAATAATTAAAAGCAAAAAATATATTTTATTATAAAAAAATAGTTTATAATATCTATTAGAAAGGAGTAAATATGAAAAATATAAAATTAAAACTTAATAAAAAATTATTTATTGCAACAATGGTTTTAGCTTTTGTTATGTCAGTTATGTCAATAGTTTTAGATATATCTTCTCTTAAACTTATTTATGAAGTAATAAATGGTTTATATACTGATCAGAAAATTTGCACAACATTATTTTTCATTTTAAATGGCCTTTTATTTATTGGCTTAATTGTTTTAGGAACAGCTATTTTACTTAAGCAAGAAAAGAAAGAAGAATCAGGTAAATGGTTATTATTTTTAATGGTGACTTATTATGTTTGTTTTGGTCTTACTATAGCTATTTCAAGTTTGCCTCCAGTGATTTCGGAAATATGCGTAATTTATGACATATTTAATGATACATTAATAACTAATATTTTACTTATTGCAATGTTTATTGTTTCTATAATTGCTTTAATTATGTCATTTTGTAAAAACAAATTTAAAATAATAAGAATATTATCTATTGCTTGTTCATTTGTTATTATAACTTGTTATATATTTGCAATAGGATATAATTCAAATATTTCATTTTTATATGTAGGATCTGTAATAGCTTTTAATGTTTTAGCTTTAATTTCATTATTCTCAATGAAAGAAGTTGAAGAAGAAAGTAATGAAAAAGAAGTAATAGAAAAATAAATTTTAATAAATCATAAATAAATATGCCCACAAATCTTTATTGATTTATGGGCTTTAAACTTTTTTAGAGATAATTTTCTTACTAGATTAATTAAGAAACTTTGAATAAATGAATAAACTATTTTTTTAGATAAAAAGTATAAAATATTAACTTAGAAAGGAGTAAATATGAAAAATATAAAATTAAAACTTAATAAAAAATTATTTATTGCAACAATAGTTTTAGCTTTTGTTTCATTTGTAATAGAAATAGCTATAGATTTATATTGCATTAAATATATACAAAATCTAACTGGTTTCACTGGCGCTGATTATCAAAGTTCATTACCATTTTTCATTGTTCATGCTATTTTATTTATTGCTTTAATTGTATTAGGGATAATTGTTTTACTTAAACAAAATAAGAAAGATGAAGCTGGCCGAGAATTATTGTTTATAATAATCGCTTATTATATCTGTTTTGGTATTTCATCTATGGTTGTTGGTTTTTGTGGAAGTTCATCTATTAACTCAGTTTATGCTCTATTAAATATTAATTCATTAATAACCACTGTCTCAATTTTTGTGATGCTCATCATTGCTATAGTTGCTTTTGTTTTATGTTTCTTTAAAAATAAATACAAGATTATTAAAGTTTTAACAATTGCTTGTTCAATGATTACTTTAATTTGTTATGTTTATGTGTTTTTTATGAATATCTCAATTTATAATATAGGTTCAGCAATTGCTTTTAATGTTTTAGCTTTAATTTCATTATTCTTAATGAAAGAACTTAAAGAAGAAAGTAATGAAAAAGAAGTAACAAAAAAATAATTTTAAAAACTATTAATTTACTAAAAACCTACTAATCTTCATTGATTGGTAGTTTTTTTATTTTCTCAATAGAAGATTAAAAAGTGATATTCTTTTTTCTAAAATATCACTTTAAATCTCTAAAAGAAATTACTTTATTTATAACTTAATGTTATATTCATTTTCATTG
>CAZSMV010000007.1:0-41197 GCA_964608215.1 uncultured Staphylococcaceae bacterium
TCAGCTGGATAGAGCAACAGCCTTCTAAGCTGTGGGTCAGGCGTTCGAATCGCCTTAGGATCACCAATTTGTTATGATAGAGGTAAATTAAATTTTACCTCTTTTCTTTTAGATAATATAAAAACCATAAATGATTTTTTACTAAAAATCACATATGAAGTCGCTTCTTTTTCAAAAAAATTATTTTTTATGCTAGAATATTTTAAAAATGAAGGGGGTCTATTTTTATATGAGGCTTTTTAAAAAATTTGTAGCCGAATTAATTGGAACTTGTGCTCTTGTTACTTTCGGTTGCGGAATTGCTGTAATTTTAGGCAATTGGGGGACTACAAATCAAAACCTTGTAATCAACAATTTAGTTATTGCTTTGGCTTTTGGTTTGTCAATCGTTTGTATGGCATACTCTATCGGAAATGTTTCAGGATGCCACGTAAATCCTGCTGTATCTTTTGGTATTTTAATATCAAATTATTTAAAACCAAAAGATAAAAGAACTTTCACTTTTGTTGATTTTTTAGTTTATGTTATTGCACAAATTGCTGGAGCATTCCTTGGTGTTCTTATTATCTTCGCTCTTTTCGGAAGATGTGATTATGGAGCAAATCAAGCAAGCGAATTTTTAAAAAATTTAACAAACGAATATTATCTTGTTTCTGCTTTAGCAATTGAAACTTTGCTTAGTGGAGTTTTTGTCTTTACAATCTTAGGTGTAACTTCTCAAGAAAAATCCGAAAGAAGAGCTGGCATGGTAATTGGTTTAACACTTACACTCGTCCATATTTTTGGAATACCATTTACAGGAACAAGTGTAAACCCAGCAAGATCTATTGCTCCTGCAGTTTTCGCATATTTATTCAATAATAATGAAGTTCCGCTTAACGAACTTTGGATCTATATTGCTGGTCCTTTGCTTGGTGCTTTAGTTGCTGCTTTCTTATATTGGATAATAACTTATAAAAAAGATGAAACAAAAGTTTTTGTTACTAATGAAGTTATAGAAAAACCATCTGAAAATAAAGTAGTTAAACCAGCTGCTAAAAAAACAAATTCTAAGAAAAAAACAAAATCTTCAAAGAAAGAAGTCGTTTCTAAAAAAGTTAGTAAAGAAGAAAAAGAAAAAGAAAAATTAGATATAAAAAGAGTGAGTTTTGAAACAAAGCTTAAAAAATCAAGCAAGGATTTAAAAAATAAATATAAAACTTTGCAAGAAGAATTAACATCATATGGAATAAAATCTAGAGTTAGTTTTAACGGTGATACGTATAGATTGCATAAAGTTGAATATGCATTTATCACAATTAGAGGAAAATCTATAAAACTTTATTTAAAATTAAATCCTAATAAATACAAAAACTCGCCAATCCCTGTGAAAGATGAATCAAGCAAAAAGAAATATGCTTCCACTCCTGCAGTAATTAAAATTAAAAGCGATTTGAGTTTAAAACGTGCAATTGGTTTAATTGCTGATACAATGAACGAAGCAAAAATTTCAAAAAAATCTAAACCTTCTAAATAACTGATTACATCAGTAATTCTTTAACAAAAGGTGTAAAAATTTTTGCACCTTTTTTAATTTTTTTGATAATTTTTTAAAATTCCCTCACAAGTATATATTAAAAGGAGGTAATTCTGATCAAAAACATTAATACTTTAAAGATGTATGATGGTTCAAAAATCACTAGTGTCTTATGCACATTAATAAAGGAGGAAAGAATTAAACAAGACATGAACATTAAAGAATTATCAAAAAAATCGAAAATTTCAATTTCAACAATTAGAAGAATTGAAAACTTAACTGTCGTGCCTAGATTATCAACATATTTAAGATTATTTGATATCTTAGGATTTACTCAAAATAAGAAGTTTATTAAAAAATTAATGAAGAAAAAAATAATTCATTAAAACATAGTTATCTTTAATAAATAAGCAAATTTCACTATAATATTAACTATGAAAGATAAATTTTTAATAGTAGGCGCCGGGAAGTTAGGCAGTTACATAGCCAACTCTCTATCTTTAAGTGGTTACAATGTGATTATTATAGACAAAAACAAAGACAAAATTGAGTATTTACCAATAACATATAGTGGATTAACTTTAGTTGGAGATGCTACTTCAGTCGATACTTTAGAAAATAGCAACATAAATACTTGTAAATGCATTATTTGTTTAACCGATGATGACAACACAAATATTTTTATTGGACATCTAGCAAAAGTATTTTTTGAAGTTCCTAATATATTCATTCGTTTAAATGACCCAAAAAAGAACATTTTAGTGGATAATTTAGGAATTAAAACAATCTCACCTTTCATTAGTGGAATTGAACAAATTGATAAACTTATCAAAGAGGCAAAATAATTATGAAAATCATAATATGTGGAGGAACAAACCAAGCAGCTTACATTATTGATATGTTTAAAAAAGATAAGCGAAAGAAAAATGATCTCATCATAATTAATGAAGATTCTGATTATTCAAAATACTTATCAAACAAATATAAAGTTCCAGTAATTGTTGGTGATTTTACGAAAACTTATATTTTAGATGATGCTGATTTAACTAATGCCGATTTATTTATAGCTCTAAGCAATAGTGATACAGACAATTATGTTGCTAGTTTACTTGCAAAAAATGTTTACAAAGTTAAAAAAGTAATTTCTGCGGTTTCTAATCCAAATAACGTTAAAGTCTTTAAAAGTTTAGGAATAGATTCCGCAATTTCTTCATCTTTCTTAATTGGAGAAACAATTAAAAACGAAAGCAATATTGAAGATGTATTCAAAACTTTATCCATTGAAGATGACATGATAAAAATAATTGAAGTTAACGTTAAAAGAAACTTCGCAATTTGTAATAAAGAACTTAAAGACTTAACTGATTTCCCTGATTATTGCACAATTAGTGCCATATTTAGAAAACCACACATTATTATTCCAAAAGGAAAAACTGATATAAGAACTGGAGATAAACTTATTATTGTTGGTTCTACAAAAGATGAAGAAAAAATAATTAGTTATATTACAAAAGAAGCAGAAAACAAAAAAGGAGCCGCATAGGCTCTTTTTTAAAGCGACTTCACTTTTTCGTTTACATCATTAATCTTATTTTTAGCATTTCTTAAGTCATTTTTATATTTAAATTTAATATCCAAGGGAAGATCGCTCATTTCTAAAACATCATCAAATAAATCTTCTGCATAATCTAAATCATCTTCTAAATCATCCATCACGTCTAATAGATCATTTTTAAAACTATCAATTAATTCCCGATCATTAGAAGCTTTACATTTATCTACAGTTTTTAAAACAGTATCTATTTTAATATTAATTCTATTCATTAAACTATCAATTTCATTTAATTTATCTTCAGCATTGCTTTTGACTTTGATGTTTTCACCATTTATTGTAATTACGCAATCATTTTTTTCTTTATTTAAATAATGTTCAAAGATTACTTTATCAATAGGGCCAAAAACTGAATAATAAATTGGAATCATCAAAAACAGCAACCACCATGGATGCCATAAACAAAAAGCCATCCCTATAAATAAATAAGTAAATGTAACTATTAACGGAATTGGTACCTTGCAAAATTTTCTTTTTATTATTGCTGAAATAATTTCACCTGGCACAGGAATAAGTATGAATAAAGTCCAATAAATACCCCAACCTCTACCTTCTGGCACTAAAAAGCCTAAAATTAAATATGCCGTTAAAATAAGCAACGAAGTAACACCAGTAATGATGCTTTCAACTCTACCAGCTATTTTTTCTCTTTTTCGATTTTTAGATACAAATTTTGTAGTAGCTTTCAGATCATTGCTATAGTTATTTTTATTAAAATTATAGAATTTGTTATTACTAGAATCATTAACATTAAACCCACTTGAATCTATATCTACTCGATCGCCATCTTCGCTAACAATATGCACTCCTTCAGAAGAGATATTCACAAAATTCTTACCATCATTAATGTGTACTCCTTTTGTTTTAGTTCCTTCCTTATTTTTTGATTTTTCATTTTGATCAGTTTTTTTATTATAAACATCATCAATAGATTTATCACAATTAAGCAAATCATCGAGAGTAACACCATAAATCTTTGCAAGTTCCTTAAGGTAATCAATGGAAGGTGTGACTTCACCGCTTTCCCAATTTGATATTGATTGTCTAGAAACATTTAATTGATTTCCTAATTCTTCTTGAGAATAACCAAACTTTTTTCTAAATTCAATTAATCTATTCGCTAATTCAATAGTCATAATCATTTCCTCCATACGACATACATTAATTAAACGATTGAATGCTATTTCAAAACACCAAAAATCATTTACTTTCTTGTAAAGAATACTTTACATTTGCCTAAATTTTAACATTATTTCTATCATTTTATCTAAAAACATAAGAAATTAATAAAATTTTAACATTTTAACTAACTTTAAAGTTTATAATTCTTTTATGGGGAAAATTAAAGAAGAAATTTTAGTTGGAAATGTCCTATATGGTCAATCTGGTGGGCCAACAAGCGTAATAAATTCATCAGCTTATGGTTTGTTTAAAGAAGCTTTTAAGCATAAAGACAGAATTAACAAAGTTTACGCTATGCATTTTGGTCTTGAAGGTCTATTAAAGGATGATTTAATTGAAATTAAAGAAAATAGCAGATACATGGAAAAATTAAAAAATACTCCAGGAGCTTTTTTGGTAGTAATCGATTTAAAATCAATTATGAATCTGATATTGGCACTCTTGAAAAAATATATCAAATTTTTAAAAAATATAATATTAGATATTTTTTCTATAACGGTGGAAATGACTCAATGGATTCTATATACCAAATTGAAAAATTTTTAAAAAGTAAAAATTATATTTGCTATTCAATAGGAATTCCAAAAACAATTGATAATGATTTAGTTTTGACGGATCATACTCCTGGCTTTGCAAGTGCTGCAAAATTTATTATTAATTCAATAACAGAAATTTATTATGATGATGCTTCTTATAAAGAAGGAAGAATCAACATTATAGAAATAATGGGAAGAGATACAGGTTGGCTAACAGCAAGTAGCAAATTAGCTGAACTTAACAATGCAAAAATAGACCTAATTTATGTTCCTGAAACTAATTTTAATTTAAATACATTTTTAAACAAAGTTCATAAAATATACACAAAAAATAAGCATTGTCTTGTGTGCATTAGCGAAGGTATTCATGATGAAAATGGTAAACCAATTTTAAATTTAAATAATAAATATGATATTTTTAATCACCTCCAACTTGGCGGTGTTGGTAAATATTTAGAAAATATAATAATTAAAAAATATGGCTTTAAAACTAGAACTATAGAACTATCTTTACTTCAACGAGCAAATTCAATAGCACCAAGTGAACGAGATATAAAAGAAGCAGAGGGAGTTGCCAAATATGCACTTTTGAGGGCTCTAAGAGGCGAATCTAACAAAATGGTTATTATTATAAGAAGCCATGAAAAAACATGTAAGTTCAAATATGGTTTAGTTAAGCTTTGTGATGTTAAAAACAAAACAAAATACTTACCTTTGAATTATATAAATTCTAAACATGACAACATTGAAAAATCTTTTATGGATTATGTGTTACCACTAATTAAAGGTAAACAAAAAGGTCATTTGAATAATGATGGTCTTTTAAATGTCTATAAATTAGAAAAATAAAACAATTATTAAAGGTATAAAACTAACTAAATAAACAATAAATGTTCCCCATTCAAGCATTGGTAAATAGCAAAATTTTGGTCTACTTACAAGTTCAGCGCCAATTTTCACCATTTTGGCCCAATTCAAATATGTTTT
Organism: uncultured Staphylococcaceae bacterium; assembly: GCA_964608215.1. Classification (GTDB taxonomy): domain Bacteria; phylum Bacillota_I; class Bacilli_A; order RFN20; family CAG-826; genus Onthovivens. The sequence goes on from CAZSMV010000007.1 coordinate 5,834, forward strand.
ATTAAGCATCAAAACAAATTCAAATGCAATTATGGCTAATATTAAAATAATCAATACTATTCTAATAGACATATTTGAAACATAGGCATATGTTGAATTAGTAAAGAAAATATAATAAAGCATTAAAGTTAATAAATTAAAAACAACATTTAAAGTTACAAAAATTAGATGCGTCTTAAAAGCTGTTAATTTCACAAATCTCAATATAATAAACGTAATAATAGCTAAGGCAGAAGCAACAAACATTATGTACGAGTTATGTATATTATTAATGGTTTTAGCAAAGTAAATAGCAGCAAATAAACTGCTTGAAATCAAAGAAAGTACAGCTAGGCATTCGATAGCTAAAAATAAATATGTTTTTTTATTTCCAAGTTTGAATTGATTTAATTCATATGGAAAATATCTTAAGAAATTATATTTTTTATCACCGGTTTGCATAAAGGTAACGTATTGTTCTGTAAAAACAATTGCATATAAAATTATTCCAAAAACAAACAAAGTTACACAAATTATTCTTAAATCCATAAAATTTACCTTAAGCTTTCAATTGCTTCCTTTCTATCATTATTTTTAAATATATAACTTCCTGCAACCAATATATCTGCACCAACTTGCTTACATAATTTTGCTGTTTCACTATTAATACCGCCATCAACTTCAATTAAGTAATTATAATTCCCACGTAACAAATTCAATTCTTTAATTTTATCAATAGAAGATTCAATAAATTTTTGTCCGCCAAAACCTGGTTCTACAGACATAACCAAGACAAGATCAAGATATTTTAAATAATCAACAATTTCATTAACTTTTGTATTTGGCTTAATTGATAATCCAAATTTTTTATTTTTTTCATGAATTAAGTGAGAAATTTTTTCAATATCCTTGCTTTTTATTGCTTCATAATGGATTGTTAAAATATCCGCCCCAGCATCTAAAAAATCTTTTATATAATTTTGAGGCTCAACAATCATTAAATGAACGTCAAAAATAATTTTATAATTACCTTTTTTTAAAGATTCTAAAACAGGAATCCCAAAAGAAATGTTTTTAACAAATCTCCCATCCATAACATCAAAATGTAGATATTTTGCACCACCATCTATAATATCTTTAATTTCAGAATCAAGCTTTTTAAAATCACTTGCTAATATTGAAGGACTAATCTCTACTTTTTTCATCTTTAACCTAATCATTAGCGAACCCAAATAATCTAGAAAACCAATTTGTTCCTTTCTTCATTGCTTTTTTATTGTTATATAAAGAAAGAATGTCTTCTTTCATCTCTTGCACATGTTTATATCTAATATTTAAATCCTTATTTGTTGCTTTAAATATTATCTTTTCAAGATCTTTTGGCAAATTTGGAATTACTTTCAAAGGAGATTGAACTTCACAATTTAGATGCAATTTTGCAATTTCGCTAGGATTTGTCCCATCAAACGGAACTTTCCCGGTCGTTAATTCATAAAAAGTAATGCCCATTGCATAAATATCTGTTTGAAAAGAAGGAACTTGACCTTTAATAATTTCAGGAGCTAAATATTGAGCTGTTCCCATAACTCTTTTATTTTCATTAATATTAAAAGTTGAATTTAAAAGATAAGAGATTCCAAAATCGCCTAATTTAACCTCGCCATTTGCATCATAGTAAATGTTTTGAGGTTTAATATCTCTATGTATAATATTTTTAGAATGAATATAAATTACAGCATCACAAAGTTGAAGCATTATTCTACATGCTTCTGATATTTGGAATCTTTTTTTAAAATCTAAAGAATCTCTTAAAGTTTGGCCCTTAACATATTCATTAACAATATATGGTAGTCCATCTTCTTTACCATAATCATAAATCTTGATAATGTTTGGATGATTTAAAGCGCTTGAAAATCTAGCTTCATTTTCAAAACGAATAATATTTTCGGGTTTATCAGCAAATTCAGATTTAATAATTTTAATAGCTACTGTTCTTTTAAAAATTATATCTCTGCCCCCATAAACATCACTCATACCCCCATGACCTAATAAATTAGTTACCCTATATCTGTTGTTAATCAAATCATTAATTTTTATCATTTATAGTCTCCCAAAGAGCAATTGAAATATTATCACTACCACCATTGAAATTGGCAATATTTATTAATGTCGAAACCTTTTGCTGCGTAGATTGTTCAGTGTGCAAAACATTCTTAATATCGCTCTCTTTTATATTATTATAAAGTCCATCACTACATAGCAAAACCGATTCGCCATTATAGTGATACATTTTAATATCAATTGACATTGAAGGAAATAATCCAACAGCATTAGTTAAGACGTGTCTTTTTGGGTGCGTCGACATTTCTTCCTTTTTAATTTGCCCTCTACGATATAAATAATTAACGTATGTTTGGTCTTCAGTAATTTGTTTTAATTCTTCATTGTTATATACATATGCTCTACTATCTCCAGCATTAACAATGATCAATTTATTTTTATATATAAATGCAAGAACCAATGTAGTTCCCATTCCATGATATTGTGAATTATTATCGCTTATTGTAAAAATATGGCTATTAACATCTCTTACTACTTTTTTTAGCCAATAAATCACTTCGAATTGATTAAAAAATTTACCTTTTGAAATAAATAGGTCCTTAATATAGTTAATAGTTTCTTGAGAAGCATAATCACCTTTTTTATGCCCACCCATTCCATCAGCAACCATCATTAAAACATTTCCACCAGCATCAACCAATACTGAGCATTCATCCTCATTAGAAACACGAACTTTTCCTATGTCTTTTTTATAGGAATATGTACCATTAAATCTTTTGTTCATTTTTAGCTCTCAATTGTCCGCAAGCAGCATCAATATCTGTACCAAATTCTTTCCGTATAGTTGCATTTACACCACATGACAACAGCATATTCATAAATGAATGAATGGTTTCATTACTGCTCCTTATATATTTTAATTCTTTTATTGGGTTATATGGTATTAAATTTACATAAGCTTTTGTGCCTTTTATCAATCTTGCTAATTCTTTAGCGTTTTCTAACGAATCATTTAAACCACCTAAAAGGATATATTCAAAGGTTACTCGTCTATCAGCCTCTTTTTCATAATACTTAACAGCATCCATTAATTCAGTCATTGGATACTTTAATGAGATTGGCATAATTTTATTTCTTATTTCATCATTTGGAGCATGCAATGAAATAGCTAAATTAATCTGAAGTCCTTCATGAGCATATTGTTTAATTTTTTCAGGAATTCCACATGTCGAAACGGTTATATGTCTAGCACCAATTGCTAAACTATGGGGATGATTAATGATTCTTACAAAATCTAAAACATTATCGTAGTTATCAAAAGGCTCCCCAGTTCCCATAACAACTACATGTGTTATTCTTTCACCATTTCCTTCTTCATCTAAAAGATCATTTAAAACCAACACTTGACCAACGAGCTCATATGATTCTAAAACTCTTTTCTTTTTCAAAAGACCCGATGCGCAAAAAGCACAACCCATGTTACACCCAACTTCACTTGTTACACATGCGACATCTCCATAATTATATCTCATTAAAACAGTTTCAACTTTATTGCCATCTTCTAGTTCTAATAAAAGTTTAATTGTTCCATCACTCGAAACTTGTTTTTTAAAAATCTTTGGTTTTTGCAGGGAATATTTTGCACTTAAAACTTCTCTAAATGATTTTGAAACATCACTCATCTCATCAAAAGTTTTAGCTTTCTTTTCGTAAATCCATTTAAAAAGTTGAGTGGCTCTATATTTCTTTTGCCCTTCTAATTCCATTTGTTTTTCTAACTTATTAATTGTGAAACCATATAAATTCAACATATTATTTCCTCTTTAAAATAGCATAATATCCAAAATTTTTTTTCGTATTAGTTGGAAAAATAAATTCACTTTTTAGAAGTTCAAATTCACATCTATTCTTTAAAAAATCATTTATGATGTTAATGGTTTCCTTTTTATCAATAGTTTCCACAACATAAACTAATAGTCCGTTTTCTGCCACATATTTCGAAATTTCATCAAGTCCTTCTTTTTGCTTTAAAATAAATTTATCGATATCATTTTGATCAAAGTTTATTGCATATTCTGCACAAGAATAAAACATTTGAAAGTTCGTTGATTTTGGAACATAAAAAATCACATCTTGTTTATAGTTTAAATGAGCAATCATTTGACCAACGGTTGATTCATAAATAAAAATATCTTTTATTTGTTTAGGCATCACATTTTGAATTGCTTCAGGATTTTCAAAAAAAGATTCAAAGCCTAAATTAATTACATTATTTTTATATAAATATTCATTTAAAAATCTATAGAAAAAATATCCTTTTTCTGATTGAAACAACGTTATATATTTATTAACTTGTTTCAAATCATTTTGAAAAATATATTCATAAAATGCATTTGTTCTTATAAAAACTCTTTTCTTAATCAGATTAGAACCGTCGCCTTCTTCAATATATAAATTATTGTCACATTTCTTAAATGACTTTATTTCGATTGGTTCAATATTATCTAAATCTTCCAATTTTGATTGAAGAAAATAATTTTTATATTTCGCATTAAAACTTTCAAAAATCTGCTTAGCTATTTCTTTGCTTTGTTGATTCAAAATCATTTGAATAAACCACTCAGGTAAATTAAACAAAATAGAAAGGTGCTCATGACTTCCTTTCTCTATATTTTTAAAACCAAAATTTTTATTATTGCTATAATTGATTAATGATGTTTCAATAATTTCATTATATTTTTCTTTGTTATTCTTTAATGCTTTCTTTAAAAAATCAATAATTTCATTTAGATCTATTGTTTTAAAATATCTAGAAATTAAAAAAGAAATTCCTATATATGCAGTTAAATTTAATGTAACCTTGCTTAGCAATTCTTTAGTAAGTCTTCGATAAAAATAATAATGTTTGAAAAATAGTGTATAAACTCGCTTAATATCTAAGATTTCTTTGTTAGTTCTTACATTAGTTAGCAAAAAAACATTTAAGGAATTACCAAAAATTTCTCTATTTTTAAGCATATAACTAATTATTTCGTAGGAATCATTTAGTAAATTCATTATTTTTTCTTCTTTTCTTCTTCAGCAACTTTTTCATTAAATTCCGCAAAAATATCACCTAAATATGGTTCTTCGCCGGTTTCTTGTTCAAATTCCTCTTCATCCTCAACAACCATATTTTCTTCGGTCATAAATCTTGGATGATCTTTTGAAAAGAAATCATAATGATTATCTTGGCTATAATAATAAAATTCAATAGACATGTTCACACATGCATCTTTTAAGAACTGATGGATAATTTTTACTGCTTTATCTTCCATAACCTTAACTTTTAAAGGAGCATGTACTCTTACTAAAACATTCCATGTATTTTGCTCAACACCATCGTGAACTAATAATCCTTCAGGAGCAAAAAAATCAATATCATCACTTTTGCATTCATAGATATCAGCAAGTTTTGGCGTTGCTAATTTACTTATTTGTCTCAACAAATATGGATCAAGACCTAATGCCGTAATTGTAATCATATTAAAAATCCCTCCAATTTTTATATTAATCATAGATTAATATTTATCGTTTTTCTACCAAAAAAATTAATTTAAGTTGTTTAGTTTGTCTTTAATTATCGAAGCAATTTTTGAAGCTGCATTTTGAGGCGTATCATTTAAAACAACATATTGGTATCTTGATTCTAAAAGCAATTCTTTCTTTGCTTTCTCTAAACGATTATGAATAACTTCTTCTGTTTCAGACTTTCTTCCTCTAATTCTTCTTTCTAATTCGTCTAAACTTTGACAAACTAAAAAAATTGAAACATATGGCTCATCCTTGCATCTATCCATAACTTGACAAGCGCCATTTGTATCTATTTCAAGCAAGACATTTTTTCCTTCGTTTAATATTTTATCTACATAAACTTTTGGGGTACCATAACTATGTTCAACAAATGTTGCGTGTTCTAACAATTCTCCATTTTTAATTGCTTCTTTGAAACGTTCATCTGTAACAAAAAAATAATCAACTCCATCTACTTCTCCATCCCTTGGTTTTCTTGTTGTCATTGAAACACTAAAAACTAAGTTTAAACTCTTATCTTTCATCAAATAAGTTCTAACTGTTCCTTTACCAACACCACTTGGACCGCTAAGGATGACTAAAATGCCTTTTTTCATGGAGAAATTATATAAAAAAACATTTTTCAAAGCAATAGTCGACAATTTCTAGATAAATTTATTCGTTTGAACATTCTATTTATACTAGTTGTTTATTTATTTTTATAATCATTTATTAGATAATAATTTTATGACAAATATAGAACATTTAATTCAAATCAAAGATAAAATAAATTCTTTATTCAAAGGTTCATTTTTAAATAAATTACAACAAATAACAAACAACGACTTCCTTTTAGGATTTTCTAAAGGCAAAGAACAAAATATTCTAATTTCATTAAATCTACAAGATCCTTTTATAGAATTAATAAGTATTAAATTTACGCAAAATATTAATGGATTCTTTTTTCAGCACTTAAAAACAAGAATTTTAAATGCAAATTTTTATGGTGCAAGAATTTTAAATAATGACAATATTTTATGTCTAGACTTTGTTAAAACAAATGATATGTATGATAAAATTCCATATACACTAATAGTCGAATTATTTAAAAGTAATACCAATCTAATTTTAATTTCAGAAAATAAAATTATTGAAGCTTTTAAATATAAAAGCCTGGAAACAAATAGACCCATTCTGAGTAATCTTATTTATGAAACTCCAAAAATCATACTTGAACCAAAAGAATTTAACGATCAAAACCAAAAAACCATTAATAATTACATTACTAATATCGAGTCTAAATATTTAAAAGAAAAATATTCTATACTTATTTCACTTTTAAAAAGAAAAAAGAAATCTTTGAATAAAAAAATTGAAAATTTAAAAATCGAAAAAGAAGAAGCCATAAAACATGAAAAATATCAAGAATATGGTGATTATCTAAAAATGTGTTTACACGAAGTTAAACGTGGAGATAATTCCTTCACTTATGAAGGAATTACAATTCCACTAAAAGAAACTTATTCTCCTACACAAAATTTACAATACTTTTATAAACTTTATAAAAAAAGTAAATTAACTGAAGAATCTACAAAGAAATATTTGCTGCAAACTCAAAATGAAATTGAATATATTGAACATATTCTTGCTACAATAGATTTTTATAATGAGCAAGAATATCAAGAATTAATTGCAGAATTAACAAAACTAAAATTGATAAAAATCCCAAAATACAAAGTTGAGAAAAAAATTTCTGCATCAAAACCATCTTATGTTATTTTTAATAACATTAAGATTGGTTTTGGAAAAAATAGCAATCAAAATAATGAACTAACTTTTAAGGTCGCAAGAAAAAATGATTATTTTTTACATATAAATAAATCTCATGGACCACATCTAATTATTTTTGATAGTAACCCAAGTGATGATGTTATTCAATTTGCTTGTGAACTATCATTATTTTTAGCAAAGAAACAAGATGGTGATGTTGTTTTTACACAAGTTTCAAATCTCAAAAAGACATCAACACTTGGACAAGTAAAAATGGAAAAATATGAAACATACCATATTAATAAAATTCGTGAAAATATTGATAAATATATTTTAGAAGCTAAGCGTTTTTAATTTTTTCTTCGTTTAAAAAATCATTCCCTTTTATTTCTTCTTGAGTTGCTAAGCCTCTAAAATTTTGTTGTCTTAATGCTTCATATAAAATAAGAGCCACACAATTAGATAAATTTAGGCTTCTTGCAGAAGGCACCATTGGTATCCTTATTGTTTTATTTATATTTTCTCTTAATATGTCATGAGGAATTCCAGTTGATTCTCTACCAAACATAAAATAAATTTCATCAACAACATCTGTATAATCCATTAATGAATAGATATTTTTTGAATATCTAGTCACATAATATATATTCTTATTTTTAAAATCTAATAAAAAATCATCGTACGATTTATAGTATTTAAAATCTAGTTCATTAACATAGTCCATACCTGCTCTTTTTAAGGACTTATCGTCAAATTCAAATGATAATGGTCCTATAATAAAAAGCTTTGTTGACGTTGCAACACATGTTCTCATAATATTGCCTAAATTGGCAGGTTTCTCAGGTCTATAGAGTATAATTCCAATCATTTTTAAACTTAACAATCCAATCTCTTTTTAGTATTATATACCTATATTATTTATGGACAAAAAGATTAAAGAAATATTCGAAAACACAATGCAAAAAAATGTCAGAACTTCTTTCTATCTAGAAACGGGTTTTAGTAATAAAAATTATCTCATAAATGATGCATTTGTTATCCGCATTCCAAGAGAAAATCCTGATCCAACTTTGAATTTTGCAAAAGAAAAAAATGTTTATGATGCAATTCAAAATTTATCTATATCTGAGAAAATTTTAAATTTTAATACTGATACTGGCATTAAAATTTCAAAATTTGTTCATAATACAAGAAAATATGTAGAAACCCCTACTAACGAACAAATTCTTTATGTTGCGAAAAAACTCAAAAAACTTCATTCAAGTAATATTGTTGTACCTTTTGGATATATGATGTTCAATAAACTTAAAGTTTATAAAGAAGGCATAAATAAGGAATTATTTTTAAATCAAAATTATGAAAACAAAATTTTAAAAGAAGTTAGAAAAATATTCGCAAAAACCCCTATGACTCTATGTCATAATGACCTAGTTAAAGACAATTTATTATTCAAATTTAATGATGTTGTTATCATTGATTGGGAATATGCTGCAATGAATAATCCATATTTTGATCTCGCTTCATTTATTAGTGAAAATAATTTATCAGAAGAACAAGAAAATTTCTTTTTAAGTAAATATTTTGGTTATAAATATAATCAAATTAAAAAGAAAAGAGTTGATATATTCATAAAATTTCAAGACATTCTTTTCTACTATTGGGCACAATATCTATATAACCTACGAAAAGATGAAATCTACCTTAGGATTGCAAATATCAAATTAAAAAGAGCACAAAATGAAATGTCAAAAAATGATTAGCTATTTGCTAATCATTTTTTGCCCTTACAAAATTATCAAATTCCATTGCTTCTTCCAAAGTAAGAAATTTAGCGAAATAATAATTATCGCCTAAATCATCTCTTAAAACTTCAGGATAAACACCATACATACAAATATTATTACGATATTTATTCAAAAGTTCTTCTTCTGAATGAACATAATGCAATCTAAATCTTCTACTTGAAACAATTGCATAAAATTTTTGTTTAGTTAAATCAACTGTATTCGTATCAAAAGCACAACTATCAGCAAATATATCGTAACATGAAACACTATTTGCAAAATTAATCAAATCTGGAGTATATCCGCCAGGAGCTCGCATATTTGCTTCAAGAGCAACCAAAGATCCTTTTGGACCAAACTTTTTTGAATCTTCTAATGTTCTAAAAAATTCTATATGGAAAAATCTATTTTGAACATTAAATTCTTTTACAACTCTTTTGCCTAATTCCTTCAAATCATCTGGAACTTTTGGTAAGCAATAATAAAATTCATCTAAATTTCCTTCTGCAACATCGGCGATTGATGGAGGGAAAACTTCTGAATCATCAAAAAGAACTTCAGCTTTGCTATTTGTTATTCCATCATAACTTACAATAGTTCCATGAATGAATTCTTCTACGATATATTCAACATTTTGTTTAGATTCAAAAAATTTTTGAATATCTTCTTCATTTTCAATTTTAAAAGTATGTTGACTCCCTACGCCATTATTAGGTTTTGCAAATAACGGGTATCCAACTTCTTTTGCTAAATCTATAACTTTTTGTTTATCTTCGATCGAATTTGCAAGAATCCAACTTGCAACTTTAGCGCCAGCTCTTAAAAAATATTCTTTTTCTTGACTTTTAAGTTTATATTTTTTAATTTCATTAAATCGAATACCATTTTTGACATCAAAATCTTGACGGAGCATCGCATCTTTTTCTAACCAATATTCATTCATTGATTCTAAAAAGTCAATATCGCCATACTTATCTTTAAAATATTGAACGGCTCTCTTTTCGTTCTCGTAATTATCCATGTTCCAACAACAATAATATTCTGTTAAAGAATATTTGCATTCTTCAGGAATCTCATTGTATGGAGCATCTCCTATTCCAAGAACATTAAATCCCTTATTTTTTAAAGCTAAACACCATTTCCAATAAGAATCAGGAAAATGTGGTGAGATAAATATAAAATTTTTCATAATTTAATCCTCATTATTATTCTACTTTACAAGTTTCATTCGGTTAAGAGCCTTTTTTAACTGAAATTCAGCATTTCTAATAGATGCTTCATCATCTTTAGATAAACTTCTTAATTTCTCCTCAGCTTCCTTTTTCGATTTTAGGATTCTTTCCTTATCTAATTCTTTAGCTTCTTCAAAAGTATCAGCCAAAATATAAACAGTACTTTTTTCAACATTTAATATTCCACCAGAAATACTAAAAAATATAGTTTGATTATCTTTTTTTATTTTAAAATTACTAATCTCAATTGCGGCTACTAATGGATAATGCCCATATAAAATACCAACTATGCCATTATTTGTATGTACATAGAGTTCCTCAATTGAATCGCTATAGACTTTTCCATCTGCGCTTATAATTCTAAATAAAAATTTATTTCTCATTATCTACCTTTTCTTCGTTTTTGACATCATCAATAGTTCCAACATATAAGAAAGCACTTTCTGGATAATCATCATATGCTCCACTTAATATTGCTTTAAAACTTCTAACAGTATCTTCAACTTTAACATAGACTCCCTTGTATCCGCTATAAGTTTCTGCTACGTGAAATGGTTGACTTAAGAAGTTACGAATTCTTCTTGCTCTTGCTACAATTTTCTTATCGTCTTCGCCTAATTCTTCAATACCTAAAATAGCAATAATATCTTGCAGTTCCTTATATCTTTGCAAGATTGCTTGAACGCCTCTAGCAACATCATAATGTTCTTGACCAATAATATTTGGATCAAGGATAGTTGAAGAAGATTCAAGGGGATCAACTGCAGGATAAAGACCTAAAGAGGCAATTGTCCTATCTAAAACTGTTTTACTATCGAGATGAGAGAATGTTGTAGCTGGAGCAGGATCTGTAAAATCATCAGCTGGAACATATACTGCTTGAATAGAAGTTATTGAACCATTTTTGGTTGAAGTAATTCTTTCTTGAAGTTGCCCCATCTCAGTTGCAAGAGTTGGCTGATAGCCAACAGCACTAGGCATACGACCAATCAAAGCACTAACTTCGCTGCCTGCTTGTGTAAACCTAAAAATATTATCTATAAAAAACAAAACATCCATATTCATTGCATCTCTAAAATGTTCTGCAATAGTCAAAGCAGTTAAAGCAACTCTCATTCTTGCGCCTGGTGGTTCATTCATTTGGCCAAAAACTAATGCAGTTTTGCTTAAAACACCAGTTGCTTTCATTTCATTATATAAATCGTTACCTTCACGGCTTCTTTCGCCAACTCCAGCAAAGACAGAAATACCATGTTGTTCAGTAACAATATTATGGATTAACTCTTGAATCAAAACTGTTTTTCCTACGCCTGCACCACCAAAAAGACCAACTTTGCCACCTTTAACATAAGGGCAAAGTAAATCAATAACTTTTATACCAGTTTCAAGCATTTCAGCTTTTGTAACTTGATCTTTAAATGCTGGTGGTTCTCTATGAATTGGCATCATTTTTGCATTTTTTAATTCATCAGTCATTGGTAATTCATCAATTGGATTGCCTAAAACATTAAACATTCTTCCCAGCGTACAATTTCCTACTGGAACACTAATTGGATGATGTAAATTAATAACCTTCATCTTTCTAACCAAACCTTCAGTTGGTCCCATAGCAACAGAACGAACAGTATCATCACCAATATGTTGTTCAATTTCAGTAATTAATTCTTGCCCATTTGGCAGAGGTATTTTTAAAGCAGTTAAAACTTCAGGAAGACCACCATCTGGAAAACAAACATCTACAATTGGACCTACGACTTGAGTAATAAACCCAAAATCATTATTGCCAGTTTTAATTTCAACATTCTTTTCTTTCTCTTTTTGCATATTTTTAGCCTCCTATTTTACTGCTTTGCTTCCATTAACGACTTCGGTTATTTCTTGAGTAATTTCTTGCTGTCTTGCTTTGTTATATTCAAGTTTTAGTTTATCAACTAAATCTTTCGCACTTTTATCTGCCGCATCCATTGAATTTCTTCTGCTTGACTCTTCACTTAAAAATGCACTATGCAAATTTCCATAAAGTAAAGAATTTAAATATTGTGGAATAATAGTTGACAAGACTTTTTCTTTACTAGGTTCATAAATTGGTGAATAAATTGCATTTGGATTTTCTTTTGGTATTATTGGCAAAAGTTTAAGTTTATTTGGAACAAAGGAAATTGAATTTTTATATTTAAGATAAATCATGGATATTTCATTAAATTCACCAGTTTCATATTTGCTCATTATGTATTCGCATAAAATGTGTGTTGTTCCAAGAGTAAAATTATTACGAAGGTGAAGGAATTTTGTATCAATTATTAAATCTTTTTCTTTCAAAAGATTTAAGTATCCTTTTTCACCTATAATTATAATTTCATCACCTTTCCTATATAACTTTTTGAAATATTTAATAACATCATTATTGTATGCACCACATAAACCCATATTTGAGCAAACAATGATATAGAGCTTCTTTTTAGCATTATTATTTTCATTTAAATAAATAGAATTATAATTATTTTCATTTTTATCATTATAAAAAATGGCATCACTTAAAGCTCTTTCCATAGCTTTAAAATAGAATGCTTGAAGAGTTACAACTTTATTCATTTTACGCAATTTAACACTACTAACTAATTTCATTGAATTAGTTATTTTTCGTGTAGATTCAACCGCAGAGATACGGTGTTTTACTCTAGCTAAGCTTTGGGCCACTTGTTAAACTTCTTTCCTTTTTAAATTTTGTAATAACTTCACGTAAATGATCTCGCTCAGGTTTACGTATATCTTTTGTATCGATAATTCCTTTAATAATTTCAGGATTAAATTTTTGAATATAACCATATAAATCTTCGAGGAATGATTTAACTTCTTTGACATTCAAATCATCTAAATAATCGTTTTGTGCAGCAAAAATTTCTACAACTTCTTTATCTACTTGATAAGGGTCGTATTGTTTTTGCTTCAAAACTTCCATTAAAATTTCACCATGATGAATTATTTTTTTGGTATTTTCATCTAAATCACTGCCAAATTGTGAAAAACTTTGAAGTTCCCTAAAATTAGCAAGTTTCATTTTTAAGGATGAACTAACCTTTTTAACGGCTTTAAATTGAGCAGCACTACCAACACGAGATACAGATAACCCTGTATTAACTGCTGGACGCTGACCAATATTAAATAAATCATCGCTCAGGAAAATTTGACCATCAGTAATAGAAATCACATTAGTAGGAATATATGCACTGATATCTCCTGCTTGAGTTTCTATTATTGGTAAAGCAGTAATACTTCCCCCAATCGAAGGATCTAATCTACAACATCTTTCAAGTAATCTTGAATGTAGGTAAAAAATATCTCCTGGATAAGCTTCTCTGCCTGGACTACGCTTTAAAAGCAATGATAAAGTACGATAAGAAACTGCATGTTTACTTAAATCATCGAAAACAATTAATACATCTTCCTTGTTATTACACCACTCTTCAGCCATGGTTATTCCTGCATATGGAGCTATATAAAGCAAAGGTGCTATTTCACTTGCACTTGCATTAATTACTGTTGTATAACTCATTGCACCACTTTGTTTTAACTTTTCAACAATTCTTGCAACACTACTATTTTTTTGACCTATTGCAACATATACACATTTAACATTTTTATCTTTTTGATTAATAATTGCATCAATAGCAATTGCAGTTTTCCCAGTTTGACGATCACCAATAATAAGTTCACGTTGCCCTTTTCCGATTGGAATAAGGCCATCAATGACTTTAATTCCAGTTTCTAAAGGTTCGCTAACTGATTTTCTTTTCATAATTGACGGAGCTAATCGCTCAATTGGCATAGTTTTAGTAAATTTAATTTCTTTTCCACCATCAATTGGTTGACCAAGAGCATTAACTACTCTCCCTAATAAACCATCGCCAACTGGAACTTCTACAACTTTTCCAGTTCTCTTAACAATATCTCCTTCAACTACGTCCTGGGTATCACTTAATAAGACAACACCAACTGATTCAGGTTCAAGAGACATAACCATTCCAAAAACATTATGAGGAAACACTAAAAGTTCGCCAAGCATGGCATTATCTAACCCATAAACAAGAGCTATACCATCGCCAATTGTAACGACAGTTCCAACATCATTGCTATATTCAATCTTCTTACTAAATTGTTTAATTTCTTCTTTTATAAGAGAAGAAATTTCTCTAGTTTTAATTTCCATACCTAACTTCCTTTCTTTAATAATGAATCCCTTAATGCTTCAACTCGTGACAAAACAGAAGCATCATATATATCGTTTTTAAGCACAACCTTTATACCTCCAATAATTGAAGGATCAATAACATTTCGTAATACGACCTTCTTATTCGTATTTCTTTCGATTGCTTGAGTCACTTTTAGAATATCTTTCTCATCTAAAACAATTGTTGAATAAATAACCCCTTGTTCAATTGATAGATAATCATCAAATCTCATCAAAGTTTCCTTAAATATACTATAAAGATAATAACCTCTATTATTTTTCAAAATAACCTTAATAAAGTTTATAATGCTTTCAGAATAAAGCTTTGATAGTTTCCCATCAATAAAATCATTCTTTTCCTCGCTTGTCACATTATAACTGGTTAATATTTTGATTATTTCAGGATTTTCTTTTAAAACCGTTTTAAAAGAAGCGACCTCTTGTCGATATTCTTTAACTTTATTTTCTTCTTTAGCTATATCTAATAATGCTAAAGCGTAACGGTTATAAAGATCATTCATCATTCGCCCTCTTTATTTTCTTTTTTAGCATTATCTAAAGAAGTAACGAAATCATCGATAATCTTCTTGTTATCGTTTTCATTAATTTCTCTAGATAAAACATGCTTAGAAGCATCAAGAGCAACTGAAACAATTGCTTCTTCAACTTCTTTTTGAGCACGTTTTTTGCCTTCTTTAATATCTTCCTCAGATTTAGCTTTCATTTTCAAAACTTCATCATTAGCATTATCAAGGATTTTCTTTTTTTCTAGATTTGCCTGTTCTTTTGCACTATCAATAATATTTGCAGCTTCTTTTTTTGAATCGGCAATTTGTTGCTCAGCTTCTTCAAGTTTCATTTTTGAAAGTGCATTATTCTTATTTGCACTTTTAACCTCGTTATCAATATATTCGCTTCTTTTATCTAAATATTTTCTTAATGGTTTATATGCAAAAATGCTTACTAAAACAATAAGCACAACTAGTGCCAAAAATTGGGTTAAAAAAGCCCAAAAATTAGGAACTAATGCATCAATAATAGAACTTTTAAAATCTTCAGCAAGACTACTTGTGTCGCATGATGTAAGACAAGTTAACCCTAGAAGAATAAATAACATTAAAAATAATTTATTTTTCTTCATATAAACCTCCTATTCTGAAAAAAGAAACAAGTTAAAATTGATAAAATTAATGAACAAAAAGCATTAAAATTGCCATGAGTAAGCAATAAATAGCGGTTGTTTCAACAAGAGAGCAACCAAGGATCATTGCTGTTCTAAGCTTTCCATACATCTCTGGATTTCTTGACATACCATCAATTGCATGACAGCAAAGCAAGGCTTCACCTATAGCATTTGCAGCGGTAGCAAGCATACAAAGTCCAATTCCAATATAGTAAATATTCTCCATAAAAATCTCCTTTCTATATTGTTAATTTGATACAACTTCTTCAATAATTTCATTGTCATCTTCAGAAGACTGTTCTTGAGAGACATAAATTAAAGTAAGCATACAGAAAACTAAAGTTTGAATAAATCCACTAAACAAATCAAAATAAAGATGCAGTAATGGAGTAACTATTGGAGCAACAAAAATTGATTGAACACCAATTGCTCCACCAACAAAGTTTCCTGCAAAAATTGCGTTACTAATAGCTTCTAAGCCATAGTAAACAATATTCATGATGCAGAATCCGCTAATTGCATTCCCAAACATACGAAATGTTAATGCAAGAGTTGGAGCCCACATTGAAATTAAATTAATAGGTAGAAAAATAGGGACTGGATCAACATATCGTTTAAAATATCCCAAATGATTTTCTTTAGCTGCTGTTCCATGCACCATGAAAAAAGTAATTAAAGCAAGTGATAACGGAGTTGCAAGATAAACAATTGGAGAAGGCAATCCAGTCAAACTTATGATAAACGAAAGAAATAAATAAGGTGCAATAACAAGAATCACTCTAGTAAAATCGCGATATTTTTTATTCATTATTGATAAAGTAAAATTATCAATTAATTGAAAAAATAAAATTCCAAGCAAAAATATTCCTTTTGGTTTATCGGTTATGCTTGCTTTTCTAGCTTTATGACCAATAATTAAAAAGAATATTAAAACAATAAGCATCACCAATAGGGATACAAATGTTTGTGGAACAAATTCGAAATTAAACATTTCACCTAATTTATCATTTACTGTCTTTGCTAGAAACACAATCTTCTCCTACCCTCGAATGAATGCTGAAGAACCAAATCGCAATAAAATAAGGCACTAAACTAAATAATATAAATAAAAACCTAGACTTACTTTCAAAAATATCATTTTTTGTAAAATAAACAGTCAATGCACATGTTACTAAACAAAGAATTTCCAATAAAGAACGAAGAGTTGTAAAAAGAAAAACTTTTCCACCTTTTGATAAATCTCTTTCTTCGGAATTAGTTCCATAATACAAAATAAGCATTAAATAAAAGAAATTAAATAAAGAAGAAATACCCATTACCATGCTTACCTCATAGCATTTAATCATTAATAAAAGTAAAGTCATACATGAAATAGTTATCACCATAATGGCAAAACTTAATAATGTTCGTGGTTTTGTTTTAAATATTTTTTTCATCTACTAACCTCTATTTCATGATAATTTTAATGCATTCTACGAATAAGCATTTTTTTCTTGTTCATATATGATTTTTCATTCTTAAGAACACATACTTATTTTATAATTTTTTTATTAATTTTAATAATAAAATTAATATAAAAAATACATATCTAAACTATACCAACTTTTAATTTCTTTTTAAATATTGTAAAATTTTTTTAGTCGAATATTTGTGGAATTTAATAAACTTTTTATGGTAAAAACTATTTGTTTTATTAACCATAAATATTTTAAGACCTTTTTGAAATTGCTATGATCTTAGGAGGTTGTGTTTATGTCATTTAAAATTATAGTTAATAATGAGGAATTAACATTTGAAAAGAAAGTTAAATTAATTGATTTATGTCGTGGAAATATGGATATTATTGCTGCAAATGTCAACAATAGAATACGAGAATTAGATTATGAAGTTTATTATGATGCTACAATAAATTTCTTAACTTTAAAGGATAGTAGTGCTATTGGTCAATATAGAAGAAGCTTGCTTTTTGTTTTTTTACATGCCGCACATCTAGTATGCCCAGATTTAAGAATTAAATTATCTTATAGCGTCTCAAGATCTATTTTTGCAAGAGATGCAAATGGTGTTCAAATTTCTTATGATATGTGCAATGCAATTGAAAAGAAAATGCATGAATTGGTAGAGGCAAACTATCCATTTGAAAAAATTATTGTTTCTAATGAAGAAGCTCAAAAAATATATGAAGATTATGGTCTTCAAGATAAGATAGATATTTTAAAATATCGTCCAGAAAAAACAGTGCATTTTTATGTTTGTAATGGATATAAAAATTATCTATTTGGACATATGGTTCCTTCGACTGGTTATGTAAAGAAATTTAAATTAAGAAGTTACTACCCAGGTATTTTAATCTCTTATCCAAGAAGTGAAAGCAATGGTGATATTCCACAATTTATTGAAGAACCAAATTTTGCTAAAAGTTTAATTGAATCAGGGCAATGGGCTAAAGCAGTAAAACTTGATTTAGTAAGCAAAATTAATGATAAAATTACAGACTCAACAGCAGCCAATTTAATAAATATTTGTGAAAATAAACATTATAGAATGCTTGTTCATCTTGGTGATATAATCGAAAAACAAATTGATAATACACGCTTAATTTGTATTGCTGGTCCTTCGTCGTCTGGAAAAACAACTTTTGCAAATAGATTATGTGATGAACTTAAATCACGTGGATTTAGCCCAGTACGAATTTCCTTAGATGATTATTATTTAACAAAAGATAAAATGCCTATAGACGAAAATGGGAATATAGATTTTGAACACATTGATTGTTTAGATATTAATTTGTTTAACCAAAATATGATAGATTTATTGAACGGAAAAGAAGTTTCAATCCCTAAATTTGATTTTAAAACGAATAAAAGAACTATTGGAAGAGTTCTGAAAGTTGATCATAAAAACCCAATTATTGTGGAAGGGATTCATGCTTTAAATGAACAAATGACAAACGCTATTCCAAAAAGTAATAAATTTAAAATATTTATTTCGCCTCAAGTTCAATTGAATCTTGATTATGAAAATCCAATTTCTATTACTGATATTCGTTTGCTTAGAAGAATTGTGCGTGATAACAAATATAGAAACTCGCCTGCTGAAGAAACAATATCTATGTGGCCAAGCGTTAGAAAAGGCGAATTTAGATGGATTTATAAAACTCAAGAAGATGCAGATTATGTTTTTGATAGTTTTCTCCCATATGAGGTTTCTGTTCTTAAAAAATTTGCTCTTCCACTTCTAAAAGGAATAGACAAAGAATCCATCTATTATCCTGATGCTGAACGTTTAATAAGAATGATTAAATATTTTAAAACTATCGAAGACACTCGATGCATACCATGTAATTCACTTATTTGTGAATTTATCGGTGGTAGTAGTTATGGTTCTTAATTAGTTTCACTGCTTGGTTTATTATTGTTATTTAGGTTCTTAGATTGCATTTCTAAGAACCTTTCTTTTGTATCATTATAAATAGCAATTAATTGGTTCATATAAACACCTTTTAATTTTTCATAAGCCACAAAATCATCATTAGTTGAATAAACTTTAAAATAAGATTCAAATATTTTTTCTAGCCTAAAGAAAGACTCGTATAAGTTAAGCATTGTTAATGGCATAAAATAAGTCTTGTCAGAAAGTAGAAGTAAAGGTGAAGAATGAGCTATTTCACTACACATTTCATATACTTTGGAATATTGTTCAAGACCCGCAGCCTTCTCAACACCATCTCTAAAATTAAGTTTTAATTGTCTCTCTTCAAAATCTTTTATCACGTAAAGATACCCATATTCTATGAATTTTTTCATATCTTTGCTTTTAAGGCTATGCTCTCTCATCTCTTCTTTTATCTTTAAAAATACTTTGTCTTGTTCTTCTTGCGGAATTTGATGCCTATATGCTAAAACATATGTAATATGCTTGAAATAAGCTTTAAACATAGGTTCCCCATATTTCATTAAACAAGTTAAAATTGATTCATTTTCATGCAAAGTTCTCCAAGTAGAAAAGGCTTCGGTTTCATAGCCCCCTAGAAGAAGTTCAGTTATGCATTTCGATAGAGAAAATGCTTTAAATAACATTCTTTTAATGAGTTCGCTTATATCATCTTTTACTTGGATTTTTTCTATTGTTGTTAAAGTAAAATTTAAATATAAGCATAAAGTTGAAACTGGAGGATTGAATCTATTTAAAAATGTTTTAGATTTATAATTTAATTGTTCGTTAGTTAAATATTTATCACAACAAACAGAAGCTAATGCACTTGATAAATTATCATCATTAATAAACTCTTTTTTCTTTTCTGGAGTTAAAGTGTTAACGCTATATAAGTATTCATTAATTATATAAAGAATAACAACAATGTGATTGACAGGAATAAATTTATATTTCGGAACGCTAGTCATAACCATATTTATTCCATCAACAACAGCATCATAAATCTCATAAAGATATTCTTTATCAGTATCTTTTGGTGCGTTTAATTGAGTTAAAACTTCCTCAAATGCTTTTTCGTTTAATTTCTCAGTCTTCATCTAATTCCTTTAATTCTATATTGTGTTGATTAGCTATTTCATTCAGGGATTCAATTAATTCTTTGTCAATTCCTTTTTTATAAACTATTCTTTCTAAGATATGACAATCATAACACATATTTGATAATTTATCTTTTGAAAGAATAAGAATTGATTCTCCAATTTGACCAGAAACTAAAGATTTAATTAAATCTACACTACCATCTTTTAATTTAGATTTATCAATATTTAACAATCCAAATGGTATTTTGTGAAAAATATTTGCAACAAACTCATGATACGCACTAAGTTCAATCTTACTAAAATTATATTCAACATAAAACAAAGTATTATCATTAAAATCGCAATGATTATATAAATTTAATATCGCTAAATTCTTGCTTTTTTCATTTATGATTTTACATTCTTCTTTCGTAAAATCTTTGGTGTCATGTATGAACACATTACTAAAAAGCAAAACGTTATCATATAAAGATTCAATGAAAGGATAGCGAATCAAACCATCCTTATCTTTTATAGAGTCGATATTGCCTTTAACAAAAAATTTGTTTTCAATCCATAACCTTTTTTCGTTAATTGCATTTATAGCTTCTTCTCTTGACCCTAAATATAGATCCTCAATCAATTTTACTTCATTCATTTATAAGTACCTCTTTAAATTCACCATCAAGCAAAGATAACAAGTAACATTTGCATGGTTTTTTAATATATGACTCAACAAAATCTTTGTAAACTTTTAATTGATTCATATATTCATCATCATCTATATGTTTGAGTTTGTAATCAACCACATATGCATAATCATTGAATACAAGCAACAAATCTATTACACCATTTCTATTGTGAACCAAATCAATGAATTGATATTCTTTGTAAATAGTGGCGTCTTTTGTATTCTTAAATAATACAGAGTTCAAAACATTATTAATATGTTTTCGTTCCCAATCATCCTTAATAAATGTTGTATCTTTAGTTTTTATATCCAATTCTTCCATTATTAAATGCATATGAATACCTTTTTGAAGAATTTTTGGGTCAACATCATATCCTAAATCTTTTGAAGCCGTACTTTTAACTTTTGATTTTTCAAATGACAAATTCAATTTGTCTTTAATCTCAAAATCATTTACCCATAATTTTTCCTTATTTTCAATTTCGCAATCATTAACATCTTCAATTTCAGCATAAATACTTTGATCGAATGTGGTTTTACATATTTCTTCCGCTAAGAATCCTCCTACTCCATTAATATTCTTAATATTCGTAAACTTTCCGCTTAATAAAATATCATCTCTATCAACTAAGATACATGTGTCCTCTGCTCTCGTTAATGCAACATATAATAAACGCATTTTTTCTTCAAAAAATTTACTTTGAATTTCAATTTGACTGAGTTTTTCTTGAATAGGTCTTTTATTTTTGCTAGCAAACGAAGGAAGGGCTGCACAATAAAAATTATTCATCAAATAAGTATCACGTTTCTTAACCTGATCCTTTAAATTAATTAAATACACTATTTTGTATTCGAGACCTTTTGATTTATGGATAGTTGTTAAAGTAATCGCATTATCCGAATATGAATCATGTTTGACATCCATCTCAACATTGCTAGTTTTGAGTAATTCTAAATAATCTATAAAATCATTTAATTCATAATTTAGATCATTCATTACTTTTATTTTTTCATGAAAAATCGCTAATTTTGAAACATATGATAAAGGATTATTAAGATATTTTAAATTATTTATAACATCAAAATCATTAATACAATCTTCGTATATTTCAATTAAACTGGAATTTTTATGTTTGTATGCAAAATTCTTCAGCTTTAAAAATATTTCATCATTTTTATAAGTTTCATCTTTTATTAAATGATAAATTTTATTATCTTCATATCTACAAAGAAAACTTCTAACAATTGAAACATAATAATGTCTAAAATCAGCAATATTTTCTTTTGTTATCCCAAATGAAAGAATTTCTGCTGCTTTTAATATAGATAAAACAACAAGTATAGAAGGATCCTCTAACAACTTCTCATCATAAATTGCGTTTATTGGCAGATTTGCATTACTTATTTCCTGTTCTAATTCTTGAAATATGCCTTCTGCCGTTGGAGATAAAATAGCAAAATCTTTATAAGTAACATCTCTAACTACGCCTTCATCTCTATCATAAACTTTCTGGTGAGATGCAATTCTCTTTTTAATGTCAGAAATAATTAATTTACCATATGTACACTTGCCATCCAAATCTTCTTTGCCATGTAAAATTACAATACCATGTTCTCCTATTATTTTCCCTTTACTTTCATAGTCGCCATTTTTCGCATTAATAATATGACTCACAGCATAATCTGCACCACCAAAATTATTTGTCATAATTTTAGAAAAAATATCATTAATTTTATTTACAACTTCTTTCCTACTTCTAAAGTTATCATTCAATTCAATTGCGGTTCCACCATCATTTCTTTTATATTTCTCATACTTTCGCATGAAATTAATTGGATTAGCACCTCTAAACAAATAGATTGACTGTTTTACATCGCCAACACAAAAAAGATTGTTATTTTCTATTAAAGATAAAAATTCATTTTGCAAATCAGAATTGTCTTGATATTCATCAACAAAAATAAGTTTTGTCTTTCTTTTTAACTCTTCTCTAATATCTTTGTTTTCTTTAACGATTTTATAAGCAACATGTGCAATATCTTCGAAAGTAAAATAACCTTTATTTTTCTCAAAATTCAATATACGTTCTCTTACCCTTTTACAAATATTTATAACTATGGGAATAAATTTTTGAAGATTAGGAACATCATATTCATAATAATAATCTTCATTAAATTCAACGGATTTTAAATCATCTCTTAAAATAGTTATTTGTTCTTTTATTTCAACATCTCTTTCGGAATAATCCTTACTTTTGCCAGGCATTCTTGGTGCTTTACCATTATCTCCGGTTTTAAGATGAATTAAATTTTTAAAAAACTCTTTTCTAGGACAATCCAAGAGAATAGGTCCAAAGTAAACTTTTAATTTTTCTTTTAATTTTTCATTATCTATTTCTTCTATTTTTTCTTTTATGCTACTAGTTTTATCTTTGTAAAAATTGTAAAAATTATTCAAATCATCTTCCAACCGTTCATTCGTAAGATACTTTTCTTCATATGTATCTAAAAACAAATTGAAATCTAATTGTTTTGTTGAATAAATATAAAAATTAAAAACAAATGTTTTAGCAAAATCATCATTCTTCATACAATAAGAATGAATAAAGTCCTTAAAATTTAAATCTTCACACTCATAATAATCATTAAAAACATTTTCTATTTCGCTTTTTATTTTAACCTTTATAACATCTTCAGGAACGTTATTAATCGAAGATGGTAAACCAATCTTAAAACCATATTTTTTAACAATATAAAGGGCATACGCATCAAATGTTTCAATATGAGCAGAATCAACCTTATTCATTTCTTCAAAATTTCTCGCTTCATTTAAAGCAACTTTGATTCTATCCCTCATTTCTTTTGCGGCTGCATTAGTAAAAGTTAAAATTAAAAATTCATCGATTTTTACCCCTTCTTTTATTTTGCGCATGACTCTTTCGGTAAGAACCTTAGTTTTCCCACTTCCAGCACCAGCGGAAACAATAACATTGCCTTCAGATTTAATAGCTCTTTCTTGGTTTTCTGTCAATCTACTCATCTGTTTCCTCTCCTAACTGGTTAATTCCTAAATCATCTTTTTCCCTGTAGTCACTTTCTTTTCTAAAACATATATCTTTAAAATTGCAAAATTGGCAACTATCTTTCTTATCATTAATTGGATTAATAGCAAAATCATTTTTGTTAATTAAATCATTAAACTCCCTAACATAAATTTCAACTTGGTCAATTATTTCTTCTAGCTTTTCTTCGCCAAAAATCTCTACTTTTTTACCATTTGGAATCACACAGCCTTTTAACCATTCAATATTATTTTCATTAACCTTTTCAGTTTTGAAAACTAGACCTTTTAATTTAAAACGATCTTCATCATTCTTTTCTTCGTCTAAGAAATCATATTCATCTTTAATGTTGATAGTTTGAATGAATGCACCCATGATATTATATTTTTTAAAATTTGGATCGTTATGCAATTCAAATAAATAAAATGGTAATTGAATATCAGTACCATACTTTATAAATCTATCTAAATTGTTAGAAGCTCCACCTGTTTTATAATCGATTACAATTAAATCGTTACCATAGATATTTATTCTATCAATTCTTCCTTCAATAGGAACCTCATCAACACTAAATTTAAGTTCTTTTTCATGATATGTTTTACTAACAGGAAGTTTTTTATTTTGTTCACGTATATAATCACAAACTTTTTCAACTATTTGATCCATTTTTTCTAACAAAACCAATTCTCTTTTTGTAAAAGGATATTCATTTTTAGCTTCGATAGAAATTCTTTTAAAATCAAAATCTATATCATAAATTTTTTCAAAAATTCTATGATAGTAATTACCAATCATTGTATTAAAATTGCTAGTAAAACTATCAACTTTCAATATATTTTTTAAATAATAAGAAAAACGACATGATGCAAATGAATTTAAAGATGTTGCAGATAAAAAATTATTTGCTTCAGGTAATCGATCAATTCCCTTGAATGAATTGTCGAATAATTCCTGCTTCTCAAATATTCCTTGAGTAATTTTTAACTCAACATTTACATCGTTAAAAAAATGATATCGATATAAGTAATTAATATGATAAAGATTACTAATATCCTTGGAAAAAGAAAACTTCTGTTGTTCAGCCTTTCTAACATTAAAATTGAGAATATTTTTTAACATATATGAAGGATTGTTTTTCCCATTTTCGTTTGAAAAAGAAACAAAACAAACATTATCTAAACAAACAAAGCTTTTTGTGATTTCGTTTATAAATGTATTTTCTATATCGCTTGATGTTAAACCGTTTTTAATTTTTATTTCATCATCAATTACATCGTTATTTGTAATAACTTTTGGAATAAAACCATCTAATGCTCCTAAGATAAAAATATATTGTTTACAATCAAAAACTGGTTTAGAAATAATATTAATTCCATTAATATACTTTTCTTCTTTAATTTCATGATTCTTTAAAATTGATTTAAAATCTATTGCGTATTTTCCATCATTTCCAAGCTCATAAAAATCGTATAAATATTTAATTGTTTCAATATCTTCATCATTAGGATTATCTGCTTTATACTTAATATATAAATCATTGAAATTCTCATTTATATTATTAAGAACATATCTCCCAGCTTTAGTATCAACTAGTGTTTTAGTTTCATTAAAATTGATTGGCAACCCAAAAAATTTTGCATATGTTTTCAAATAAAACTCATATATTTCTAAATTACAATAAATTAAAAAATCACTGGGTTTATTTCCTTGAGAAATCATCAATGAAATTGTATTAAGTGCATATTTGACTTCCTCATCTACATTTAAAAAGTCATAAATATCATGTTTGATACATGGTAATCCAATATCAGAAATTTTTAAAAAACTATATCGGTTCGAACCTATTTTTTCAATAATTGCCATAATTTCTGGATCATTTTGCAAATAGCCAAGAAAAATAATGTTCTTATTTTTATATAAATTTATATATAAATCATCAACGATAATTAATTTGCTTTTATAAAGCCATTCATAGTTTTCTTTCTCTTTGTATCCGCTGCACAAAAAACGTAAATATTTCTTTGCTAATTCATATGTGATTCCATCATGATTCATTAATGATTTAATTGTTTTTTCATTAAAGGTACCAAAAAATTCACCAAGAACAGTCTCCTTAGTTTTATATTGAAAAGAAAGATTTTGAATTTTATTTTTTTCAATAACAAAATACGGTTCCAATTCAATTGGCCCAATAATAATACTATTATTTATTAATTCTTTTATTTCATCATTCATTATTTAAATACTCTAACTGCTTCAATTGCTTTTGCCCATTTTTTATCAATAATAGCAATTTCTTTTTTGCTCATTTTTGGAATATATTCTTTTTTATATTTATGAATCATTTTAATATCGTCAACTGATTCCCAATATTTGTTTTGCAAACCAGCAAGATAAGCAGCACCCAAAGCTGTTGTTTCTAAACAATGAGGAAGCATAACCTTGCAATTTAAAATATCCGCCTGATATTGCATTAAATAACCATTAGCTGTGGCACCACCATCAACTTTTAACGATTTTAATGGTTTCCCTAATTCTTTTTCCATAGCAACAACTAAATCTTTTGATTGTAAAGCAATAGAATTTAAGGTTGCTCTAATGAAATGTTCTTTTTTTGTTGCTCTCGTTAATCCAAAAACGCCGCCTCTACATTCATCATCCCAATAAGGAGCTCCTAATCCAACAAATGCAGGGACAACATATACACCAAGTTCATCGTCTACTTTATTTGCATACGTTTCGCTATCACTTGCGTGTTTAAACATACGCATTTCATCTCTTAACCATTGAATGCATGCGCCTCCAATAAAAACAGAACCTTCAAGAGCATACGTAACCTTATTTCCTATTTGCCAAGCAACAGTCGTAAGTAAACCAT
Source organism: uncultured Staphylococcaceae bacterium (assembly GCA_964608215.1). Taxonomy (GTDB): domain Bacteria; phylum Bacillota_I; class Bacilli_A; order RFN20; family CAG-826; genus Onthovivens. The sequence continues at coordinate 32,768 of CAZSMV010000007.1, forward strand.
TTTTGCTCAATACAGGTTTATCGCCTATATTCATAAGCATGAAACAACCGGTTCCATATGTATTCTTTGATTCGCCAACATCAAAACAATTTTGGCCAAAAAGTGCAGCTTGTTGGTCACCTGCAACACCACAAATTTTTAAATTAGGTGTTAAAGCAGTTGCATTCCCAAAATAATGGCTTGATGGAACAACTTCAGCAAGCATACATTTTGGAATATTAAAAATTTTTAAAAGTTCATCATCCCACGTTAATGTATTAATATTGAAGCACATGGTTCTTGAGGCATTAGTTATATCTGTTTTAAAAATTTTTCCTTGAGATAGTTTATATAAAATCCATGTGTCAATTGTTCCACACAATAATTCACCATTCTCCGCTCTTTTTTGTCCATCTTTTATATTATCCAGAATAAATCTTATTTTACTTGCACTAAAATATGGGTTCAAAACAAGCCCAGTTTTACTATGAATCAAATCTTTATACTTTGCCCATTTATTGCAAATTTCAAGCGATTGACGAGATTGCCAAACAATTGCATTATGAACTGGCATGCCTGTTCTTTTATCCCATATAATCGTTGTTTCTCTTTGATTAGTTAAACCAATACAATCAATATTATCATAAGTTAAATTAGTTTTTGCTAAACAATCATTAATAACATCTAAAACAGAAAGCCAAACATCTAAAGCGTTTTGTTCAACCCAGCCATCATTTGGAAAAAAACATTCTACTTCTTGTTGAGATTTATAAACAATCCCCCCATCATGATCAAAAAGCATTGCTCTTGTTGATGTAGTCCCTTGATCGATTGCTAAAATAAACTTTTCTGCTTTCATTATATTTATTCCTCCTCAATAAATTTTCTCTTATTTAATATTAAAGATAAACGTTTTGAAATAGGCAAAAGTCTTATATAAACCTTTATATAATCACCCAAGAATCTTGCTGTAAGTCTTTTAATTTCTTTCTTTCTATCTTTTGGATAATTATTAATTGTTTGAAGATAAGCATGTCTATTCTTATATAAATTTTTAAAAAATTCATTTATGGTTTTTGTTTTCTCTAAATCAATTATAACAAAAATAAAATCTATAAAATCTATCAGCTGTTTCAAAGTCATTTTCATTATCCATGAATTGAAAACAATTTTAAATGCTTGCGAAACTCTTTTTAAGTTTTGAACTTCTAACAATTTTGTATAATCATCAAGATTAAGTTGCCAAGTTAAAACATCATGAGCCCATATTGAATATGAACAAGTTTTAACAATTGTATTCGCATTATACGTGTCAAATACACAACCAACAACATCATCGTTAGGGACAATTTTTTTAATCTTATTTTTATATTTTTTATAAGGAAAATTATCGTTTTTAAAACCATTACCATCTAGGTTATAACACTTAATTATTCTATCTTTTAATTCATCTTTTAAATTAAAAAAAGCATAATAAGCCATATTACCGCCTTTAGAATGTCCAATAATATAGTATTTATACTTCGTATCTTCATTTAAAACATCATTTAAATAATCACTAGCTAAGACTTGTGAAGGAATCTCATTACCTAATGCAGTCAAAAAATCTTCTTTCCAGCCAGGAATAGTATTATCCGTACCTCTAAAAATAACAAACCTCATGCTATAAATTTCATAAACCATCGCAAAAAATTGCGTATTTTTTGATTTAGAAAAAATATTTCTTATCTTTGTAATTTTCAAAGGTTCAAATCTTTTTGTTACTATAACATCTTTAAAAAAGTTGTAATAATTGAGCTGTCCTGAAAGATACCTTCTTGATAGTTTTTTCATGATATCATGATCTTTAAAATCTAATAATGGTATTTTATCATTCCAGAGATCATACTTTTTAATGATATTTGGAATAGCCATATAGTCTGCATAGCAAAGCGTAGACAATACTAAAATATCTACTTCATTTAAAGACATTTCTTTAAATGAAGTTTCCCCATATTTTTTTAAATAATCTTTTAATACAACTTTTTGTTCCATAGACTTAATTTAACTGTTTTGTTGCAACAACATTAATTCCTGTATTACAAACATTTTTAATTAATATTTGATGCATTTTTATAGGAAACTTCGCAGTAACCTTATTTATTTCATTCATGACATCAAAAATTTTCTCTTTTGGAATAGCTCCATCAGTTTTACATGGAACAACTCTATAATTCGTATTTCCAATAACCTTACAAGTTGAAGTAACTGTTCTAACTGGGTGCGTTGACTCTTGTTTGACATAAGCCGCACCTCTAGGACATTTGTTTCCAGCTATATTTCCATTATCATCAATAACTACTTTGCATCCATTTGGACATATAATACATGTAAATTCTTTCATACTTAATTTTCCTCCACGGACACACTAATTTCATTAATATTTTTAAAATCCACATCTTTTAGAATTACTTTTTCCATTTCAGATGGAATAAGTGTTGGTTTAATTTGCTTCTTTAAAACATTTTCGCCATCTTTTATAAAAATTGTTCCATTTTTAATAGGCTTTTTAACTCTAAATGCAAAAGTGACTTCCTTAGTGTCATCACTAACTTTTATTTCGTTAGGAAGAACATAATTTAAATTATTACCAGTTGTCGCAGGAATAATTTTATAAATTTTTTTATTTGGATTTTTAATATATTCTGCAGCATTTTTTCCAGCTCTTGTTCCTTCTTCACTAACAAAATCAACAAGATCATGAACATGCAAAACATTACCGCATGAAAATACACCATCAATAGTGGTTTCAAGATTTTGATCAACTTTTGCGCCTTTAGTTCTTAAATTTTCTTCGGCGCCAGCTTGAGCAAGTAAAACATTAAATGGGTAAAGTCCAACAGAAAGAAGTAAACAATCGCATTTAATAATTTGCTCTTTACCTTTTATTGGTTGAAGTTTGTCATCAACATCACATATTTCAATAGCTTCAAGTTTATCTTTGCCAATAATTTTAGTAACAGTATTATGAAGTTTTAATGGAATATTAAAATCTTCTAAACATTGAACAATATTTCTATTTAAACCATTGCTATATGGCATAAGTTCACTAACACCTATAACTTTGCAACCTTCTAGAGTCATACGTCTAGCCATTATTAATCCGATATCCCCACTTCCCAAAATATAAATATTTTTCCCAACTAAATATCCATCAATATTTAAATATTTTTGGGCTAAACCAGCAGTAAATACACCTTTAGGTCTCTCTCCAGGAATCAAAATTTGACCTCTAGTTCTTTCGTTGCACCCTGCAGCAAAAATGACTGCTTTTGCTTTAACTTGAACAACTCCATCTTCGCTATTTGCATAAGTAACAACTTTAGTTTTATCAATCGATAAAACTAAAGTGTCGAGCTTAGCGACTAAATTTCGTTTATGAAACTCCTCTATAAATCTATAAGCATATTCGGGACCAGTAAGTTCTTCTTTGAAAGTGTGGAGACCAAAACCATTATGTATACATTGATTTAAAATCCCACCTAATTTATTTTCTCTTTCAAAAACAATAATATCTTTAATTCCATTATCGTATGCAGAAATTGCAGCAGCTAACCCTGCAGATCCTCCACCAATAATTGCAAGTTCAATTTGTTTCATAATTAATGTCCCTCCTTGCTATTTTGAACACAAATGTTTGTCCCCTCATCACCAAAATTAATTTCGGTAATATCCTTATGAAGTTCTCTTGCAAGGATATGAACAACTGACATTTGGCAAAAAGCACCTTGGCACTTTCCAAAACCAGCTCTTGTTCTTTTTCTAACTCCTTTAACAGTCGTTGCACCACAATTCCTATTTATTGCATCTACAATTTCACCTTCGCTAACTTTTTCACATCTACAAACAAATTTCCCAAATTTAGGATCTTTTTTAATTAAAGTGTTATATGAACTCAAATCCATTTCCTTTAAATTTTTGTGTGGTTTAATTCTTGGATTAAATCTATCGTTAATAGATAATTTAAGTTTTTCTGCAACATAATTTGCAACATATTCTCCAATTGCAGGAGATGATGCTAAACCAGGAGACATAATTCCTGCTACCAAGAAAAATCCTGGATTTTTCTTACTCTCTTCAATTATAAAATCGTCTTTATCATTATTTGCTCTTACACCAGCAAACCCCTTAATTGTTTGATTATATGGAACATTTTCAACAAGAGATTTTGCTTTATCACGTAAGAAATTGTATGTTTCAGTATCACAAGATGCATCACCTTGACTTGTTACATTAGCGCTTGGCCCAACAATATAATTATAGGAAGTTGTAGGTGAAACTAAAACTCCCTTGCCTACTTTTGAAGGACACATAAAAAGTGTATGTTTTACAAAGTCATTTTTAAAATGATCAAGCAAAATATATTCACCTTTAGTTGGAATAATGTGGAATGATGGTTCTTCAATATATTTAGTAACAACTTCACTATTAACACCAGCAGCATTTATAACGAATTTCGTTTTATAAATCTTCCCATGTTGATCTTCTAATGAATAAAGACCATCTTTTTCATGTATGATTTTTTTAATCTCGGAATTGAGATTTAAATGAGAACCATTATCAATAGCATTCTCCATCAATGAAACGGTCAAATTGAATGGAGAAACTATTCCAGCATCTTTGCAAAATAAACTGCCTAAAATATTTTTATTGATGTTTGGCTCTATCTTAATTGTTTCTTCTTTACTTAAGAATTTAGCGTCAACACCATTAACTTTTGCTCGCTCATTCAATTCTTTTAAAGTATTCAAATCATCTTCGTTTAATGCAACAGTTAAAGAGCCGATTTTATCAAAAGGAACATCTAATTCTTCACAAATTTTTGGCATCATTTTATTGCCTAAAACATTAAATTTAGCTTTAAGAGTTCCTGGTTTTGGATCATAACCACTATGTACAATTGCACTATTAGCAGAACTTGTTTCATCTCCAACATCACTATGTCTTTCAACAACTAAAAAATTACCATTATATTTCGATAAATATCGTGCAATAGAGCAACCAATTACACCACCACCAATTATGATGGCATCATAAATAACATCGTTCCCCATTTATTTATCATCCTTTCTATTAATTGAATCGTTTTTTGTAAATCCATGTGGATACCTAGCATGCAATTTATCTAAATTATATTGTGCGCATTCTTCAAGAGAAACACCTAAACCAGAACAAGTTTCTGCAATATACCAAAGCACATCGCCAAGCTCATCTAAAAGTTTTTCTTTATTTAAATCATGGCCTTGAAAACGATTTTTCTTTACAAGGTCACAGCATTCTCCACATTCACCAGCAAGACCTAAAACACCATTTAATATAAGATCTTTTCTTCCATCTTCACTTATCAAATCATATGCTGCTTTTTGATAAGAGTTAAAATTTAATTTTTCTTTTCCCATAAAATTACCATCCAATCTATTCAAAATCATCTATGCAATATTTACAAACTTAATATGCAATCTCGGTAAATAATTTATTTATCCATTTCTTTTTTATATTTTTCTTGTTCTTCTTTCCAATAATTTCTCTCTTCATCAGTTATATCTCTGATTTTTTTAGCTGGATTTCCAGCATAAATGGCATGGCTTTCTAAATTATGTGTAACAACTGAACCACTTCCAATGACAACATCATCATCGATTGTAATGCCAGGATTTATTATAGTTCCTGCACCAATAAAAACATTGTTTCCAATATGCACTGGCAAGCCAAATTCTAACTGAGTGTTTCTAACACTTGCATCAATCGGATGAGATGCTGTTGTAATTAAAACTCTTGGTCCAAAGAAAACATTGTTTCCAATAGTTACTTCACAAACATCAAGAATGGTGCATCCAACATTTGCATAAAAAGAATCTCCAACACTTATATTGAAGCCATAATCACAATAAAAAGGCGGCTCAATATGTAGAAATTTTCCAGATTTTTTAAACATGCCTCTAAGAATATAACCCCTTCTTTTACCATCTCTCCAACTTGTTTGATTGAATTCTTCAAGCATACTTCTATTTGATCTATAAGCATTTTGAAGTTCAGGATCACTTGCTAAATAAAGCTTCCCAGCTAACATCCTTTCCTTGTTTGTCATATATTTATTTCCCTCCTATAAATTATTTTCTCAATAACTTTGCTTTTTCTTTCTTTTCATTACTAACACGATATGAATCGTTTATTTTAGAAATCGCCTTGTTGATAATTATTTTATCAAGTTTGGCCCCCTTAAGAAACATAAATGTTTCTTCAAAATAAAAAACATATAATTCACATAATAACCAACTTTCAACCATTTGTACGTAATATGCCTCGTCGTTTCTAAATAATAGAAAAATTTCTTCAAGATTTGTTTTATTTTTTAAATATTTAAAGCACATCAAATATGCAAGACGCCTTATAAATTCGTTTTTATTTTGCAAAAGTTTCTTAATAGTTGGAAGTGTTTTCTTAAAATCACTTTCATACAAAATATATTGATAAGTAGAATCTGTGATTGCCCAGCCTAAATATTCATTATCATTTTTTTCTATAAAATCTATAGCTTCCATAAATGATTTTGTTTGGCAGATACCTATTAAAAAATATAAAAATCTTAACTCAAAAATTCCATTTATTTTAAAGTCTTTTAAATTAAGATTTTTATATTTTTTAGCAAGTTTTTTGAGAGTCGGAATTGAAATACCTAATGATTTGTCAGATGTACCAAAATAATTAGCACTTATTCCATATTTTTTCATATTTGAACTACTATTAAGTTCAATAACCAAATCATCATAATTTTGCATATCTCAATTATACATCAATGCATATAATTTTCTTTTTTATTCTGAGTAAAATCTTTTTATATGTTTTGTTTTAATTATTATTTATAATTAAAGGGAAAAATTTAGGCAATTTTATGATAAAAATTTTATATGGAGATATTGTGTTTACATCAACACCATCTAAATTTGATGTGTTTGAAAATAGTTATTTAGTTTCAAAAGACGGAATAATACTTGGTATATTTAAAAAATTGCCAGGTGAATATAAAAATTTTGAAATTGATAACTATGAAAATAAACTTATAATTCCAGGATTAATAGATCTACATCTTCATGCTCCTCAATATGCTTATAGAGGACTAGGCATGGATCTTGAATTAATTGATTGGTTGCAAACCAATATCTTTCCAGAAGAAGTAAAATATAAAAATGTTGAATATGCGGCAAAAGCATATGATATCTTTGTTGATGATTTAAAGCACAGTTTCACAACTCGTTGTTCTATTTTTGCAACAACTCATAAAGATTCAACAATTCTATTAATGGATAAATTAGAACAATCAGGACTCATAACATTTGTTGGAAAAGTTAATATGGATCGAAATTGTCCTCCATATATAAAAGAAGAAACAAACCAATCTTATTTAGATACTATAAATTTTTTAGAAACAATAAAAAATAAAGCCTACAAAAACACAAAACCAATTTTGACTCCAAGATTTATCCCAAGTTGCACAGATGAACTTTTAGATAAAATTAAAGAAATTCAAATTAAATATAATTTGCCAGTTCAATCTCATTTATCAGAAAATTTAGACGAAATAGAATGGGTTAAAAACCTATGCAAAAACGCAAAAACCTATGCAGAAGCTTATTCAATTCATGGCTTATTTGGAAATGATGTAAAAACTTTAATGGCACATTGTATTTATTTAGATGATAACGAATTAAATTTAATTAAAAAAAATAATGTATATATAGTTCATTGCCCTGAATCAAATACAAACTTAAAAAGTGGAATTGCACCAATTAAAAAATATTTAGAAAATGGATTAAATGTTGCATTGGGAACTGATATTTCAGCAGGATCAAATTTAAATATGTTTTATGCAATGGTAAATGCAATCCAACAAAGTAAATTAAGATGGAAATTTGTTGATAAAAACTATAAACCAATTACTGAAGAAGAAGCTTTTTATTTAGCAACTAAAGGTGGTGGATCTTTTTTTGGAAAAGTTGGTTCTTTTGAAAATGGATACAATTTAGATGCTCTTGTTATTGATGATGATAAACTTAAACATCCACAAAAATTATCAATTAGCGAAAGAATAAAAAGAACAATATATTTAGCTGATGAAAGAGTATTAATTGCAAAATATATCAAAGGTAAAAAAATTAATTTATAAATGCTTCTCTCACATTTGCGAAAAGCATTTATGATTTTAATTTCATATATACAAGAAAAATCATAAATGCATTCCAAATCATTAGATTTTAAGACTTTTTTGTTATCTTAAATTAAACTCTTTTATTAATTAAAATAATGTCTTTTATGATTGGAATTGAAAGTAATAATCCAAAAATCCCAACAATTGCTCCTGTACATAAAATAAAAAATGAGCTTGGAAACATACCAATATTGACACAAAAAAAT
>CAZSMV010000008.1:0-37939 GCA_964608215.1 uncultured Staphylococcaceae bacterium
GCTATCGCAACATTATTAAAAACAATTAAAATTTGTTCGATTAATTGAAGCTTAAAATAACCATCACTAATGGCGATTAAATCATTAGGAACTCTACAAAGTTGTAAAATTAAACTTGAAAATGGTAACAAAATTATAAATAAAGCATTAACTAGCAAAGACATTGTAAAAACAACATTACTATATTTTCTTGCCTCTTTTATATCCCCTGCTCCATATTTTCTAGAGACAATAATTGCCCCACCACCAGCAATTCCAAGACCTAATGAAGAAATTAAAGTTTTTATTTGGGAAATTGTTGCAACAGCACTAACGGAACTATCTCCAATTTCAGCAACCATTATTTGATCTATTAAATTAAATAAGGAATTCATAAATTGGTAAAAGAATAATGGCAAGGTTACAGATATAATTACTTTCCAAATATTGCCAGTTAATATATTTCTTCTTATTTTTTCTTCTTTTGTAATTGTTGCTTCCATAATTAATGTATTTTAATAATTAGGCTTAAAAAATAAAGTTTTTATCATGATGTTTTCGAGTAAATAATTTATATTATGCGTATAGCACAATGAATATTTATTGAATAATCAATATAATATTTAACGTTTTAAGGAGAAAATTATGTCAACAATCAATATCGAAAATTTAAACAAAATTTATGACAATGGGTTTCATGCTGTTCACGATTTTAATTTGAAAATTAAAGATAAGGAATTCATTATTCTTGTTGGTCCTTCTGGATGTGGAAAATCAACAACTTTAAGAATGATTGCTGGTCTTGAAGATATAAGTGGAGGAAAACTTTTTATAGATGATAAGTTATGTAATAAGTTATCACCTAGAGAAAGAGGAATTTCAATGTGCTTCCAAAGCTATGCGCTTTATCCAACCATGTCGGTTTACGATAATCTAGCTTTCGGTTTAAGAATTGCTGGTTATGATGAAGATGAAATTGAAAGAGAAGTTGATAAAACATCAAAAATGTTAGGTATTGAAAAATACCTTGGCAGAAAACCAAAAGCTTTAAGTGGTGGTCAACAACAACGTGTTGCTTTAGGTAGAGCATTAATTCAACATTCACGTGTTTTCTTAATGGATGAACCACTTTCAAATCTCGATGCGATTCAAAGAGTTAATATGCGTAGTGAAATTAGAAGAATTCATAATGAAGTTGGTTCAACAACAATTTATGTTACTCACGATCAAATTGAAGCTATGACTATGGCCGATAGAATCGTTGTTATGAAAGATGGATATATTCAACAAATTGGCACTCCAAAAGAATTATATTTTTCTCCAAGAAATATGTTCGTTGCTGGATTCATTGGTGATCCTCAAATGAATTTTATTTATGGAAAAGTTAAAGGGACTGATTTTATAAGTGATGATGGCATTAAAGTTTCATTAAAAGGTTATGATGAATCAAGATTAAGCGCTGCAAATAAACTTGAAAAAGTTGTTTTAGGTTTTAGACCTGAAGCATGTTTACTTGGCAAGCAAGAGAAAAATAATCATAGTTTTGAAGGTTCAATGCTAGTTGAAGTTAGTGAAATGCTTGGTGATACTGTTAATATTTATGGTTATTTTGGTAAAAAAGAAATGGCTATCAAATGTACACCATTTGAAAAATTTGAGGTTAATAAGGATTTAAAATTTATGGTAGATTTTAAAAATACGATTTTATTTAATGCTGAGACTCAAGAAATAGTTTTTGGAAATTTAAGTAAGAAAATTTGTCCAAAGAAAGAAGCTAAAATTAAAGTCATGCAATTTGGTGAAGGAAACTTCTTACGTGCTTTCGCTGATTGGATGATTCAAAAAATGAATGATAGCGGAAAATATGATGGTCATGTTGTTGTCGTACAACCTCTAGAAGTGGGTAGAGTTGATGATCTTGCTAAACAAGATGGGCTATATACACTTTATTTACAAGGTGTTAAGGATGGCAAGAAAGTAAGAGATTATCAAGTTATTGATGTTTTAGATGATTTTATTAATCCATATAGAGATTTTGATAAATTCTTAAAATATGCTGAAAGTGAAGATTTAGAAATTGTTATTTCAAATACTACTGAAGCTGGAATTTGTTTTGATAAAACTGATATTAATTTTGATAAAACTCCACATACATTCCCTGGAAAAGTTGTTGCTTTATTAAAACATAGATATGAACACTTTAAAGGCGATAAAACTAAAGGCTTAGGATTTGTTGCTTGCGAGTTAATTGATAACAATGGTGATGAACTTAAAAAATGTGTTTTAGAACTTTGCAAGGCTGCAAAATTAGATAAGAAGTTTGTTGATTGGATTAATGAATCTTGTCACTTTACTTCAACTTTAGTTGATAGAATTGTTCCAGGATATCCACGTGATGAAATTGAAAAAATTACTAGTGCTTTAGGATATCAAGATAGTTCAATTGTTGTTGGTGAAGTCTTTAATTTATGGTGTTTAAAGAAAGAACCATGGATTCAAGAAAAATTCCCTGTTGATAAGGTTGGTGGAGATGTTGATGCTCGTTATGTTGATGATATTAAGCCTTATAAGCAAAGAAAAGTTTCAATCTTAAATGGTTGTCATACATGTATGGTTCCAGTTTCATATTTATATGGAATTGATACTGTTAAAGAATCAATTGATAATTCAACTGTAGGAAAATTTGCTAGGGAATTTGTTTATGACGAAGTAATTCCAACAATTGATCTTCCTCATGATGATATGGTTAAATTTGCTGATAGTGTATTTGAAAGATATTTAAATCCTTATGTCCATCATTTATTGATGTCAATTGCATTAAATTCAATTTCAAAATATAAAGAAAGAGTTTTACCAACTGTCAAAAAATATCTTAAGATTAATGGAAAGTTACCAAAACATGCTGTTTTCTCACTTGCTGCTTTAATTAAATTCTATGAAGGAAAGCGTGGAGAAGAAAATATTGCATTAAATGATAATCCAGAATATTTAGAATTCTTTAAAAAACTTTATAGTAAAGATTTACCATCAAAAGAACTTGTTCACGAAGTATTAGCAAATACATCTTTCTGGGATGAAGATTTAAGTAAGATTGATGGACTTGAAGATGCAGTTAGTCATGATTATGATGCAATCTTGAAAAAAGGAATGAAAGAAGCCTTAAAGAAATTTGAGGATTAATAAAAATATCATGAATAAAACACTTATTATTAATGAAAATGATAATGTTGCAGTTGCTTTAACTAATTTAAAAAGTGGTGAAAATTATAATGATGTTAAATTGCTTGAAGATATAATTCAAGGGCATAAATTTGCTTTAAAAGATTTAAAAAGTGGTGATAATATCATTAAATATGGCTATTCAATTGGTAAAGCAACTAGAGATATTAAAAAGGGTGAACATGTTCATGAACATAACGTTCAAACAAATTTAAGTGGTGAACTTGAATATAAATTTAGTGGAGATTTTAAAGATAATTTTAAAATTAATTCCAATACAAAAGTTAATGTTTTTAAAAGAAAATTTAATAAATATGGAATTAGAAATAATCTTATTATTGTTCCAATGGTAGGGTGTGTTAATTCTATTGCTGATTTAATTAAAGAAAAGTTTTTAAAAGAAAATGATGTTTCTAAAATTGATGATGTAATAGTAACAAAACATCCTTTTGGGTGTTCACAGTTAGGTGATGATTTTGTTAACACAGTTAAAACATTGCAAGCAATTGTAAAACATCCAAATAATGGTGGAGTTTTAGTTTTTGCTTTAGGTTGCGAAAATAATCAATTAGATCAATTTAAAGCTAGTTTAGGTGAATATGATGAAGATAGAGTTAGATTCTTAAAAGCACAAGATGTTGAAGATGAAGTTGAAGAAGGCACAATGCTTTTAAAAGAACTTTATGAAAATATGCTTAAAGATAAAAGAGTTGAAGCTCCATTATCAGTAATAAATATTGGCTTAAAATGTGGTGGCAGCGATGGTTTTAGTGGCATCAGTGCTAATCCTTTAGTTGGTATGATGAGTGATTATATTGTTAAAGAAGGTGGAACAACTATTTTAAGCGAAGTGCCTGAAATGTTTGGTGCGGAACAAATTTTAATGGCAAGAAGTAAAAATGAAGAAGTATTTAATAAAATAGTTGGATTAATTAATGGCTTTAAAGAATATTATGCTTCACATAATCAAGTTTGTTATGAAAATCCAAGTCCAGGAAATAGAGCTGGAGGAATTACAACTTTAGAAGATAAATCTTTAGGGTGTGTTCAAAAAGCAGGCACCAGTCAAGTAAATGATGTATTGTATTTAGGTGATGAATTAAAAGAAAAAGGCTTAAATTTACTTAATGGTCCAGGAAATGATTTAATGGCTTGTACAAATCTTGCTTGTGCGGGATGTCATTTAATTTTATTTACAACTGGAAGAGGTACTCCATTTGGAACATTTGTACCAACTATCAAAATTGCAACTAATTCGACCATAGCTAATAAAAAGCATGAATGGATTGATTTTAATGCTGGTCAAATTGTTGATGGAATTGATAAAAATGAAGTATTTAATGATTTCAAGAACTTAGTTATTGAAATCATAAATGGCTCTAAGAAAGCCAAGAATGAAATTAACAAATTTGAAGAGATTTCGATATTTAAAGATGGAGTAACTTTATAGTTATGAAAATTGGCATTAGATTACATGATTTAGCTAAAGAATCATATAAAACCATATTTGAAAAATGTAAGGCTGTAGGCTTTGATTATATACAATTAGTATTTAAAAAAGCTCTTTTAGATGATGATAATAATGCATTATTATTTTCAAAAGAAAATGCATTAAAGATTAAACCATATTTAGAAAAAAGTGGATTAAAAGTTTCAATGCTAGGAGCTTATTTTAATCCAGTTCATTCAAATAAAGATTTAGTTAAACAAAATGTTGCATATTTTAAAAAACATTTAAAATATGCCTCATTACTTGATACAAAATATGTTGGTAGTGAAACTGGAAGTTATAATGATGATAAATGGACTTACAATCCAAAAAATCAAACTGAAGAGGGTTATCAAGAAAGTATCAAAGTTTTTAAAGATCTTGTTAAAACAGCAGAAGAATATGGTTCAATAGTTTTAATGGAACCTGCTTATGGACATGTTATGTATAATGTCTCAACTTTAAAAAGATGTTTTGATGAAATTAATTCGCCAAATCTAAAGATTACTATAGATTTATATAACCTTTTATATATTGGAAATTATAAAAATTATAAAGAAGTTTTTCATGAAGCTTTGACAACTTTTAAAGAAGATATCAAAGTGATTCATTTAAAAGATTTTAATATTGTTGAAGGTGCTTTAAAACAATGTGGTTTAGGCGATGGTATTATTGATTTTAAATACGTTATTAATGAAGTAATTTCATATTGTCCAGAGGCTGTTTTAACGTTTGAAGGTGTTACTGGAGAAGACATACCTACATCTTTAAAATTGATTAAATCGCTTGTACACATGTCATAAAGTGACAAGATAACACATTTGTTATAAATGTTCAAATTTCTGTGTAAGACGGGTTCTAGAATATAAACATAATCATTGTTTTTGTTAGATATTTTTTTATTTTTATTTGAATAGCCTCGATTATTTCGAGACTATTTGTTTATTCTAAATATTTTGCTGTTGTATACAACAAATGTTTGACATGCATATTTTAATTAATTAAAATAATTTCATGTAAGGGCTTTCACATGAGTTTAAAGAAATACAAATTTATTGATTTATGTGTATTTACTGCAATTGCGGTTGTATTTGAGGCATTAAATTATATTGCAACAACCAATATTCTCTCATATAAATTGATATTTCTATCTTATTCTATAATTCTCTCCCTTATTTGCATTTATAGAATAGGTATATCTGGAATTGTGGTTTCTATAGCGGGAGCTATTACTGCTTGTATTGTTAATGGTTCTAGTGGGCCATCTCAATATGCGGCCTATATACTCGGATCAATATCAATTATCATTCCTGTAATTGTATTCCAATATGTTATAGGCCGAAAAACTTTAAAAAAGAATTATGTATTCATACCTTATTTAATTATTAGTTATGCATTTGTAATTCTAACTAGATGTTTAGTTCTTGGCCTTTTTAATTTTTCAACTTTTGGCGAAACATTTGTAACTAATTTAAGAGTTGAAGTAGTTCTAGAAAGCATGAGTTTAGTAATTTCATTAATTATTTTGCTTGTTGCTAATAGAAAGAACTCTCAAATTTTAATTGAAAGTACTGAATACATTAAATATGTGCAAGATAGATCAAAATTAGGTCATTTAAAGGAATATCAAGAATCGCCTAATTTCAATAGTGATCGACCATTTACAGAATTTGGGCAAATTGACAATTCAAATTTACTTGATGGTGGAGAGCTTACTATTAAAGATCTTCAAGAACTCGATGAGTTATATAAATCTCATGAAGGTAACAAAAGTAATGAGAGCAATATAAAAAAACAATAAGGAAGCAAAATTATGAAAGAAAACACTACTGAATTTGAAAGAGAACAAGTGCAACTCTACTATGAGAAAAATCATTGGAAGTTTGTTGCAAAAAGAATCTTAAAAGATTGGCGTTTGTATGTAATGCTTTTACCACTCGTTTTCGTATTTATCTTTTGGAGATATTTACCAATGTATGGTTTAACAATTGCCTTTAAAGATTTTGATGCTGGCCTTGGAATTATGGGTAGCAATTTTGTCGGTTTAGCTGGCTTTAAAGCAATTATGACAGATCCACTTTTTTGGAGAGCATTTAGAAATACATTTATGCTTGCTTTCTATGGATTGTTGTTTGGATTCCCATTCCCAATTATTTTAGCTTTACTTTTTAGTGAAGTTAAAAACCAACTTTATAGAAGTATTGTTCAAATCTTCTCATATCTTCCAAAATTCGTTTCATTAGTTGTTATTACAACTCTTGTTCAACTTCTTGTTGCTCCACAAACTAATACATTTGGTGGCGGTGTTATTACACAAGCTTTAACAAACATAGGTCTTATTCCTCAAGGAGCAAAATTACTAGGTGATCCTCAATATTTTAGAGCTGTTTATCAAGTCTCTGGAATTTGGGAGGCTGCAGGTTATGGAAGTATTGTTTATTTCGCTGCAATTCTATCTATTTCACCAACAAGCTATGAAGCCGCAAGAATGGATGGGGCTAGTAAATTGTCGCAAATTAGATATGTCACATTCCCTGGTATTGGTTCGACTTTAACAATTATGCTTATTTTAGAAATTGGTAAATTGTTTACCGTTGGTTATGAAAAAGTTTACCTTTTATACAATAATTCAATTTATGAAACTGCCGATATTGTTTCTACATATGTTATGAGAAATGCTGGTATGGTTGGCAGTGAAGTTACATCTGTTTTATCTAAATCTATAGCTGCAAGTGCTGATTTATTTAATGCAATTATTGCAATGTTGCTCGTTATTGGAAGTAACATGATTGCTCGTAAAGTTAGCGATACATCGCTCTATTAATACATGGAGGAAATAAGTTTATGAAACGTTTAGATAGATCAGAAATTATATTTAAGATTTTGGCTTATACATTCTTAACTGTATTTGCAATCTTCTGTTTATATCCATTTGTTTATTCAATTTGCGCATCAATCGCAGGAAAAGCAGAAATGGAAGCTGGTTCTTTAATTCTTTTCCCAAGTGAATTCCAATTTGATGCATTTATTTATACATTCCAACAAAAAACATTTTGGATTTCTTATTCTAATACATTATTCCTAACTTGCCTTGGAACAATATTTGCAATGTTTGTTTCAATTTATGGTGGTTACGCATTAAGTAAAAAGAGAATCCCATTTAATAGAGTTTTAAACTTCTTACTTGTATTTACTATGTGGTTTTCTGCAGGACTCTTTGCTACAAAACTCAATTATGACAATACTAAAGAAGTTTTCCATAACATTGGAATTATTGATGATAAATGGTTGGTTGTAATTGCAATGGGTTTAAATGCATACAACATTATTTTATTAAGAAATGGTTTCTCAGGTGTTCCAAAAGAAGTCGAAGAAGCCGCAATTGTTGATGGTGCTACTGAAACTCAAATTTGTAATAAAGTCTATATTCCAATGAGTAAGGCAACTATTGCAACTGTTGGTTTATTCTATGGTATTTCTAGATGGAATGGTTATTTCTGGGCTGCACAAGTTGTTTCAGACGAATTACAACAACCACTTCAGGTCTATATTAAGAATTTCCTTGATCAAATGAATAATGTTGATTCTCGTCCTGATTTTGGAACATTTTCGATGACATCGTTATTTTATTGCATGATTGTTTCTGCAATTATTCCAATTATTATCATATATCCATTTATTCAAAAGTATTTCGCTGCTGGTGTTAATCTCGGTGGCGTAAAAGAATAGGTTATAAAGTAGTTTCTACTTATAAATATAAAAAAATCTTAAAAGGAGATAAAATTTAAATGAAAACTAAAAGATTTTTAGCTGTAGTTAGTGCTACATTATGCGCATTAACTCTTGGTGCTTGTACTAATGATCCTGTTACACCAGATCCTGTAGACCCAGATCCTGTAGATCCAGTTGATCCAGATCCAGCTGATGAGGCTTGTACATTAAAGATTTCGCTTAATTACAATAAAGATACTGGAATGAAGTATAATCAAGATACAGATTATGAAACTCCAAATGGAACCAAAATTAAAAAAGGTGATTTTAAACCTGTTTGGCAAGCTCTTCAAGAAGAATTAAACTTCACAATTGATGATGTAACTGATTCAAGTGGAAAGGCAACTGATTATTTTAAGAATAATTGGAAAACAAATCAATTTGCTGATATTGCTGTCGGTAGTGTTTCAGTTATTTCTCAATATGGTACTCAAACTGGAACTATTTTGGATTTAAATGAGTATCTCGATAAGATGCCTAATTTCAAAGCATTTTTAGAAACTAATCCAATTGTCAAAGTTTCTATCGAAACAACAAGTAATAAAGATAGTTCAAAGAATGCAATCTATTATGCTCCATATTTTGATGGATTTGATGATGTTGAAAAATATACATTAGTTAGAGCTGATTTTATTGAAAAGTTATTAGATTCTGACTTTGATTCTGTTGATTGGGACGAAGATAGTTCAATTTGGACTACTAATAAATATACTCCAGAAGATGATGATAGTTATAGTGTTTCCGTACCTAAATCAATGGATAGCAATGAAACTAAAACTATTAAAAAAGCTTCAACAACAAATATTGTTAAACAACAAAATGATTTAGCACAAAATCAAAGAACATCAAAAGTGATGGTTAAACAATATAGAGACTATTTAAATGCTAAGTATGGTTCTCAATATTCTAAATTATCTGATATTTTCTTAGGTGTTGATGCTTGCTATGATGCAGATGAAATGGTTGCTTTAATGAGACTTGTTAAAGTTTCACCAAAAGCTTTGACTGGAAATGCAAACACAAAGATGGTTGCTTATGTTCCAAGAGAATACAATAACCAAAGAATTGCTGATTTATATAGATGGGCTGGACAACTTTGGGGTGTTAGAGGAGTTGAATCAAGAAATGGCTATTTATATGTTGGCGAAGATGGAAAGATTCATGATGCAAGAGGCGAAAGTGATATTACTGGTTTACTCGAAAATTTAAATGAACTTTATGATGAAGGTTTAATTGCTACTGATTTCCATCAAAAATCTAATTATGGAACAACAGATGGTAAATATGCTAATGCGTTATTTAATGGCAATGGCGTTGATGTTGATGGAACTACATATTGTGGTTTCATGATGTATGATTATTCCCAATCTCAAGGAGCTTTAAACGAAAAAGATAAATCACTTAAAGTTGAAGGATACAATTTTAGACCAATTCTTAATGCAGTTGCTGATTGGAATGATAATGATACTTATTATCAATTTACAGAAAGTTGGAGAAGCGTTAAGACTGAAGGATGGTGTATTAATGCTGATATTGTTAATGATGAAGTTAAGTTAGCTAAAGCATTGAAGATATTTGATTATTTCTATTCAGAAGAAGGTCAAGCTTTATATACTTGCGGACCAAAGAGTGAAGGCTATTATACCGAAATTGTTGATGGAGTACCACAATTATCAGAAAAGACTCTTGCTCAATTTGCTGACTCCTCAATTGGTAAAAAGAGCTACACAGATTACTTTAGAAAATTTGTTGGCGCTGGTTTAAATAATGGTTCTGTTAAGAATTATGGTGTTGAAGCTCAATGTACATCAGCAAATGCTTTATACGGTGTTAATGTTGTTGCTCACGCATTAAAAGTTGGAACATTTAAACACGTTAAATTAGAATTCACAAAAGATCCATTCTACACTATCACTCCTTCTACATTTAATTTAAGCAGTGGTCAAGCAACACAAGTCCAAGATCTTGAAAAAGATAAATTAAATAAAATTAATTCAAATTCAAGTACATCTGCATGGAATCTTTGGGATGATTATGTAGTTAGTGGATTTGGTGGAAAAGCAAGTGATGGCACAACATTAAAGAGTAAAGATGGTTATCTTTCTTATATTAATGATGAATTAGAATTAAAGAAATTAGTCACAATTTATAACGAAGCTTACGAAGTAATGAAGTTATAAATTTAAAAATAAGTTGTTCTTAAAATCTCAGAGCCGAATTCGGCTCTGAGATGTATATATGGAGAGAATATTATGAAAAAAGATCCAAATACAAATAAAAATCTCATATATAAGTTCCAAAAACCAATTATTTTTGCGATTTTTTTCAGTATGGTATTTTTATTTGCTTATAGTTTGATATTTTTTACACCATTCTATAATTTTTATATTTTAGATGCTGCATTTTCTAAGAGTAATGCAACACTTTATGGTGTATGGAGTGACTCTTATGCTTCAGCTGCTTATGCTTATAGAAATGGGAAAATATATGGCTTAGATATGCATTATTTTGTTAGTTTCGCTAAAGAAATTAATGGAACTGGTGGAGAGATGCAAGTATTTAACCATTTATTGTTTAATTTTGGATTGATTGGGATTGTCGTTTCAGCAATTTCATTCTTATTTTATTCTCAAAAAAGAAAAGTATTCTATCCTACAAATTATGTTTTCTTAGGACTTTCTAGTTTGTTTGGACTTGGCACATCAATTTATTTAATTACTCAAATTGCATATTGGAGTAATTATTGTAAAACAAGTATTAATTATGATGTTATTAATGCTTACGAAAATTTCTTAGATAGTGTTGATCCTGCAAATATGAAAGTTTATTATTCATACAGTAATTTTAGGTGGGATTTCGTATTGGGATATATTGTGTCTATTTTAATTGCAATAATTTCAATTTGCGGAATAGTTTATGGTGTTTTAAGGTTTGTTTATCAAAAGAAAAATCCTCCAATGGATTTAAGTGAGGTAAAGATAGATGAATAAAATAAAGAGAATAATGGTTACTCAAGACCTTAAAAGAACAGAAAAAAGAATTGAAAAAATGGAAGCCTCATTAGATTCTTTGAAAGTTAAGTTTGAAGAAACATCTTCTGAACTTGCAACATATAAAGAGTTAGCGCTTGAAAAGAAAGATGATAAAAATTTCAAAAAAGAATTTATTAAGGTAAATAAAAAGGCTTCTAAAGCTAGTGAAAAATATAATAATACTTTATCTACTATTGAAAATTTAAAATTACAAGCAAAGTATTATAAGTTAGATTTAGAAGGAAATTTGCATGAACTTCATAGCGATATCATGCGTTACAAAAATAACACGGCCTCATTTTGGCTTTGTATACTTGCAATTGTTCTCAATGTTGCAATGTTTTTGATAATTTATAAAGATACAAATTGTACTTCAAACGTTCAACTTGGAATTGATCTTTTAGTAAATATCATTGTTTTACTTGCTGCGTTCTTAATTGCTGAAAGAACGAAGGCATATAACAAAAAAGGTGCCTACTTTGCAATTGGTTTAGGTGTTGTTGAAATTCTAAGAATTTTTTGGATACCTCTATATTATTTCTTAAAATATGTTGAATACTCTAAAGTTGAAGATAAAGGAAGTTATAGTGGAGTTGTTGGATTAGATACAGCTAGATTTACTTGGTGTTGCATTCTTTTAATTTTAGCTGGATTGTCTTTGATTTCTTGTGGTGTTATTTGCTTAATTAAGGAAAAAAGATTACAAGAACATCTTAAAAATTTAGAAGGTGGTAAATAATTATGGCAGAATTAAATTTACAACACTTAAAGAAAATTTATGACACAAATGGTGGAGTTTTAGCAGTTGAAGACTTCAATATCGATATTAAAGATGGCGAGTTTATTGTTATTGTTGGACCTTCAGGATGTGGAAAATCTACAACTTTAAGAATGATTGCTGGTTTAGAAGAAATCACAACTGGTCGTGCATTTGTTGATGGGAAAGATGTTACAGATCTTGCAAGTAAAGATAGAGATATGGCAATGGTTTTCCAAAACTATGCTTTATATGCTCACATGACTATTTATCAAAATATGGCTTTTTCATTAACTTTAAGAAAAACTCCTAGAGAAGAAATTCACGAAAAGGTCATGCATGCTGCTGAGATTTTAGGATTAACTGAACAATTAAATAAAAAACCAAAACAATTATCTGGTGGTCAACGTCAAAGAGTTGCTTTGGGCCGTGCTATTGTTAGAAATCCAAAAGTTTTCTTATTTGATGAACCATTATCAAACTTAGACGCTAAACTTAGAGTTTCTATGAGAAGAGAAATCAAATTGTTACATCAAAAACTTGGTGCAACCATGATTTATGTTACTCACGATCAAATTGAAGCTTTAACTTTGGCCGATAGAATTGTTGTTATGTCAATGGGTAAAGTCCAACAAATTGGAACACCTCTTGAAATATATAGTGATCCAAACAATATATTTGTTGCTTCATTTATTGGTAATCCTCCAATGAATTTCATTCATGGTGAAATTACAAAAGATGGGCACTTTGTGAAGGGTGATATTAAATTTAAATTAGATGCGAAGAGAAGTAAACTTTTAAAAGAAAAAGGATATTATGGTAAGAAAATTTGCTTAGGTGTTCGTCCAGAACACTCTACTCCAAATGGTAGTTTAGAATTCACAATTGATCTTGTTGAACATTTAGGAAGTGCTACTTTATTCTTGTGCCATAGTGGAGATCAACATGTTAAATTAAAATTACCAGGTTGGCTCGATATTAAATCGGGTGAAATTTTAAAAGTTGGTGTTGATCAAGATTTAATTTGTTTCTTTGATGAAGATACAACCGATAGAATTAGATAGGAGGATGGAGCAATGGATACTAAAAAAGATTTTGAATTTAGACTTAGAAAAAGAATTATTGCATTAAAGAGAAATTATTATGTTGTTCCTTTAATCTTTGTATTTATTTCTTGTTTTCAATTTTTATGTTCTCTCTTTATCTTTTCGCCAGCTTTTTCAAGATTAGATGTTAATTTTTCATCAGTTAACGCAAGTAATACTGTAGTTAATTCAATGCCTGGATTTTTGAAAAGTATATTTAGTGTTTTTTGGCCATATAATTGTATATTCTTATTTTTAATTACATTATTTTGCATACTTTATAGTGTTGCATATTTACAATATTCATTACAAAAATATGGTGAAAAAAGGCCTGTTTATATGCTTATTATATTCTTTGTTTTATGGGCAATTAATTTAGTTTTATTAGCATTTGTTTACGAAGCAAATTATATTAATTTAGCTGATGAACTTATTGCTTTGGCCGCAAAACCTAGTGATTTGATTATTCAAAAATATGTAACTTATGCAAGGCAAACAAGAACTTTACTTTTGATTCATATTGTTGTTAGTATAATTACAGGTATAGTTGTTGCTACAGCACCTTTAGTGCAAAAACAATTGAAGAAAATTAGTTTTAAAGCAATAGAAGAAAATGAGCAAACAGAAGAAAACTATTGAACAAGCAGAAAAAGAAAAGGAGATGGATAATTATCAGAAGCCATCTTTCTTTTCTAGAATACCATATGGAGTTAAAGCTGAAGTTATAAAATATTGGTTTTATGGAGCGCTTTTTTTCTTTATTGGGATGGGCTTGAGTGCACAAGGTGAGTTGTTAGCTTTACTTGGTGGACTCATTGGTGGAGTTGTATTTGATTTCATGTATGGAAATATTTTGCTGATTATTGAATCAGAAGATGACCAACATGACAACTACATTATTTATAAATCAAAAAAATTATATTCATTAGTATTTAATATTTTATTTGAATTAATCGTATTTTTTATAACAGCTTATATTTGTGTAGGCATTGTTAAATTATATGGCGAGAAAGATATATGGTTATTTCAAGAGCCATTAACTCAAGCGCTAGTAGCTTTAGTTGTTGATGGAATATTGTTGTTAATTAAATTTGGTATAAAACAAATTGTAATTAAATGTAAAGAAAAAAAGAAATCTTAATTATGAAAGTATTATTTATTTCTCCAGTAAGTGCAACATTTGAAATTGAAAATAACGAATCATATTTTGCACCTAAATTATATGATGTGTTTTTAAATGGCAAGATTGTTTTAAAAGAAGTTAAAACAAATATTTTTTCTTTATATGAATTGACTCCTAATACAAGTTATGAAATTAGAGTTAACGAAGAAATATTAAAGTTCAAAACTAATGCGGTGAGCGAAATAAAAACCACACATGACATTGATAAAAGTGGAACAATAAATGTAACTAAAGAATTACAAAACTTAATTGATTCTTGTAAAAAAGATTCATTATTAATTTTTGAAGAAGGCAATTATTTTATTACAAGTTTAAAATTCAAAAGCGATTTAACAATTTATCTTAAAAAAGGTGCAACAATATTAGGGAATCCAAATCTTAATGATTATGAATATATTCCCGAAAGAGAAGTTGTTAATGGTGTAACTAAAGAAAGAGGAATTTGGGAGGGAACTCCTTCAAAAATGTGTCTTTCTATTATAAATTTCTTTGATTGTAAAAATACTTCATTAGTTGGTGAAGGCACAATTGATGGAAGGGCCCAACTTGGTACTTGGTGGATAGATGTAAAACATCTTCCATATGTTAGACCTCATCTTATTTTTATTAATAATTCTCAAAATATTAATTTAGAAGGGATAATTGTTAAAAATTCACCTTCATGGACTATCCATCCATATTTTGTGAAAAATCTAGGTGTTTATAATCTATATATTGAAAATCCAAAAGATAGTCCAAATACTGATGGAATTGATCCTCAATTTGTTGTTAATTGTGAAATCATTGGAGTTCATTTTTCAGTTGGTGATGATTGTATCGCTATTAAATCAGGAAAACTTGAACTTGCTAGAATGTATAATCAAAAAAGTGAAAATATTACTATTAGAAATTGTTGGATGCAATATGGACATGGCGCAGTTGTTTTAGGAAGTGAAATTTCTAGAGGACTTTCTAACCTTGTCTGTAATCGTTGTTTCTTTGATCATACAGATCGTGGTTTAAGAATTAAAGTGAGACGAGGAAGAGGAGATATTTGTCAAATTGATAATATTGAATTTGATAATATCAGGATGGATGGAGTATTAACTCCTATTACTATGAACATGTTCTATTTTTGTGATCCTGATGGGAAAACTGAATATGTTTATACAAAAGAAAAGCTGCCTGTAGACGATAGAACACCATATTTGGGTAAGTTTACTTTTTCAAATATTGAAGCAACAAATTGTGAATATGCCGCCGGTTATTTTTATGGTTTACCAGAAAAATTTATTAAAGAGATAAATATTGTAGATTCTAAATTTGAATTTAACGAAAACGCAAAACAAGGAAAACCAGCTATGATGTCTTTTGCTGAAGAATGTTCCAAAAAGGGTTTTGTGGCCTATAATGTTGATTCTTTAAATCTAAAGAATGTCATTTTGATTGGTAATGTTGGAGAAAGAATTGAAGCACATAATGTTTTGAGGGTAAAAGATGAATAATTTAGTTAAATCTTACATAATTATTGATGAAAATTTTACTAACTTAGATTTACTTAAAAAGTATCTTTCTTTAATTATCCATCAAGAATTACATTTAGAACGAGTTGATAAAAAGATAATTAAAGTTAGCGAACTTGATAAAAGTTTGTTTATTAAACTTTGTGTTTCTATAAATACAATTAAAAATGATTTAGAAGTTAAACAACTTCTACTTGTTGAAACTCCTTTTTATAAGGATTCTTTAAATTTGGTTTTAAAATCAAATTTATCTGGCCATTTAACTTTATATGAAATTTTACTTGATCAATATGTTAATAATTCAATTAATATTGATTTTGTAAAAGATGTTTTCAAAAATGTTGATTCATATATTTTTGAAACAGCCAAGGTATATATTGATCTTGAGGAATCTGTTCAATATACGAGTGAGCAATTATTTACTCATAGGAATACAATAAATTATAGAATTTCGAGATTTTGTCAACTTAGCGATATCAATTTAAAGCAGGGAAAGAATATTTTATTAACACGATTCTTAATTTATATGTATGATAAATACGTTATAAAAAAGGAGTAACGCTATGAGTGAATGCGCTATATATGAAATATTAAAAAAAGAAATAATTAATTGTGAGATTGTTCCAGGAACGAAAATTACAGAGGAAAATTTCGTAAAAAGATTTCATCAATCAAGAACACCTATAAGGGGAGTAATTGCTAAACTTGCAAAAGATGGTCTTTTAGAAGTTAGACCAAAATATGGTACATTTGTAACAAAAATAGATATTAGAAGCATTTACGATGCTATGAATATAAGAATAGCTACTGAAGATAGAATATTTGTTGATATCATTGGTAAGATTAGTGATGAAGATTTTAAAAAAATTGATGCTATTCTTGAAGAACAAAAGAAAATTGTTGGAATGGAATCATCAATTGAAAAGTCTAGACTATTTTATGATAACGATAATAAATTA
Organism: uncultured Staphylococcaceae bacterium; assembly: GCA_964608215.1. Taxonomy (GTDB): domain Bacteria; phylum Bacillota_I; class Bacilli_A; order RFN20; family CAG-826; genus Onthovivens. The sequence goes on from CAZSMV010000008.1 coordinate 16,977, forward strand.
CATAAAACTTTCTTTGAAATTGCTAATAAGGGTGGTGTTTGGAATTATTTAAATGAATTTATGACACCATTAAATAGAGCAAGAATTATGGCTAATTTAAGAGAAAACGAAAATGTTAAAGAAATTTATGAGATTCATATGTCAATGGTTGAATACTTAAAAAAACGTGATTTAGATAATCTTATTAAAGTTTTTGAACACCATCTCAAAGATGGTTTTGATGGCATGGAATCGGTTTATTTAAAATATCCAGATTATTTTATTTAAGGAGGAAATATGGTAGAAGAATTTGTAAAACAATATTTTAAGGAATTTGTTCCTTATAAGGCTCAAAGGTGGTGTTATGAAGATGGCATCTTGTTAAAAGCGTCTTTGGATTTATTTAATGCGACTGGTGATATATATTACAAGGATTTTATCTTAAATTATCTAGATAAATTCATTGATGAAGATGGCAATGCTTTAGGGTATCCAAAAAGTGATTATTCTACAGATGATTGTCAGGCTGCTTTCGTTCTTCCTTGGGCTTACGAACTCACAAAGAAAGAGAAATATAAGAAAGCAATTGATATCTTTTATTCACAACTAGAAGAACAACCACGTTGTAAATGTGGCAATTTTTTCCATAAAGCAAGATATCCATTCCAAGTTTGGATGGATGGTCTTTATATGGCTCAACCTTTTTATGTTATTGAAGGTTTAAAAAGAGGAAATAATAAAGTTATTGACGATACTTTAAGTCAATTTAGGAATGTAAGAAAATATCTTTATGATGAAAAACGTCATTTATATGTTCATGCATATGATGAGCAAAAAATTATGCAATGGGCAAATAAAGAAGATGGAAAGAGTGAAAACTCATGGAGTAGAGCTTGTGGCTGGTGCATGATGGCACTTGTAGATATTATTGAAATTTTAGGAAAAGACCATGAAGCTAGTAAAGAGCTTCTAAAAATGTATAAGGAATTAATAGATGGTTTGATTCCATATTTAGATAAAGAATATACAATGCTTTATCAAGTTATTGATCATCCTGAAGATAAAGGAAATTACCTTGAAACTAGCGGTAGTGCAATGATGGCTTACTCATTATTGAAAGCTAATAGACTTAATCTTGTAGATGATGGATATAGAGTTTTAGGCGATATTATGTTCAATAATATTACAAAAAAATATTTAAAAGAAGATTCTCCAAATCATTATGCTCTCGGGGGAATTTGTCAGGTTGCTGGACTTGATAATGAAAAGAGAAACGGAAGTAGAGCATATTACTATAGTGAAAAAATAAGCGAAAACGAAGTTAAAGGATGTGCTCCTTACTTTATGGCTTATTCAGAAATATTAAGGGAGAAGAAATAAAATATGAAAGAATTTTTAGGAAAAGATTTTTTGCTTGAAACGGAGACTGCAAAAGTTTTATATCATAAATACGCAGAAAATATGCCAATTTATGATTATCATTGTCATTTGCCTATCAAAGAAATTTATGAAGATAGAAAATTTGAAAGTGCAACTGATATTTGGCTAGTCGAAGGTCATTTTGGTGATCATTACAAATGGAGAGCTATGCGTAATAATGGAGTTAGTGAAGAATATATTACTGGTAATGCCTCTAAAAAAGAAAAGTTCATGAAGTGGGCTGAAACAATACCATATACAGTTGGCAATCCTCTTTATCATTGGACCCACTTAGAACTACATAAATATTTTGGTATTGATGAAATTTTTTCACCAAAAAGTGCTGAAAAAATTTATGATGTCATGAATGAAAAACTTAAGAATATGTCTGCAAGACAAATTATTTCAATGAGTAATGTCGATACACTTTGTACAACCGATGATCCAATAGATGATTTACATTATCATGAACTTTTAAAACAAGATAAATCATTTAAGACACATGTTTACCCTGCATTTAGACCAGATAAAGTTATTAATATTGATTGGGATTCATACGTTCCATATATCAAAGATTTATCTAAAGTTGTTGGATATGAAATTAATGGAATTGAAACATTAACTAAAGCTTTAAAAGAAAGAATTGAATATTTCCATAACCATGATTGTAGAGTTTCAGATCATGCTCTTGATGTTGTAATGTATGAAGATACAACTGAAGAAAAAGTTGATACTATCGTTAAAAAAGCACTCAAAGGTGAAAAATTAACTTGTAGTGAAGTTGCTCAATATAGAGGATATATTGTTGTTTTACTTGGCAAAGAATATCATAAACGTGGATGGGTTCAACAATATCACATTAAAGCTTTAAGAAATAATTCTGGAAGAATGATGAAAGAAGTTGGTCCTGATACTGGATTTGATTCAATTAATGATGGAAATTTTGCTCCTGCATTAAGCAAAATTTTAAATAAACTTGATTCAACTGGTGAACTTCCAAAAACTATACTTTATTCATTAAATCCTAGTGACAATGAAGTTTTAGCAACATTGGCATTCTGTTTTACTGAAAAAGGTGTTCCTGGAAAAATGCAACTTGGTAGTGCATGGTGGTTTTTAGACCAAAAAGATGGAATGGAAAAACAATTAACGGCTCTTTCAAATTTAGGATTGCTTTCTAGATTTGTTGGTATGTTAACTGATTCAAGGAGTTTCTTGTCATATACAAGACATGAATATTTTAGAAGAATCCTTTGTAATAAACTTGGCCACTTAGTTGAGAATGGCGAATATCCAAATGATATTGAATTCTTAGGGAAAGTAGTCCAAGATATTTGCTTCAATAATGCAAAAGCATATTTTGATGCATCAAGACATGAATAAAATTTATTTAATTGGCGATTCAACTTGCCAAACAAATTTTGAAGATACATTCCCTCAAACTGGTTGGGGACAATTGTTTCATGAATATGTCAAAGATGATTTTGAAGTGGTCAATCTTGCAAAAAATGGTCGTTCATCGAAGAGTTTCTTTAATGAAGGCTTATTCAAACCTTGCGAAGAAAATTTGAAAGAAGGAGATTACCTTTTTATTCAATTTGGTCATAATGATGAAAAAGTTGATGAAGCAAGGCATACCGAACCTTTTACAACTTATAAATCACAACTTTCTTATTATGTAGATTTTGCTTTATCGAGAAAAGCACATCCAGTTTTGATTTCATCAATATATCGTAGACAATTTATTGAAGAACATAAGTTAAATCCAAATTGCCATGGAGGTTATCCAAAAGCAATGGAAGAATTAGCTCGCGAAAAAAACATCCCATTTATTGATTTAACCTCAAGAACTAAAGAATATCTTGAAAAAGTAGGTGAGAGTAATTCAAAATGCTATTTCATGAATTTTAATAAAGGAATTTATCCAAATTACATAGATGGAAAAGAAGATAACACGCATTTAAGAGAAAAAGGCGCAAGAATGGTTTGCGAGCTTTTATGCGATGAGCTCGTTAAAAATCCATATTTGAAGCATTTAATAAAATAACAAAAGAGCATTTGGAATTGAACCAAATGCTCTTTTCGTTTATTGACTTTCCGAATTTCACCGAATGAAATTGCCAAATTTAACCGAATTAAAATTCCGAATTTCACCGAATGAAATTGCCAAATTTAACCGAATGATATAAAATAAACAAAAATAGTGGTGAATTTATGGACAAAATTATATCTTTAAAAAATTATAAGCCTAGAATTATTGATAAAACTTTAGATAGATATCTAAAGATATTTGGCGGTTTATGTATTGAAGGTTCAAAATGGTGTGGTAAAACGTGGACATCATCATTTCATAGTAATAGCGAAATTTTAATTGGAGATCCAACTAATAATTTTCAAAATAAACGTTTAGCTGAATTATCTCCTGATAAAGTTTTGGCTGGAGAAACGCCAAGACTTATTGATGAATGGCAAGAAGTTGAGACTATTTGGGATGCCACAAGATATGAAATTGATAAAAGGAATAAAAAAGGACAATTTATTTTAACTGGATCATCAACTCCAAAAACTAAAGGAATTATTCATAGTGGAATTGGTAGAATTGCTAGAATTAGAATGTCAACTATGTCTCTTTTTGAAACTGGTGATTCTAGCGGAGCTGTTTCATTAAAAGATTTATTTTCTGTAAATGATATAGGTGTTAAAACTGTAAATAGTTTAACTATTGATGATATTGCATATTTTGTTTGTAGAGGTGGCTGGCCTAACAATATTGGTGTTTCAAAAGAAGATTCGCTATTAATTCCAAATTCTTATATAAACACACTTTTAGAAGATGATGTTTATAAATTAGATAACAAATTTTATGATACGCATAAAATGAGTCTACTTTTAAGGTCATTAGCGCGTAATGAATCGACAACAATAAGACATTCAAAATTAATTGATGATATAAAAGAAAATGAGAAAGAAAAAATTGATGAGGATACTTTAATAACATATTTAGATGTTTTTAAAAGATTGTTTTTAATTGATAATCAAGTTCCTTTTTCGCCAGGATTAAGAAGTAAGTTAAGAATAAAACAATCTGAAAAGAGACATTTTTGTGATGTTTCTTTAGCAGCAAGTTTATTAAAGGCAACACCAGATAAATTAATAAATGATTTAGAAACTTTAGGTTTTCTTTTTGAGAGTTTAGTTGAACATGATTTGAAAATTTATGCAAACGCAATTGACGCAAACTTATATCATTATCAAGATTATAATAATTATGAAATAGACGCAGTTATTGAACTAAATAATGGTGATTGGGGTGCTTTTGAAATAAAACTTGGATCAAATCAAATTGATGATGCAGCTAAAAATCTTATTAAAATTAAAAACTCTATAATAAATAACAAAGGAAAAGTACCAATTTTACTTTGCATTATTGTTGGTTTAGGAAATGCTGCATATAAAAGAGAAGATGGAGTATATGTAGTCCCAATAAATGCGTTAAAAGATTAACAAATTATATGCTTTAAATAACAATTTTTATCCAATTTGGACGATTAATTTTATTGTCTTTACTTCCTGGACCCGATGAATTTATTTCATAGAATCTTGAATTTATATGTCTATCTGTTCCTTCCCAAATTGAGAAGCCTTCCTTTTTGATATTCTCTCCTAAATAACAATTTATAAATCTACAAAGTCCATATTCTCTCCATGGTCTAGCAAGATAGGTATTTTCTTTTGCATTTATATCATTGGATTTAATTTCACAATTTATGAAATTAAATCCATGTTCGTTTTCTTTATTGTGATCTGGAGCTGCAACATAGCATGTTCTATTTGTTTTTAATGTTTCAATAGTGCAATTTATAAAATCAGCACTTGCTCCGCCGAAGATAAAATCAACTGTTCCAGCAATATAGCAATTAATAAAATATTGATGAAATTCTCCTTTATGAATTCTTTCATCACTTGGTAATAAATCAATATATCTATCAATCAGATCCGGAGAAAAAGGGCCACAAAATAATGTATCTTGATGCGCTATTAATTTACAATGTTCTACTAAAATATTGTCGTTATATAAATGAAGAGCAACAGCTTGCCCTATATTTTCTCCTTCTCCGGCTGAATTAATAATAGTTAGATTTTTTAATTGAACATTTTTAGCTTTTACTAAAACAGTATAAGTTCTAAAAGTAATATATTCTCTACCATCGCTATGAATTTTTTTAGCATAATCGTTAAATTCAATTGTCGCTTTATTTAAACCATCAATAATTATATTTTCTTTATTAATTATTATTTTTTCAAAATAATGTTCATCATCCAAAATAATGTATGTTGGCTCATTTATCGAGTTCAAACATGCACTTATAGTGGTGTATTCGTTATTAATTCCTACATGAACTATTTTCATTTGTTTAGTATTATATCACAAATCGATTTTTGAGTATTTGTTGTTGTATACAACAGCCACTAATTTTTATATAATTATATCAATATAAATCGGAGGTTTTTATTATGGATTTAATGGATAAAATTCATGAAATCGGTTTAGTACCTGTTGTTGTTTTAAATAATGTTGAAGATACAATTCCTACTTTAAATGCTTTAAAGGAAGGTGATGTACCAGTCGCAGAAATTTGTTTTAGAACACCATGTGCTGAAGAATGTATTAAAGTTGCAGCTAAGGAGTGCAAAGATGTTTTAGTTGGCGCTGGAACTGTAATTAATGGAAAACAATGTGAAGATGCAATTAATGCTGGAGCTAAATTTATTGTTTCTCCGGGTTTATCAGAAGAAGTTGCTTCAGTTTGCAAATCTCACAATATTCTTTATCTTCCAGGAGTTGTAACACCTACTGAAATTATGAAAGGTATTTCTCTTGGAATTACTAATTTTAAATTTTTCCCAGCAGGAGTTTTTGGCGGTTTAAAAGCAATTGATGCTTTAGGTAGCGCATTTGTTAATTGTAAATTTATGCCTACTGGTGGTGTTAGTAATGCAAATTTAGCTGAATTTGTTAAAAATAAGAGAATTATTGCATGTGGGGGTAGTTGGCTTGTAAAGGGAAGTGCTGAAGATATTAAAAAAGTATGTCTAGAGGCAAGAAATATCATTAAGGAGACTAGAAAAAATGGCTAAGGTAGTTACAATGGGTGAGATAATGTTAAGATTATCTTCTCCATTAAATTCAAGATTTGTTCAATCACAAACTTTTGATGTTAATTATGGCGGTGGAGAAGCTAATGTTGCTGTCTCGTTAGCAAATTATGGACACGATGCTTATTTTGTTTCAAAAGTTCCATCACATGAAATTGGGGATTGTGCCGTTAATGCTTTAAGAAAATATGGTGTACATACTGATTATATTGCTCGTGGTGGCGAAAGACTTGGTATCTATTATTTAGAAACTGGTGCATCAATGAGACCATCAAAAGTCATCTATGATAGAAAGAATTCTTCAATTGCTGAAGCTAGTGTTGAGGATTTTGATTTTGATAAAATTTTTGAAGGGGCAGTTTGGTTCCACTGGAGTGGAATTACTCCAGCAATTTCAGATAAGAGTGCAGAAATTTTAAAAGCAGCTTTAATTGCTGCTAAAAAACATGGAGTTACTGTTTCTTGTGATCTTAATTTCAGAAAGAAATTATGGACCAGTGAAAAAGCAATTTCTATTATGAAACCTTTAATGAAATATGTTGATGTTTGTATTGGCAATGAAGAAGATGCTCAATTATGCTTAGGATTTAAACCAGATAGTGATGTCACAGCTGGAAAAACTGAAGCTAGTGGCTATAAAAAGATTTTTGAACAAATGCAAAAAGAATTTGGTTTCAAATATGTTGTTTCAACTTTAAGAGAATCTTACAGTGCAACTCATAATGGTTGGAAGGCATTAATTTATAATGGTAAAGATTTCTATGAATCAAAACATTATGATATTAATCCAATCATTGATAGAGTTGGTGGTGGTGATTCATTTGCTGGTGGTTTAATTCATGGATTAATCAAATTTAATGGCGATCAAGCTAAAGCATTAGAATTTGCTGTTGCTGCAAGCGCATTAAAACATACAATTCCAGGTGACTTTAATTGTGTTAGTGAAAGTGAAGTTTTAACCCTTATGGGTGGAGATGCTTCAGGAAGAGTTCAAAGATAGGTGAATAATATGAAAGAACTTGATATTAGATATATGAGTCATCCAAATGACTCTAAACATTACACAACTGAAGAATTAAGAAAAAATTATTTAATTGAAAATGTATTTGTAAAAGATGAAATTTCTTTAACTTATTCTTATCAAGATAGAATGATTGCAGGTGGCGCATATCCTGTTACAAAATCTTTAAAACTTGAAGCAGGTGATGCATTACGCGCAAATTATTTCTTAGAGAGAAGAGAAATGGGCGTATTCAATATTGCAGGAGAAGGAACTATTACTCTTGATGGTGTTGAATATACTTTAAAGAAAACAGATTGTATTTATATTGGTATGGGAACTAAAGAAGTTATTTTTGCTTCTAAAGATCCTAAAAACCCAGCTAAATTCTATATGTGTTCTTGCCCAGCCCAAAAAGCTTATCCAACAAAATTATTAAAAATAGAAGAAGCTAGAAAAGTTAATGTTGGCGATCAAGAACATTTAAATGAAAGAACAATTAATCAATTCATCCATGGCGATGTTTTAGATACAGCTCAACTTTCAATGGGATTAACAATTTTGCATCCTGGCAATGCATGGAATACCATGCCTGCTCATACTCACGAAAGAAGAATGGAAGTTTATTTCTATTTTGAACTTGGTGAAGATGATGTTGTTTTCCATTTAATGGGACAACCTCAAGAAATAAGAACAATTGTTATGAAAAATGAACAAGCTGTTATTTCTCCATCTTGGTCAATCCATTCAGGATTTGCTACTAAGAGTTATGCATTTATTTGGGGAATGTGTGGAGAAAATAAAACATATGATGATATGGATGTTATTAAATCAACTGATTTAAAATAGGAGGATAATATGAATAATTTCAGTTTAAAAGGTAAAGTTGCTTTAATTACTGGTGCTAGTTATGGTATAGGCTTTGAAATTGCAAAAGCTATGCATGAAGCAGGTGCAATTATTTGCTTTAATGACCGTAATGAAGAAACCTTAGAAAGAGGATATGCAAATTATAAAGCAGCTGGTATTGAAGCACACGGATTCATTTGCGACGTTACTCATGAAGATGAAGTCGTTGCTCTTGTTAAAAAGATTAAAGATGAATTAGGTGGAGTTGATATTTTAGTTAATAATGCCGGAATTATTAAAAGAATTCCAATGACTGAAATGAAAGCTGAAGAATGGAGACAAGTTATTGATATTGATTTAACTGGACCATTTATTTGTGCAAAAGCAGTTATTCCAGGAATGATTGAAAAAGGTCATGGCAAAATTATTAACATTTGTTCAATGATGAGTGAACTTGGAAGAGAAACAGTCAGTGCTTATGCTGCAGCAAAAGGCGGCTTAAAAATGTTAACCAGAAATATTTGTGCAGAATATGCTCAATATAATATTCAATGTAATGCAATTGGTCCTGGATATATTGAAACTCCTCAAACTGCTCCATTAAGAGAAAAACAACCTGATGGATCAGATCATCCATTTGATCAATTCATTAAAGCAAGAACACCAGCCGGAAGATGGTTAAAGCCTTCTGAACTTGGCGGTCCAGCAGTATTCTTAGCAAGTGATGCAAGTAATGCTGTTAATGGTCAAGTTTTATATGTCGATGGTGGTATCTTAGCTTATATAGGTAGACAACCAAAGTAAAGAAATCATAAATTCCTTTTTCTCGAAAAATCCGCATAGTCTAATTGACTTGCGGATTTTTCACTTGTTGAAACATTTTAGTCATATCATCGTTTAACTTTTTAAATAATGTTTTATGGACAGAAGATAAATAAGGTACAAATAGATTTGTTTCAACAAGTGAATTTTATAAATTCACATTATACTGTTAAAAAAATAATGTTACATCGTATAAAGTTTATTCATGCACAGCACAATATGTAAGAAAAGCATAAATGATTTTTCAATTGTTTTAATCTAAATATTCGCCAATTTAAATGTGCATGTATTATTTTTTGTTACTTCAACACAAGTATTTAAATATTTTAATGCTTAAAGGCTTTCTTTTTTATATAATCATATAGTATGGATTTAGGACAATTACTTTATATAATGGGTCAACATCCTTGGCTCATTATTGCATTTATTACAATATTTGGTGTTCTTTTTGTTAATGGATGGAGCGACGCTCCAAATGCTATTTCAACTTGCATTTCAACAAAAGCAATGAGAGTTCAACCTGCACTAATAATGGCAGCTATAATGAATTTCCTTGGATTATTTTTAATGTTTTTCATTACGACTGAAGTTGCTCAAACAATTCAAGAAATGATTAGTTTTAATGGAACATGGGGTTCTTATAACTTAACTCCAGAACAGTGTGATACAGCTTTAAAAGTTATAAGTACTGCAATGTTTGCGGTTGTGGCTTTTGGAGTTATTGCAAGTATAATTGGTATTCCTTCTAGTGAAACTCATGCTCTTATTGGTGGACTTGTTGGTTCAGGTCTTGGAGCATTGGTAATTGGAAAAACTGATGTTTTAATTAATTGGGGATTTGGTTTTTGGGATCCATTAGGAAAGATATTTTATGGTTTAATATTATCTTGCTTATTTGGATTTTTTATGGGTTTTCTATTGACGAAAGTAATTTTGATGATTTGCCAAAATATGAATCGAAATCATACGCGACCATTTTTCAAGTGGGCGCAGATTATAAGTGGTGGTTCACTTGCTTTTGTTCATGGTGCTCAAGATGGTATGCAATTTGTTGGTGTATCTTTTCTTGCTCTTCAAATTGCCGCTACATATGCAGGCATAGAGGTTACTAGTAGTTTCTTTGATCCTACACAATTATGGTATATTGGATTAGCTTGCTCTCTTGTTATTGGAATTGGTACTTTATGCGGTGGCAAGAAGATTATTAAGAAAGTTGCAATGTCAATGACAAAACTTGAACCTTATGAAGGATTTGCTACTGATTTAAGTAGCGCAATTGGAATATTTATTGCTACAGTTTTTGGTTTTCCAATTTCTACTTCTCAAGTAAAAGCTTTTTCAATTCTTGGTGCTGGTGCAAGTAAGGGTATTAATAAGGTTAAATGGAGTACCGTTAGTGAAATGATTCTTACTTGGGTTTTGACGTTCCCTGGCAGTGGACTATTTGGCTTTTTAGCATCGTTAATATTGTTATCATTTTAATTAAATATTGGAGGATACATTTATGTTTGGAAAAGGTAAAAAAGATAAAAATTACTTCTACGATTGTTTCTATAATTTAGCTAATTTTGCTATTAAAGCCTTTGATGAATTAAGTATTGGTATGAAGAATTTCAATGGTTTAGATCTTGAAAAATTCAAAGATGATGTTCATAAATATGAGCATGAAGCTGATCAAAAGAAAGAAGAATATGAAGAGAGTCTTGCAAAAGAATTTTCGACTCCAATTGATAGAGAAGACATTTTCTTACTTTTAGATGCAATTGATGATTTAACAGATGCAATTGATGATATTTCTTATAAATTATTTTTAAGAAACTATACTTCATTACCAGTTAAAACTAATGAATTCATTGATCAAACAAAAATTTGTTTAGATGATTTAATGGTTGTACTTCAAAACTTTAAACATTTTGCAGATAAGAAAACAATTTATCCGTTAATTCAGAAAGTTAGAGATGATGAAGCAAATATGGATAAATTATATGAACAAGAAGTACACCAATTATATAAAGAAAATCTTGCTTATGATAAGAGTAGATTTGATGAAGTTATATATGGAAGCTTTGAATATATAACTGATAAATGTCGTGATATTTGTAAAGAAATACTTATTGTAATGTATAAGAATTTATAAATAAAGAATCTCATTAATTGAGATTTTTTATTAGTGAAATTAATATGAAAAACTTAAAACCAATTAAATTATATTTAGAGGATACTTCTTGGGAATATAAGTGCACAAAGGAAATAAGAAAGATTGCACGCGGAATAATAGTTGATGATAATAATAATTTCTATTTTGTCAAAGGTACGAGAAATGATATTTTTGGTAAACTAAATTTCATTGAAACTAGTGGTGGCGGAGTTGAATTTAATGAATCATATAGAAAAGCATTAAAAAGAGAAATAAAAGAAGAACTTGGAGTTGATATTGAAATTATTTGTTATTTAGGCGAAGTTGTAGATTATTATAATTTAATAAATAGAAAGAATCTAAATCATTATTTTTTAGCTAAAGTTAAATCATTTGGGAAAAATCATTTAACAAAAGATGAAAAGGAAGATTTTCATCTAAAAATGATTAAACTTACTTATGGTGAATCGTTACTAGAATACGAAAAAATGAAAACTGATAGATTAGGCAGGTTAATTTATCAAAGAGAAATACCTATCCTTGAGCAAGTATTTAAGATATTGGAATAATGTTTTCGGCAGTTTTGACAATGCAATGTCGAAATTGCCGAAATTCGCGCCCAATCATAAAAATTTATATTTTTTGTTCATTTTTTAAATTTTAGATAAACTTAAATAACAATATTTGATAAAATAATAAGCAAAAGAAAGACTTAAATTTATGAAAAGATTTTTTGTTATTTTATCAAGTTTATTTTTATTAAATAATCTAACATCTATAAAAGCATATGAACCTTTAGGAAATGAAGAAAATACAACTGTTTTAGGAATATTTAAAGATTATACATCTGAAGAAGTAAAAGAATATTATAAAGATTTAAAAGAAGGAATAAGTGGAGAAGAACTTCTTTCATCTTTAGAAGTTATTTTAAAAACTGGGCAAAAAGAAGTTTCTAGCAAAGATGGGGGGACAACTTGGGATTATTACGTTCTTTTTGATAGAGATTTTGTTAAAGATCCATTAACCGAAGAAGAAATAACTAAACAGGATTGGAAAAGAGATAATGTAATTTGCTCGCCTTTATACGACGATGCATTTACATTTGTTAAGGCAAATAAACCTGGAAATAATGTTAATAGAGAACATGTATTTCCAAAATCATATGGATTTGGGAATACAAGTACTGATTCTTTTTTACCTTTAGCCGCAACTGATATGCATAACCTACATATGGGAGAAGCCAAAAATAATCAACAAGGTCATAATAATTATCCATATGGAAATGTTACTAATAAAGAAACTGCAACTAAGATAACGTCTTCAATTAGTGGTAGTGTTACTGGATATTTAGGTACTAATAAAAATGGAATTCCTGTTTACGAACCTATGGATAAAGATAAGGGGGATATTGCTAGAAGTATTTTTTATATGGCTGCAAGATATCATACATATGATGCAAACTTAAAGAACTCCCCTTCTTTAAAATTAAGTGATACTCCTACCGATATTTATACAGGTAAGAAGACAATTACAGCTAGTGAAACAGAGAATAATCCATGCGAATATGGGATACTTTCGGATTTACTTGAATGGAATGTTTTAGATCCAGTTGATGATCATGAAATTCATAGAAATAATTTAGTTTATACAGTTTTACAAAATAATAGAAATCCATTTATTGATTATCCAAGTTGGGCTGATATAGCTTTTAAAACTTTTGATACTGGAATATCAAAAGATAATCCAAGTCAAATTGGTCAAACTACAGACCCTGAAAATCCTGATGAACCAGAAAATCCTGATGATCCAAGTGAAGAGCCAACCAAACCAAATAATCCATCTGATGACAAAGATAAAAATGAAGAACAGGATGTAGATTTATTAGATTCTAAATATTATCCATATTACTTAGCTGCTGCTATTTTTGTTTTACTTATTTTTGTTATAAGTATAATTGTTACAACTAGTAAGAAAAAGAAGAAAAGAAAATCAAATACAAAAAGTAAAACAACTAACGAAAGAAAAGCATCAACGAATAAACAAACTTCCAAAAATACTAAAACTGGAAGTAAAGCAAATTCTAATAAAAATAAATCAGCAAATAACACAAAAAATAGAAATGTGAATAATCAAAAATAAATTATTTATGTTTAAATATAAGCGGTAAATAATTTATGAAAATATTGCTTATCTACTTTACAGGGACTTATAACACAAAATTTGTAACTAATATTTTAAAAAATAGGTTTATAAATAAAAATAATATTGTTGATGTAGTTGAAGTAAATATTGATACTCCTATTGTTGACTTAAATGATTACGATATTATTGGATTTGGATATCCAATATATGCTTTTAATTCTCCAAATATTTTTAATAAATATTTAAGAAAATTAAAATTGCCAAATGATAAACGATATTTTATTTATAAAAATAGTGGTGAAACTTTAAAATATAATGATGCATCAAGTAGGGTGATTTGGAAGATATTGAAGAAACAAAAATGTGCAATTACAAATGAATATCATATCATTATGCCTTACAATATTCATTTTCGGTTTGATGATAGGTTTGTAAAAGAAATATTAGGATACTTAGATAAACAAATAGAAATTATTGTTTATGATTTAATGAATGAAAAAGAATCAAAAATCCATGCAAATATTGGTTTAAAATTAATAAGTTGTTTTTATACAATTCAAAGACTTGGTGGTCCAATTAATTCATTGTTTTATAAAATTGATTATACAAAATGCATTAAATGCAATAAGTGCCTTAATAATTGTCCGGTCCATAATATTAAAATTAAAAATGATAAATATAAATTTGGAAGAAAATGTATTATGTGTATGCGTTGTAGTTTTTATTGTCCAAAAGATGCTATAAAAATTGGTTTATATAATAAATGGCGTGTAAATGGTGAATATAATTTTGAAAGTATTAAAAATGATGATGATTTAGAATTGCCTTATATAACAAATGAATCAAAAGGCTTTTATAAGTGTTTCTTAAAAATATTCAAAGATATTGATGAACGTTATGGGGAGATAATTAATAAATGAAGCTTTATACAAAATGGGTCGATAAAAATATTGGTAAAATAAATGGAGATATAGCAATTGTTACTGGCGCTGATGGATCAATTGGTTATTTTATTACTTATTATTTAGTGTATTTAGGTGCAAAAGTGGTTATGGCTGTAAGGGATACAAATAAGGCAAGCAAATTAAAAGAAAAAATATTAAAAACTATCCCTAATGCAGTTATTTATATTGAATACCTTGATCTATTTAATTTAAAATGCATCAAAGAAGCGTCTATAAATTTAAAGAAATATAATCCAAAATACATAATCAATAATGCTGGAATTTATCATCTTCCATCATTGAAAAATGAAGATGGGATTGAACGAACGTTTTGTGTAAATTTCTTCGGACCATATTTATTAAATAAAGAATTACTTGAAATTATTAAGAAAAATAATGGAAAAATCATAAATCAATGTAGTGTTTCAACGTGTTGGGTTAATACTAAGGAAATTGATTTTAGTGATTTAAATTTAACGAAGGAAAATAATCTAACTCAAAAGTATGCTAAAACAAAAATAATGATGCTTTTAGCGACTATTTTTGGAAAAGAGAAGGGAATTGATATGGTTTTAGTACATCCCGGTGCAAGTGCAACAAGTTTATTTTCATCTACAAGAGGCGGATTCTCTAAGCTATTTAATATGTTAGTTTTGCCATTAATGAAAGTAAT
This sequence comes from uncultured Staphylococcaceae bacterium, assembly GCA_964608215.1. Classification (GTDB taxonomy): domain Bacteria; phylum Bacillota_I; class Bacilli_A; order RFN20; family CAG-826; genus Onthovivens. The sequence goes on from CAZSMV010000008.1 coordinate 32,099, forward strand.
TTTCATTTCTCCAAGCAAAGCATCTTTATCGGCGATTTATTCTATAAATCATGATACAAAAATTAATGAATGGATTGGTCCTAGAGGGTTATTTAACATTTGGGGATATCCAAAAATTTCTAAATTAGAAAAGAAATTTTTGGATGAAAATTTAAAAAATAATTTTATTAAAAATTTAAATGAGTTTGAAAAAGAGTTTAATTAATGATTAAAAAATTCATAAATGATTTTATAGTTCATTTATGTTTTTTATAAAGCCATAAATGAACATAACCATTTTTTGATATGTTTTTTAAATTTTTTAGTTTTAATTAGACTCTAAAAAATATAAAATATTTAAGATATGGGGAATTTACTAGTACTTACTGAATCAATAAATACAAAGAGTCCATTAGGGATATTTCTTTCGTTTTTATATTTGTTTATTATTGGCTCTTTTTTAGGATGGATTTTAGAAATATTTTTTAGAAGAATAGTTTCTCAAAAGAAATGGACAAATCCTGGGTTTTTAAAAGGACCATGTTTGCCATTATATGGATTTGGTCTTTGTTTGCTTTATTTAATTTGTCTTTTATGTTTTGAATTTCTTTGTAATGGAGAAGGAATTCCTACGTATTACAATGTTTTAGGCGAGATTAAAACGACTGGATCTTTAAATTTTTGGTACACATCAATTATTGCAGTTATTTTAATTGGAATTGGAATGACTTTACTTGAGTTTCTAGCTGGTTTAATTTTTATTAAAGGTTTTAGAATAAAATTGTGGGATTATAGCAAATTAAAAGGAAATATAATGGGAATTATATGCCCAATATTTTCGTTTCTTTGGTTAGTCGCTGGAGCTGCTTATTGGTTCTTTGTTCAACCATATGTTTTAGTTGCTCTAGAATTTTTTACCAAACATATTTGGGGATTAACATTCTTCCTTGGCGCTTATGCAGGTGTCTTAGTAGTTGATATTGTTAATTCAGTTAAACTCGCTGCCAGAGTAAGCAATATTGCAAAACAAAACAAATTAATTGTTGATTTTGCAAAATTCCAAAATAATATTGTCTCAAATAAAGGAAAATTAAAAAGTGGTAATAAATCATGGGTTGAACAGCAAGTCTTGTTGGCTGCTAGTAAAATTAAAAGCAAAGTTGGTGAATTGACGTATGACATTAAGCGTCATATGTATGTAGGAAATGAAATACCTGCCATAAATGTTGCAGAGAGCGATGAAACACCAAGAACAAAAGCAAAAAATAAAGATGTTAAAAAGGATGAATAAATAGCCATTAATTTTTATAATTTTTGGCTTTTTTATTGAAAAAAACTGAAATGATAGTAAAGTAATTTCAGTAAATGAAGGAGGACAAAATATGTTGCATGTAGTAGATCATCCACTTATTAAGATGAAATTAAACAAGATGAGGGATGAAACAACAAAAAGTAAGGATTTTAGACAATTGCTTGATGAAATTTCTAGTTTAATGACTTATGAGGTTTTTAAAGACTTAAAAGTTCATGCTAATGGAAAAATTAAAACGCCAACTGGTTGTGAAATTGATTCAATTAGACTAGATAAGGATTTAATTATTGTTCCTATTTTAAGAGCCGGAATTGGAATGAGCAATGGTGTTGTAAATATGTTACCAAATGCAAAAATTGGTCATATTGGTTTATATAGAGATGAAAAAACTCTCAAACCAGTTGAATATTTTTGTAAATTACCACATGTAAAAAATCCTCTTGTATTGCTTTGCGATCCAATGCTTGCAACCGGTGGTAGTGCTTGTGATGCTATAGCTCAACTCAAAAGTAAAGGTTTCAAAGATATTAGACTTCTTTGCTTAGTTGGTGTTAAACAAGGTATTGATAAAGTTTTAAAAGAACATCCAGAAACTGAAATTTATATTGCTGCTGTTGATGATGAACTTAATGAACACGGCTATATTCTTCCAGGCCTTGGAGATGCTGGTGATAGAATTTTTGGAACATTATAAGCTTAAAGACTTCATTAAATTGAAGTCTTTTTTGTAATGGAAAAGTTCATTTTTGAATTATATATGATTGGTTGCAATAAAAACCATTATTGAACACTAAAATTCGTTTATGGTTTTTCAGAAAATACAAAACCATAATTTTTTAATCTTTTAAATTTTTCTTCATATATTCAATGACAGATTTTCTAGTTATAATGCCTATAAAATTACCACGATCATCAATAACAGGAACAAAATTTTGACGGACAATAATTTCAACAAGGTCCATCATATTTTTGTTAATTTGAATTGGTTCTATTTGATGCAATGTAGGAACACTTAAAATTTTTTCAATCATAATTTGTTCCCAAGACATTTTGGATTTTTTAAGATGTCTTAATAAATCCCCATCGCTTATAGTTCCTTTATATTTTCCATCTTTATCAAGAATGGGAACTTCACTATAGTGATGATAATCCATTTTTTCAATTGTTTGACGAATAGTGAAAGTATCATTGACATATTCAACCTGATTTTTAGGTGTTAAAAATAATAGAATATTCTTTTCCATCTTTATTTTTCACGTCTTTCTAATTTATCTACTTCTTTAAAAACTTCGCCTATCTTGTTATTAATTTCAAGTTTGACATTAGTTTTTAAAGAAAGATGATCTTTATTAATTAAAACTATGTTGTTTCCATAAAAATAATTAATTAAACCAGCTGCAGGATAAACATTTAAGCTTGTTCCAGCAACAATTAATAAGTCAGCACTAGATAATGCAATCATAGCTTTAGTTATAGTATTATTGTCTAAAGGTTCTTCATATAAAACGACATCTGGTTTAATAATATTATTACATTTAGGACAAATAGGAACATTATCCATTTTTAAAATATCTTCTAATGAATATAGTCTCATACAATGTGTACAATAATTTCTATGAATAGACCCATGTAATTCAATAACATTTTTACTTCCAGCAATTTGATGTAAACCATCGATATTTTGTGTGATGATCGTTAAATCTTTTTTCTTTTCTAAATTTGCTAAATAATAGTGAGCAAAATTTGGCTTTGCTTCAGTGTTGATCATAAATTCTCTATAAAATTTATAAAATGTTTCGGTATTTCGAACAAAATAAGAATGAGAAAGCATAACTTCATATGGTTCATCATACTTGCTTTTCAATTTGTAAAGCCCAGTCTCACTACGAAAATCAGGAATTCCTGATTCAGTAGAAACTCCAGCTCCTCCAAAAAATACAATATGTTTTGCGTCATTAATTAATTTTTTAAGTTCTAGAATTTTGTTATCCATAATTTTTAACCTTTTTAATTATAACAAAAATTAATTAGAATTATTTCAATTCATTATCTAATTATTTTATATAAGACTAAAACAATTTAATAATGTTTTAGAAATATTTATAATATTAGTTGCTGTTGGAGTGGCGGAACTGGTAGACGCCTCGGTCTCAGAAGCCGAGTTCTTACGAAGTATGGGTTCAAGTCCCTTCTCCAACACCAAATTTATGATATATGATTAAAGAAGATATAAATTTCAAAAAATATTATCTTATAGGATTTGTTTTATTAGCGATATCGTTATTGATTATTGCATTTGGTTTTGTATTGCCCTTTATTATAGGCAATGATAATAATGAAATTATTAAATGGATTTCATTAATAATAATTATCATTGGCATTATTTCGTTATTTCCTACCTTTTATTTATTAAAGAAAGGCAACAAATTAAGACTTAATTCATTATTAGAAAATAAAACTAATGAAAAAGTTATTAAAAGAAAGTAAAATATTATCGCTGCTCCCATGGCGGAACTGGTAGACGCGCTAGACTCAAAATCTAGTGGTAGCGATACTATATCGGTTCGATTCCGATTGGGAGCACCATTTAGTTATATAGGCTTTGATGGAAATCAAGGCTTTTTGTTTTATCTTAAATATAGCTCAAAACATTTTTAATCTTATTTTGCAAAGTAATTGATTAAAAAAGATAAAATAATGTTCATAACTAGCATGTAGGTGTTTTTAAGAAAACTAATATTTCAGTTGCTTGCAATTTGCAGACAGCTGATGTGTTTTATGATATAAAATAATGATAAAATTTATGTCTGAAAAAACATCAATAAGATATTTTAACAATAAACCTGTAAGATCAAGGTGGGACAAAGAATCATCGTCTTGGCTTATTTGTGCTGTTGATTTAATAGGAGCGGTGGTTGAAACATCAAATCCAAGAATATATTGGTATACACTTAAGATAAGGAAGAGTGAGTTATTAGCAAATTGTAAGCAACTGAAAATGACTGCCTCAGATGGTAAAATTTACATTACTGATTGTTTATCGGTTAAAAGTTTAGATGTTCTTTTGAATATTCTTCCAAAAAAACGTAGAAGTATTTTGAAAGAATGGTTAAAGGAAACAACGATCCACTTGACGAGCAAAGCAAAAAGAAAGCTTATGACTTAATTAATTCCGGAGTCATTTATGATATAGAAGTTGGAACAACAAGAGGGCTACAACAGATTCATTCATATTTATTTGATGGACTTTATGATTTTGCTGGAAAGATTAGGAATAAAAATATTTCAAAAGGCGGATTTATGTTTGCAAATGCTTTATATTTACCAAGTATATTAAGCGATATTGATAAGATGCCAGAAAATACATTAGAACAAATAGTAGATAAATATATGAAAATGAATATTGCTCATCCATTTATGGAAGGAAATGGTAGGTCAACTAGAATATGGTTAGACCAAATGTTAATTCACTCTTTAAAGAAATGTGTTGATTGGTCAAAAATAAATAAAAAAGAATACTTAGATGCTATGAGGATTTCCCCATCTTCATCTAAACAAATATTTACGCTGATTGAGAATGCTTTAACTACCGATTTTGAAAATAGAGAATTAATTATCAAAGGTATTGATTATTCTTACTATTATGAAGAAATCGAGGATGAAAAATGATAATTTATGAAGGGGTTTATAAATTATTGCAATAGACGTCATAAAAAGGCGTTAAATGGAACACTATATTCCAATAATTTATTTAATAAATATTTTATATATTGTTTTAATTTTTAAATAATTCATTTGCCTCAATTGATAGTAATTTACTTATTTCTAAAGCTATATCATTTAATGTGCAATTAAGCATGACATTAAAATAATCTTGATACATATTGATTATTCCACCGGAAAAATAACTAATTCGTAGATTTATCATTTTTGTATCATTTAAATAATTAGGAATATCACTGTCTGATTTCATATATTCTGCGAAAATGTCGCGTAGTTTTTTAAAAACGTTTCTGCACCATTTATTTTAAGGAGTATTCTATATTCAACTTCATGTGATCCTGAAAATCTACTTATCTCTAGAAGAAGAGGTGTAGGATTATTAAAAAAATTTTTAAATTCAAATTTTTTAAAAGTTCCATCATTTTATCAATAACTTCATTTTCAAATTCTTCAGTAATGACTTTAACATCTAAGTAGTGAGCATAAAAGGTGCTACGATTTAAATCAGTTTTATTAACAATATCGGTTACAGTTATTTTGTTATAGTCTTTTTCCTTTAATAATTCAAAAAAAGCTGCTTTTATCATATTTTTAGATCTAATTTTATTCCTATATTCAGCCTTTATAATACTTTAATCTCTTAAATTTTGTTGGAAATAATAAAAGATACCTTCATAGCGATTGTTATGCAACTTATTTCAACATGGAAAATATTACAAATGTTATATGTTTGACTCATGTTAGAAGTGGATTTGTTGGAGTCGTTAAAGTTGCTGGTAAAAAAGGAAATACAATCGCTCAAATCTTTGTAGACAAAATTTCTAAGA
>CAZSMV010000009.1:0-36182 GCA_964608215.1 uncultured Staphylococcaceae bacterium
TAAAGAACTTTTTTAATTTTAAATAATTTGAAAACGGAAATGAATTAATCTCGATAGGAACGATATTTTTGGTAATAGTTAATAATCTAGTAATAATTACTAGATTATCATATAAATTGTATTATAATGAATTGACTTTAAATTATTTTGAAAAATTTATCTTAAGTAGAAGTGCATGTTAATTGGGAGAGATGTAGAGGAAAGTTGTTATTAGATGTGAAATAAGATAAATGCTTGATATAGATATTAAAAAAATAAGTTAGAGGAGGTTATATTTGATGTCTAGTTATATTTTAAGTTGTTGTTCTACTAGTGACCTAATGCCAGAACAATATAAAGAAAAAGATATTAAGGTCTTGTTGTACCATTTCTATTTAGGTGATAAAGAATATGCTGACGATTTTGGAAAATCTATTGCATACCAAGAATTTTATCAAAGAATGAGGAATGGGGAGATTACAAAAACAGCGCAAATTAATTGTGACCATTTTATTGAATTTTTTGAACCATTTTTAAAGGAAGGGAAAGACATTTTACATATTTGTTTTTCTAGCGGTTTAAGTGGAACATATCAAAGCGCATTGATTGCAAAAGATATGTTAGATGCCAAGTATCCAGATAGAAAACTTTTAATAGTTGATTCTTTGTGTGCTAGTAGTGGTTATGGCTTATTTGTTAATAAGATTGCTGATTTAAGGAAAAAAGGTTTATCAATTGAAGAAGCTTATAATTGGGCTAATGAAAATAGGTTAAAAGTTCATCATTGGTTCTTTTCTACTGATTTAACTTTCTATGTTAGAGGTGGAAGAATTACTAAAAGTGCTGGATTAATTGGCAATATTTTACATCTTTGCCCAGTTATGAATGTTAGTTATGAAGGCAAACTTATTCCTAGAAAGAAAATTATTGGCAAGAAGAGGGCGATTGATGAAGTTATAAATCAAATGGTTCAAAATGCTGATAATGGTCTAGATTATGATGAAGATTGTTATATTTGTAACTCAGAATGTCTTAATGATGCAAAAGTGTTAAAAGAAAAAATTGAAAATAAATTTCATAATTTGAAAGGGAAAGTAAAAATTTATAATATTGGTACTACGATTGGTAGCCATTCTGGTCCAGGCACTGCTGCAATTTTCTTTTTTGGTAAAAAAAGAATCGATTAAATTATCAATATTAGACCAATATTAAGGGTGCAGCAACTTGGTTGACTTTAGCAATAATGGAAATGGTTTGTGTTTCGTATACGCATAATTCTTTATTTATTAGACCTGCACTACCTGAAAAATTTACACATTTAAATGTAAAAATTAAATTAGATAAAGATACAACTTATGAAATCCCTAAGTTTAAAGATGGAATGACACATAAATTAATTATTAATTTTAAGTAAAAAATAATAATTAAAGTTAAAAAAATTATTTAATTTTAATATTTTTTAATACCTTTTTATAAAGTTTGAACAAAGAAATAGTTTCGATTTAATCTTTGCTTTTTTTAAAATGCAACATATCCACAATTTTTTTCTTTATCATATCAGTAAAAAAATATTGATACAAACAAAAATCCATTATAAAATTTAGAAGTATAACTGGAGGTAATTATGGAAAAGCTTAAGACTGTAACCATGAAACAATTAGGTCGTTACCCCGTTTATCTTAGATTCCTTTTGAATCAAAGAGATGAAGGATTTAAGACAACAAGCGCACCAATAATTGCTAAAGGATTAGGGTTTAATGAAGAGAAAGTTCGTAAAGACTTGCAAGTCGTAGCAACTAATTCAGGAAAACCTAAATCTGGAAGAAAAATTGATGAAATTATTAACGACATTGAAACATTTCTTGGTTATAACGACACAAATGATGCGATTATTGTGGGTACAGGTCATTTAGGCCAAGCGTTTCTTAATTATCATGGTTTTGATGACTATGGATTAAATATCCTTGCCGGATTTGATATTGATCCTAAGGTAATTGATACCGAAGTAAATGGGAAGAGAATATATTCCATATATAAAATGGAAAATTTAATTCCGAGATTGAATGTTCATATTGCAATTCTTACTGTTCCTAGTGAAGCTGCTCAAGAAATTGTCGATAAATTAGTAAATCTTGGAATTAAAGGAATATGGAATTTTTCACCTATTCACTTGGATGTTCCAGATGATGTTGTTGTTGAAAATGTTAATCTTGCAAGTTCTTTAGCAATTTTATCCCACAAATTAAAAGATAAAGAATTAAAAAATGATTAACAAAAAAAGTTATTAAACTTAGGGAGAGAAAAAATGGAAGAAAAAGAATTAAACCAAGAAGCCGTAAAGGAAGTTGATGAACTTGTAAAAAAAGGTCAAATTGCCTTAGATGAATTTTTAAAACTTAATCAAGAACAAGTTGACTATATTGTGGCTAAATGTAGTGTTGCTGGTCTTGATCACCATGGTGATTTAGCAGCTGCCGCAATTAACGAAACAAAACGTGGTATTTTTGAAGATAAAGCAACTAAAAACTTATTTGCTTGTGAATATATTGTTAATAACATGCGTCACCTTAAAACGGTTGGTGTTATAAATAGCGATCCTGTAACAGGAATTACTGAAATTGCTGATCCACTTGGAGTTGTTTGTGGAATTACTCCTGTTACCAATCCAACTAGCACTGTTATTTTTAAATCTTTAATTTGTTTAAAGACAAGAAACCCAATTATTTTTGCATTCCATCCAAATGCTCAAAATAGTTCAAAGATGGCTGCACAAATCATGCATGATGCAGCTGTTGCTGCTGGTGCACCAAAAGATTGCATTCAATGGATTGAACATCCATCAATGGATGCTACAACTGCATTAATGAGACATCCAGGCGTTGCAACAATTTTAGCAACTGGTGGTAATGCAATGGTTAAAGCTGCTTATAGTTGTGGAAAACCAGCTATGGGTGTTGGTGCCGGAAACGTTCCTTGCTATATAAATAAATCTGCAAATGTAGAACAAGCTGTTAATGATGTTGTTATTTCCAAATCATTTGATAATGGTATGATTTGCGCTTCTGAATCTGCATGTTTTGTAGATAAAGAAGTTTATGATGAAGCGGTTAAATTATTTAAGAGATTTAAGGTTTATTTCGCAACTGATGAAGAAAAACTCAAACTTGAAAAATTCATGTTTGGCGTCAATTCAAAAGATCCAGATTATGAAAATAAAGCAAAACTCAATCCAATTGTTGCTGGTATGAGTCCTCAAAATATTGCAAAGAATGCTGGAATTGAAGTTCCAAGTGATTGTGTTATTATTGCGGTTAAATGTAAGACTGTTGGTCCAAAAGAAATTATGTCAAGAGAAAAACTTTCACCAGTCCTTGGCTTCTATAAGGTCAATGACGATGTTGAAGGCTTTAAGAAATGTAAAGAAATGCTTGAATTCAATGGTTTAGGACATACAGCAGCAATTCATTGTAAAGAACAAAAAATGGCTGATGATTTTGGTGAAAATTGTGCAGCTTTACGTATTGTATGGAATTCTCCATCTACTTTTGGTGGTATAGGCAATGTTTACAATTCATTCTTGCCATCACTTACTTTAGGTTGCGGTTCTTATGGACACAACTCAATTGGCGGAAACGTCAGTGCTGTTAACTTACTTAATGTTAAGAAAGTTGGAAAAAGGAGAAATACTATGCAATGGTTCAAAGTTCCACAAAAAATCTATTTTGAAAGAAATTCAATTCAATATTTACAAAGTTGTAAGAGTGTTGGCAAAGTCTTTATCGTTACCGATCGTTCAATGGTCGATTTAGGATTTGTTAATAAAATTACTGAACAACTTAATTTAAGAAGAGATCCAGTTCAAATACAACTTTTCTGTGATGTTGAACCAGATCCAGATATTTCAACAGTTAAAAAAGGTGTTTCATTAATGAATAACTTTAGACCAGATACTATTATTGCTTTAGGTGGTGGTAGCCCAATGGATGCTGCTAAAGGTATGTGGCTATTCTATGAACACCCAGAAGTTAATTTTGATGATTTAAAACAAAAATTCATGGATATTCGTAAGAGAGCTTTCAAATATCCAGAACTTGGTCGTAAATCTAAATTAATTTGTATTCCAACTACTTCAGGTACTGGTAGTGAAGTTACTCCATTTGCTGTTATTAGTGATAAAGCGCACTTCAAGAAATATCCATTAACTGACTATAGTCTTACTCCAACAATTGCAATTGTTGACCCAGAATTTACAACAAATATTCCAGCAAAATCAACCGCAATGACTGGTATGGATGTTTTAACCCATGCAATTGAAGCATATACTAGTGTACTTGCTAGCGATTTCACTGATGGACTTGCATTACAAGCTATCAAACTTGTATTTGAATATTTGCCAAGAGCAGTTAAAGATGGTTCACACGATTTAGTTGCAAGAGAAAAGATGCATAATGCTGCAACTATTGCAGGTATGGCATTTGCTAACGCATTCTTAGGTATGACTCACTCACTTGCACATAAAGTCGGTGCTGAGTTCCATACAGTTCATGGATATACATGTAGTGTTTTACTTCCATATGTAATTAGATATAATGGTCAAGTTCCAACTAAACTTAGTGTTTGGCCAAAATATAATGAATATTGTGCAGATAAAAAATATTTAGATATTTGTAATTTAGTTGGTATTAAAGCCGATTCACCAGCTGATGCTTCAATTAAACTTGCTGATGCAGTTACTGAACTTGCAAGGAGCATTGGTTTAGGAACAAGCTTTAAAGAGATGGGAATTGATAAGAAAGAATTCGAAAGCAAGATTCAAGAAATTGCTGTACTTGCTTATGAAGATCAATGTTCACCAGCTAACCCAAGAGTTCCAATTGTAAAAGATATGGAAACTATTTTAGAAAAGAGTTACGAAGGAGTAAAATAATATGGTAAATGTTGCAGTTTGTGTAGGTAGTTCATGCCACTTGAACGGCAGTTATGATGTTATTGAAGCTATGAAGAAAGCACTTAAGGACAACAATATCGAAGATAAAGTTGTCCTTAAAGGGACTTTTTGTCTTAATAAGTGTGGTACTCATGGTGTCAATATTAAAGTTGATGATGAAATTATTACTGGCGTTACTTTAGATAATTTTGAGGAAGTATTTAAAAAATATATATTAAGTAAGGTTCAGTAAGGAAAGTCTGATGGAACCTTATGAAATATTGTCTAGAGAGCGAGAAAAATAATTGTAAAAGTTGTTACAAATGTATTCGTAATTGTCCAACTAAATCAATTTCTTTTAGTGACAATCAAGCCTCAATTATTCAAGATGAATGTATTTTATGTGGACATTGTTTTTTAGTTTGCCCTCAAAACATAAAAGTCATTCGAGATGATCTATTAAGAGTTAAGGAATTGATTGGTAGCGGCAAGAAAGTTATAGCTTCGGTTGCACCATCTTTCGTTATCGAATATGGTGTAAGTTTTGATAAATTCAGAGAAGCATTATTGAAGCTTGGTTTTTATGATGCTGAAGAAACCGCAATTGGTGCAACAATTGTTAAAAATGTATATGATGAAATGCTTAAAAGAAATGATAGAGATATCATTATTTCGTCATGTTGTCATAGTATAAATTTATTAATGCAAAAACATTATCAAGACCTTCTTCCTTACCTTGCTGACACCATGTCTCCAATGGTTGCTCATGGACAAGATATTAAAAAAAGATTTCCAGATGCTTGTGTGGTTTTTATTGGACCATGTATTGCAAAAAAAGATGAATCAGATAAGAATAATAAATTAGTTGATGCAGCATTAACATTTATAGAATTTAGCAAATGGTTAGATGAAAATAATTTGGAACTTAAAAAAGAAGAAAAACCATTAGTAATTGAAAAAAGCAAAGCAAGACTATTCCCAACAAGCGGTGGCGTTTTAAGCACGATGGAAAAATCGAATATGGACTATGATTACATTGTGGTTGATGGAATGGATAATGTCTTAAATGCCCTAAAAGACATTAGATCAGGCAAAGTTCATAAATGCTTCATTGAAATGTCTGCTTGCAGTGGAAGTTGCATTAATGGACCTGCAATTAGTGAATCCTCTAGAGCATTAGTTGCCAATTATTTAGCGGTTCATAAATTTGCAGGTAAAAAGGATTTTGATCTTAAGGATGAAAGCTCATATAAAGATATAAAAAAGACATATAATCCTATTAATTTAACAAAAGCTATGCCTAGTGAAGTTGATATTCAAGAATGTCTTAAGAAAATGGGTAAAACAAGCAAAAATAAAGAATTAAATTGTGGATGTTGTGGTTATAACACCTGCAGAGAAAAAGCAATTGCTATTATCGAAGGAAAAGCTGTTAAAGAAATGTGTCTTCCATATTTAATGGAAAAGGCTGAAAGTTTTAGTGATAATATTGTTAGAAATACACCAAATGGTTTAATGGTTTTAAATGAATCTTTAACTGTTGAATTAATTAACAAATCTATGCTTAGAATTGTTGGTTTAGAACATTCTAGAGATGTTGTTGGTAAAAATGTTACGACTATTTTAGAACCAGAAGATTTTCTTAGTTGTCTAGATGGAATGGACACAATAAAAGGAAAGAAAGAATACTTAAGTGAATATAATAAGTACGTCGAAGAAACTCTTGTATATGATAAAAAATTCCATTTAATTTATTGTGTTATGAGAGATGTAACTGAGGACGAAATAGCTAAACAACAGAAAGATGAATTGGTGCAAAAATCAGTAGAAATTGCAAATAAAGTTATTGATAAGAATATGAGAAGCGTTCAAGAAATTGCTTCATTATTAGGTGAAACTGCGGCTGAAACCAAAGTCGCTTTAAGTGCATTGAAGGACACTTTAAAAGATGATAATCAATAATTACGTAACCGAAGTTGGTGGATTGAGTTATAACCATGTCGGCGAACAACTTTGTGGTGACCATTATCAAGTTGTAAGGCCTGATGAAAATACTACAGTTATTGTTTTAGCTGATGGTTTAGGAAGTGGAGTAAAAGCTTCAATTTTGTCTACGCTCACAAGTGAAATTATATCGACAATGATGGCAAATAATCTTTCTATTGAAGAGTGCGTTAAAACAATTGCAGAAACACTACCTGTTTGTAAAGAAAGAGGAATTGCTTATTCAACTTTCACTATTTTAAAAATTTCTCATAATAAATATGTTCAAATTTATAACTTTGATAATCCTGATCCAATTTTATTAAGAAACGGGAAAGAAGAAAAAATTCCAACTTCTATTATTGAAATTGAAGGTAAAAAAATATTTAAAGGCGAAATAGAAGCTAGATTATATGATACTTTTATTTTACTTAGTGATGGAACAATTCATGCAGGTCTTGGAGAAACAATGAATTTTGGATGGGAAAGACCACAAATTGTTGACTATATGTGTGCTTTATATAATGAAAGTTATAGCAGCAAAACATTAGCTACTGAACTCGTTAGTCATTGTAATGATCTTTATGGTGGGAAACCTGGTGATGATACAACTGCCCTTGTTTTAAGAGTAAGAAAGAGACAACAAGTTAATCTTTTGATGGGGCCTGCAAGTAATATTGATGATGATAAAAATATGTTGAGTTTATTTTTTGCAAAAGAAGGCAAACATATTGTATGTGGTGGTTCTACTAGCAATATGGTTGCTAAGTATTTAAATAAACCACTTATTATGAATACAGATTATATTGATAAAGAAATCCCTCCAACTAGTACATTAGAAGGTGTGGATTTAGTGACTGAGGGAGTTATAACAATAAATAAAGTTTTATCTTATGCAAAAAACACTTTAGGCGATAATCAAAGTTATTTTGAATGGTGTTTCAAGCAAGATGGTGCAAGCGAAATTGCTCGGTTATTGTTTGAAGAAGCAACAGATATTAATTTCTTTGTAGGTTGTGCTGTAAACCCAGCACATCAGCAACCAGGGGTAAAAATTAATTTTACAATTAAGATGCAACTTATTGACGAACTCGCTAAAACCCTTAAAATTATGGGGAAACGAATAAAAGTTAGTTATTTTTAAAGGAGAAGGTTATGCTTAAATTTGACACAAATGTACAGGAACTTAAATATAAAGTTCTAAAGGAAGTTGCAAGATCAACTTTCAATGGAACTTTGCTTCAAGATTACAATGAAATTCCAAAAATTATTGTTCCTGGCCCAAAACCATCTATGCGTTGCTGCATATATAAGGAAAGAGCAATAGTTTTAGAAAGAATGAAACTTGCAACTGGTGGAAATAAAGAAAGAAACAATGTTGTTGAAGTTTTAAATATTGCATGTGATGAATGTCCAATTGGAGGCTATACAGTTACTCATAATTGTAGAGGTTGTATTGCTCATAGATGTGAAAAGGCATGTATGCGACATTGCATATCTTTTGATCCAGAAACAAGACAAGCTAAGATAGATAAATCTAAATGCGTCAATTGTGGTCTTTGCGCGAAGGCATGCCAATATGGTGCAATTTTGAACTTTAAGAGACCTTGTGAATCTGCATGTAAAGTTAATGCTATTTCGATGGGTGAAGATTTTGCTGCAAAAATCGATGATGAAAAGTGTATTCAATGTGGAAGTTGTGTTTCACAATGCCCATTTGGAGCAATTATGGATAAATCTTCAATTGTTGATGTAATTAATACAATCAAAGATAGTGATTTCAGTAAAAAATATAACATTTATGCTGTTGTTGCTCCTTCAATATCTAGCCAATTTAAATATGCTTCTCTTGGTCAAGTTGTTAGTGCAATTAAGCAACTTGGATTCCATAGTGTTGTTGAGGCGGCATTAGGTGCGGATATGGTTGCTTATAGTGAAGCTCATGAACTTGCAGAAAGAGGAAAATTAACTTCTTCTTGTTGCCCAGTATTTGTTAATTTTATTACAAAAAAATATCCTGAACTTGTGTCATATATTTCTAGTAACCCATCACCAATGGTTGCAATTTCTAAACATCTAAAGGAAGTTGATCCAACTTGTAAAATTGTATTTGTCGGACCATGTATTGGTAAAAAAGGCGAAATTAAAAAAGAAAATGTTAAAAATTTAGTTGATTATGTTTTAACATTTGAAGAGTTACAAGCTTTGATTGATAGTAGAGATATTGATTGTTCAAAACTTGAAGAAAGCAAGCTCGATAACGCTTCGTATTATGGTAGAATTTTTGCTAGATGTGGAGGTTTAACTGACGCTGTTAAGGAAGCTTTAAAAGAATCTAATATTGAGTTTGATGTTAAGGTTGCTCAATGTGATGGAATTCAAAATTGTAAGGCGGCATTAGATAAACTTAAAGCTGGAACTGAAGATTTTAACTTTATAGAAGGTATGGCTTGTACAAATGGATGTATTGGTGGACCATGCTGTTTGACTCATGAATTTAGAGATAAAGCAGAGGTTGACAAATATGGTATGGAAGCCAAAGAAAAAACAATTTTAGATTCACTTAAAGTGTTAAAATAATGAAATTAAATGGCCTCGCCGAATCAATTCAGCGAGGCCATTTTATATACACTAAAATCTAACACTGATTTTGAAAAACGTTGATTCTTTCGAATCAAGATAGAGTGTGAACTTATTTTGCTCAATTATGGATTTTAATGTTTCTAGATTTACATTTGTTGTTACATTTGAAGGGTGAGTTCCGGCTTTTGAATAAAAGGCTTCATAAACTCGTTCCTTATTTTCTTCTTTGATTTTGCATCCTGAATTATAAATTGATAAGAATATTTTTCCATTGTCTTTAAATAATGCAACTTGAATAATTCCACTAAAATCTACATTTTTAATAGCATTTTCAATTAAAATTTTTGTTAATGTTGATACATCTTTTTTATCGCTAGCAATCATTAAATTTTGTTGAATATTTTTAACGTATTCGACATGGTTATTTAAACAAACTGCATCATATGAAGCTGCAATTTGAGTAACAAGATTACTTAGATCAAATTCTTCCTTAGGTGTTTCTTCTATTGGTTCTCTTTTAGTATTTGGTTTTGATAATAATGTTGCATTCCCAATGTCTTCTACAACGAGGTATACGTTGTTTGTTTCATTAAGAATATTTTGTACCCAGCGATTCTTCTCGTTTGTGCTTTTTAAAGTTAAAGCATTTTCTCTTATATTGTTTATTGGAGTTTTTATAGCGTTTTTGACTCTTTTAATGTAGTCATTTTTTTCTTCATAAATTTTATTGATTGGTTTAATAATTATTTTACTTAGGCGAATACTTAACATTAAAACAACAATCCAAGCTACAAAAAGACAAATTGAAAGCGGAATAATTTCTTTTAATGATGTTTCTAATTCAAGTTTTAAAATGTAATACTTATATGCAAAAAAGCATCCATCTAATAATAAAAATAAAAAGAAGGTTGCAAAACACATTGCTAGTGTAACCTTTCTTCTGATTGATTTAATCATCTTAATTTTTTCATTTTCCATCTTAACTTCCTCGACTCGACATAAATATTATACAATTTTCAAGAAGAGTTATAACCAAAAAATCTTCTTTTGAATTTTTAAAAATAATAGAATATAGAAAAGGCGGGAAATCACTATGAAAAGAGAAGATATTGAAAAAATACCATTAGAAAAGAAATGTTATTTTTTAAGTGGAATAGATAATTGGCACACCTTAAAATTAGAAGAAATTGGTCTAGATTCAATTAGTATGAGTGATGGTCCTTATGGCATTAGAAAAGTTATTGCTGGGAGTGGAATTGGTGGCGAAGAATCTGTTAAAGCAACAGCTTTTCCTACCAATGTTGTATTAGGATCTACTTGGAATAAGGAATTATCTTATAAATTTGGGAAAGCATTAAGCGCTGAAGCAAAATACTACAATGTTGATATGGTATTGGGGCCTGGTATTTGTATAAAAAGAAGTCCTTTATGTGGTAGAAATTTTGAATACATTTCTGAAGATCCATATCTAACTGGTTTTTTAGCTAGTGAATATATAAATGGCGTACAAGATAATGGTGTTGGTTGTTCTTTAAAGCATTTTGCATGTAATAATCAGGAAACATATAGGTCAATGATTGACGCCGTTGTTGATGAAAGGGCATTAAGAGAAATTTATTTAAAAGGTTTTGAAATTGCAGTTAAGAATAGTCAACCAATGTCTATTATGACTAGTTATAATAAAATAAATGGTGTCTTTGCTAGTGATAATAAATGGCTTTTAACTGGTATAACAAGAAATGAGTGGGGATTTAAAGGCTTTTTTGTTAGTGATTGGGGTGGCTGTGCACATAGAGATTTAGCTGTTTTAGCAGGGGAAGATTTAGAAATGCCAACAAGCGGCAAAAAGGCACCTGAAAAATTAATTCAAGCGGTAAAAGATGGGAAAATTGAAGAAAAAATCATAAATGAACGTGCGTTTTGTTTAGCAAATTCGCTTATGAACGCTCAAAAAAGAAGAGTTGAAAATTATGAGTGTGATTTTGAAAAAAATCATTGCATTGCAAAAGAAATTTCTGATGAGGGAATGGTTTTGCTTAAGAACGAAAACAATATACTTCCTTTGAAGAAGAGCGAAAAGGTTCTTTTTGTTGGAGATTTTTTAAATTTTGATAAGTTTGAGGCAAGTGGTTCAAGTACTGTTAATGCAAGAAAAATAATCAGTATTAAAAATGCAATAGGTGAGAATAAAAATGTTACATATGCTACAGGATATAGCATGCATAAAAAAGATTCAAATCATGAATTAGAAAAAGAATGTTTAGTTAAAGCAAAAATCTCCAATAAAATTGTCTTCTTAATGGGACTTGGAGAATATGATGAGTCAGAAAGTTATGATAGGAAATCTTTAGATTTGCCAAAAAAACAATTGTCATTGTTAAAAAAATTATGCAAAGTTAACAAGAAAATTATTGTAGTCTTGTTTAATGGTTCTCCTGTTGTAATGCCTTTTGTTAATCAAGTTGATGGAATTTTAGAGGCTTATCTTGGAGGAGAAGCTTATGGGCAATCTATCGTTGATATTCTTTATGGAAAGGTTAATCCTAGCGGAAGATTAGCTGAAAGTTTCCCAATTAAATTAAAGGATACCCCATGTTATAAATATTTTCCAGGTGGTACAAATGCTTCGTATTATAAGGAATCTATTTACGTTGGTTATAGATATTATTCTACATTTAGAAAACAAACATTATTTCCATTTGGATATGGTCTAAGTTATTCCAAGTTTAAATACAGAAATTTAAATCTTGTTTTAAGTGATAATAAAGTTTCAATCAATTGCAAGATTAAAAACATTAGTCATACTGATGGCAAGGAAGTGGTGCAAGTATATATAGGTGGTCCTAACACAACAGTTTATAAACCAGTCAAAGAATTAAAAGATTTTACAAAAATATTTTTGAAAGCAGGCGAAGAAAAACTGGTACATTTTGAAATTCCGTTTGAAAACCTAAAGTATTTTAATATTAAAGAAGAAAAATGGGTTTTAGAAACTGGTGATTATACAATTTATGTTGGCGGAGATAGTGAACATCATATTTTGAGCAAAACATTTTATGTAAAATCAAACGATAAAGTAGAGTCTCCATATTATCCTTCTCAAATTGCATCATATTTTGATGGAAAAATTCAAGATATTTCTAATCGGGAATTTTCAATTATTTGTAAACAAAAACTTCCAAAACTAAATCTTTCTAGATTTAAAATATCTGATAATCATTGTTTTAGAACATGTCGTGGTAGATTAATAGGGAAGATTATATACAAAATTCTTTGTTCACAAAAAGAATTGAAGAAAAATCCATTCTATTTAGAAATTGCATTAACAACACCATTTAGACAAATGTTTTTATTTTCAAGAGATGCAATTAGTTACGACGAACAAAAAATAATACTAAAAGTAATGAATGGATGTATTAGAAAGAAATATATAAAAATTTTTATAGATGCGGTAAAGAGAATTGAAGGTATCCAATAGTTACCATTTATTGACAACTCTTTCAGCCATACCTAAAGCATCAACAAATTTGATGCTTTTCTTTTTATATTTTATTTCGCCATTAAAGTAACCAAAGACTTGATGTTGTAAAGAACAAAGCACGAGTAAATTTGTGTCAACATTACGATCAACGATTGGAGTAAAAGTTAGATTTATATCTCCTTTTTCACTTACTATTGTCCACTCATCTTCAAATTTATAATTCCCTTTTTCATCTCGTGGAATTAAAAATTGTACATCATTTAACTTATAAGCATCTTTATTTACAAACAACATGTTTTCGCTTGCTGCATTTGTATCGCCAAATCCATAACCTAAATTAAAACCTTTAATAGTGCCATCTTTATCTTTAAAAGATAGGGATCCCCAATACCATGTATTACTATAAGTCCATACACCTCTTCCCCAGTCTAAGACTCCTAATGCATTTTCAAATTTGTAGTTTCTTTCGCCAATTGAAAATGTTCCATTGCAAAGTAAATTATTAATTTTTTGATTATAATAAAAATGTTTATTCTTTTTAAATGGTGTAGCTATTACCATAGATTTATCGCTTGTTTGGGTCACAACAAAATCACATTTGAAATCACTATATTTTGTGAAATTTTTAAGATAAACAATTAGGTGTCTTTCATTTCCATTATTCAAAAATTTGAAACTAAAGTTTTTCCCTTCATAACATATATCGCCTTTTTTGGAACTAGATGGTAATCCAACTTTCCCAAACGTAAAAAATTTAAATACACTTTTATCCAGGTGTTTTTTAAATTTAAAATCCATAAAATTAACGCTTACTAATGACATATATGAATTATCTGCAATTGTTAAACCAATACCATAGTCTTCATTTAAAAATAAGTAATAATCCCACTCTTTAATACGAGACTTTAATCCTTTTATATCATTACGATTGTATTCTCTTACTAAATCATAATTAAAACCGCATTCTCTTAAATTACCTTTATTGTCTAGCAATTTGCCTTCGGTTAATAATTTATCCATGATACCCCCTTTTTTCTTTTGTTATTTTTTCATTAATGATTCAAATATTTCTTTAAAATCTTGTTCGTTCAATAAAACCGGACATGAATAAAGTGGTATAGCTTCTTTATATGAGGCGTGTGCTAAATTGTATATATCCTCTTTTTTAATTTCTTTAACATAAGTTGGCAGTCCAAATTGCGCATTAATGTCGTAAATCCATTTTATTAATAAATTAGTATTTGTTAAACGGGAATTGCTTGGTTTTCCAATTCCAATATATATTGAAATCTTGGACATTTTCTTAATGCCTCTATTATGATTTTTATAAACTTCTAAAATTCTTGGAAGAACTATCGCATTTAAATATCCATGAGGTAAATCATATTTTCCACCTAAAGCATGAGCTATTGCATGCACATTTCCAACCATACTTCTAGTAAATGCCTTTCCGGCTAAGAAAGAAGCTCTAAGCATTTCGCCTTTTGCAGTTAAATCATTTTTATCCTTAAAACCTACTAATAAATTTTCTTTAATTAATTTGCATGCTTCTAAAGAATATTTTCTAGTCTTTTGCGTTGTATCAATATTAAGATATGCTTCAATTGCATGAGTTAAAGCATCCATCCCGGTTGTTGCAAAAGTTGATGGAGGAAGGTCTCTAAGCATATCTTTATCTAGAAAAGCATATTTAGGAACCAATTTCATTGATTCAATTGGGAATTTTTCTCCATTTTTTTCATTTCGCAATACAGCGGCAACTGTTGTTTCGCTTCCACTTCCAGAAGTAGTTGGGAAAGCTATCATTAAAGGTATTTTATGTCTAACTTTAAATAAACCTTTAAATTTTTCAATATTTCCTTTGTTTTTAACTAAAACACCGATTGCTTTACAACAATCCATAACACTGCCACCACCAATTGCAATTAGACCCTTACAATTGTTTTTTATGTAAGCATCTTTGCCATCATAAACATTTTGGAATGTTGGGTTATTAGTAACATTTAAAAATTCAGTAAACTTAATATTAGCAGAAATAAGACTTTCTTTACATGCTTTAGTTAATCCGTGCTTTGTAATGTTTGGACCTGAAACCAATAAAACATTATCTATTTTTTTCTTTTTTAAAACGCTAATCATGTCTTCGTATTTGTTGATTGCTTTTGGTTCAGGCCAATATAAAAATAGTTCTACAAAAGCTAAAAAATAATTTGTAATTCGTACACCAATTTTTTGAAATAGTTTCATAATTTATCTCCAATTCTTTCAATATAAACAATTGAATTAATTTGACCACTGATTTTTATGTAATCTTTTATATAACCAACTTTGTATTTTTTATTGCTCTTTGTTTTTATAATTATTGCGCCAGAATTATGCACGAAAATTGCAAAAAAAGTAAATGAAATTGTTGAATCATTTAGTTCAGAAAATGAAATTATAATTGATACTTTTTTACTCCTATTTAAAATGATGTTTTTGCCATTTATTTCAATCAAGTTGATAGGTCGCCTTAAAAAATTAATTAATAAGATAATTAATATTGCATCGAAAGTTATAAAGATAATTGATGTAGTTAAATAAGGCCAAAATTCATCGATTTTAAAAACAGGAATAAACATTATAATTGCGACAATTGTTGATAAAACAAAAGCAATAGAATATGCAAAAATATATTGATTAGATTTAATACCTATAATTTTATTTTCCATAAAATTATTCTACTATTTAATGAAAAATAATTATATTATTTTTTATTATCGAAATAATTTTGGTTTGCTCATACATGGTTTTCTAATAAATATATGAAACCAGTTAAGAACCATACCTAAATTTCGTATAGAAAATAATGTATGTAAGTCAAATTTTATGCGATATTGATAAATGTTATTTACTCTTTGTTTTAATGTAAATTCGAATAAATTAGTATATTATATTTGTTGTTTAGAGATGAAAGGTGGATGAATTATGTCGATAAGAAAAATATACAATAACGAATCAATTGCATCAATTGGGGTTGTCCTTTCTGTTTTGTGTGTTATTTCAACTCTTGCGCAAGTGATTATAGATATTGTAATAAATTCTTTAGGTGGTGGTAGTGTTGCTATAAGCGATTTAATACCTTATTTTATAAATACTTGTTTTTATTTGGCGATTTGTAGTTACTTTATTAAAGGGAAATCTAATTTTGGTTATGTTTATTGGGCAATATGCATGTTGCTTATTAGTTCTTATGTATTGCCAGCAATTTTGGATATCATCAATAGTATTGTGGAACAATATTTTAATCTTCGAACAATAACATTTTATTTAATTTATAGCGGTGCACTTTTAGGTATACTTTACTTTGTTTTTCTTTGTCTTAACAATAAGCAAAGAAAAAAAGGCTATATTATTACACTGATTGTTTTAGGGGCAATTATGTTTGTGTTGGGAATTGTTGGTTTTACAACTGTACTTATTTCTAGTATTGGAGTAATTAGAACAACAATTGAAAATATAGGACAGACTAGTTCGAATGCTGCTTGGACGATAATCTTATATGCATTTAGAACATTAGTATCATTTGTATCTATTGGATTTACAATTATTTATTTTTTATATCCAATCAACTTAAAAAGATTTGATTGATTTACAATAGGATAAAAGTAAAGTGAAAGAAAATGTATAAAATTATTATTGCAGACGATGAGAGTAATGTTAGAGATAGGCTATTATCTTTATTAAAAAAATTAAACAACGATTTTGAAGTAGTTGGGTTATTTGATAATGGTTATGATGCACTTGAAGGAGTTGAAAAACTTCAGCCTGATTTATTAATTACTGACATTAAAATGCCATACATCGATGGGCTTAATTTAATTAAACAAGCTAGATTTGAAGCACCATTGCTTCAATCAATTATTATTTCGGGATATGATTCATTTGAATTTGCAAAACAAGCAATTGATTTAAGAGTAGTTGGTTATCTTTCAAAACCTATTAGTTTTGATGAACTAAAAGAAGTAGTTTATAAGGCTAAAGATGAAATTGAAAAGAAAATTAATGCTGATCAAAATGAGTCCAACCTCAAAAAACAAGTTTTAGAAAATTTGTCTTTGCTTCAAGAAAATGATTTATCTAATCTTATTCAATTAAAAAGTATAGGCGAAAATTTTAAAATTAAACTCGAAAATGATGGTATTGATTTAAATTATAAATATCAATTTGTTATTATTTTTGATAATGACCAAGAAGCGGATACTTTAACTTATGATAAAAATGAGTATTTTAAAGTTTTAATTTCAAAATATTTTTATCAAGAATTTAAAGATAGTTTTAAACAATATAGTTTTAACAAAGATGCAGAATTTGTTTCAATTTGCGTTACGAATGAAAAAATTAATAAAGAAGTTATCATTGATCGAGTTAAAACAATAATTGCAAAACTTTCAAAAATTGCTAATTTAAGCATTTCTTGTGGTGTTTCCGATATCATGACAAATGATGAAGCGAATTATCGTAAAATGTATAGACATGCTTTAAGGTGTCTTGAATATCGTACGGTTGTTGGGAAGAACCTTGTCATGACTTTTGATGACTTGCAAAGACAAGAAACTAATAAAGTTGGTATAATTGATGAAAATGAATATAAAAAAATAAGTTATGATATTTTATATGGTAAAAAAGAGAATGTTAAAAATAATATACATAAAATTATAAATCAAATTTCTTCTCAACTTTACAAAGACTCTTATGACTTTATTTTAGGCAATATATTGGACTCTATTTTGAAATCATGTGTTAATTTAACTGAATTTTATAAGAAATATATGGGCCATGTAGAATTAGTGAACAAAATGTATACTTTAAAAAATAGTAAATCAATTGAGAATTACTTTTATGATTTAATTGATAAAATAACTGAAATTAATGAATTTAGTCGTATGAATGGTGTGCAAACTTCTTTTGACCAAATTAAAAAATTTATTGACAAAAATTATTCAAATTCACTTCTTTGTTTAGAAGATGTTGCTAACGAATTGAGTTATTCTGTTTCTTACATAAGTGCAATTTTCAAGAAAAACAATACATCGTTTACAAAATATTTAACTGATATTCGTATGGAAAAGGCTAAAATATTATTGGCTGATAAAAATAATAAACTTTTAACCATTGCATCTGCTGTTGGGTATGAAGATCCTTATTATTTTAGTCATTGTTTTAAAAAATATTATGGAGTAAGTCCGCTTGAATATAAAAACAAAGTTTAAAAAACGTTTATCCTTAAAAGTTGAACTTGTTGTAACATCAACAATTCTTTTTGTGTTTTTTTCTATTGCTCTTTCAATTGTTGCATCAATAACTTATTCAAATAATATTACACAAATGACTACAAGTCAGGTGAAAGCCACTTCTCAACAAGTATTATCAAATTATGATACATATTTTGATGGTGTAATTACAATTAGTGAAAAAGCACAATCGAAAATAGATAACATCAATATTTATGATCAAAGCGAAATAATGTCAACTTATTTTGATGAGGTCATAGATCTTAAAAATGAGATTCTCAACATGGCGATTTATGATCTCCAAGGAAATAAAATAGTATCTAATACAAAAAATAAAACTATTAGTGTTGATAAAAATGAAACATGGTTATATGATGCAAAAAATAACCCTCTAATCAATGTTTTTTCACGTGTGGAATATACAGGAGGCATTTATGAATTTACACTTTCTAAGTATGTTGCATTTGATAAAGGGAAACAGAATGGTGTTTTAAAAATAGATTTTGATTTCAATAAAATAGTCAATTTAATTGCTCAAACTGATTTAGGAGAAGGCGGTCATATAACAATTTATGATCGTAATTATAATATTGTTTACACATCTAATTCTAATGTTTTGGAAGAAGAAACTGCTATTGTAAAAAATCTAGTTATGGGAATAAAAACTGTAACATTAGATAGAGATTATATTTTGTTTGCATCAACTATTACAAATACTACTTGGAGAGTTGCAATTTTTACAAACAATGAAACTTTAAGACTCACCTTATTAAGATTCTTTATAAATGTTTTTACTGCAACAATTTTTGTAATTGCAATTTTTGTTTTGTTTTTGGTTATTTTAGGAAACTCAATTGTAAGTCCTTTAGTAAAACTTCAAAACGAAATGATTAAAGTTGAAAATTTTGATTATCAAATTAACCAAAATTTTAAAGCATCGGGGAATAAGGAAATTGAAAATTTAGGTAAATCATTTAACCAAATGATGCAAAGAATTAAAGAGTTAATGCAAAAAGTTTTAGATGAACAAGAAGAGCAAAGAAAGTCAGAATTAAAAGCATTGCAAAACCAAATAAATCCTCATTTCTTATATAATACTTTCGATTCAATAATTTACTTAATTGAAAATAACGAAAATGAAAAAGCCGAACGAATGATTGTTGCGCTTTCGAAATTTTTTAGAATTTCAGTTTCTAGGGGGAAAACTATTATTCCATTAGAAAAAGAAATAGAACATGCAACATATTACTTGCAAATTCAAAAAATAAAATACGGTGATAGTTTTTCTTATAAAATAAATGTTAAGGAAGAATTGCATAAATATTATGTCATTAAACTTATTCTTCAACCAATCGTTGAAAACGCAATTATGCACGGAATAAGTGAAATGTCTTCTGGTGCTGGTTTTATAAAAATTAATGGATATGTAAAAGATGATTTAGTTCATTTAGAAGTAATTGATAATGGTTTTGGAATCCTTCCTGAAAAAATTGAAGAAATTTATAAATCATTTAATGACAAGAATGTTTATAATGGTGTTGGTATTAAAAATGTTTATGAAAGATTAAGAATATATTATGGCGAGAAGGCAAATGTAATTATTGATTCTGAACTTGATGTAGGAACAAAAATATCAATTTTGATTCCTATAGAAGGAGCTTTAAATTATGAAGAAAAATAGTGTTTTTGCAACTGTTATTTTAAGTTCTATTTTGCTTTGTTCTTGTAATAATTCATCAAAACAAATTTCAGTTTTTATCTACACAAAAGATGATACATTTATTCAAGGGTGGAGTGAATATTTAGATGAAGCTTTTCGAAATTCAAATATAAATCTTAAAAAATATTATGCAAATAGAAATCAATCTTTGCAAAATGAACAAATTACTACTGAAATTGAAGCTAAGAAAAATGATTTAATTATTGTTAATTCAGTAGATCGATTAGCTGATTCAGCAATTATTGAAAAAGCGAAAAGATATAATACACCAATTATATTTTTTAATAGGGAGCCTTTAGATACGGATTTGCCAACAGATGGGTACTATTATTATGTTGGTAGTAATCCAAAAACTGAAGCTTTTCTTCAAGCACAAATGATTGAAAAATTGTTTGGAAATCCAAATGATTTGAATTCTTTATACGATAAGAATGGGGATGGAATAATTCAATTTGTAATGCTTAAAGGTGAGCAAGGCCACCAAGATATGGAAAACAGGAGCAAGTATTCAATTGAAGCTTTAAAAAATAAAGGCTATAAACTAGATTTATTAACTAGTTCTTATTGTGATTGGAAAAGAGATATGGCAAAAGAGACTTTTGCTACCATTTATCAAGAATTTGGTGAACAAATTGAACTTATTATTTCTAATAATGATGATATGGCTCTTGGTGCAATCGATTACTTATTGGAAAATAATATTTTTTCTAGAGAAGTTACTTCTGTTTCTGAGCAACCTATTCAAATAGTAGGTGTTGATGGAACTAGTGTTTCTAAAAAAGCAATAAAAGAGCATTTAATGTATGGAACAGTTAAAAATGATTCTAAAAAACAAGTAGAGGTTATTTTTGACTTAAGCAATAAAATAATTAATAACGAAACAATCAATGAAAATTCATTTGTGGTAGGTCACAAAATTTACGTTGAAGGAAAAGAATTAACTTTGAAAAATATCGATGAATAACTAAAAGATTAGAGATTTTTCAAGATTATTTATAGATTTTTCAATTCTTTTTGTAAGCGCTTTCATTTTATATTATCAATGCAATAGGAAATAGTCGTTTGGATATTTCCTTTATAAAATTGCAATTGGAATTATAGGAGGATAAACATAATGAAAAAAAGATTAATTCCAACTCTTGCATTTGCAGCTACTGCTTTTTTAGTTGCAAGTTGTGGGAATAATGGTGCTTGGAACTGGGAAGCAGCTTCTGAAGATGGTGTTATCAATTACGCACTTTTGATTGGTCAAATTGACCATAACGATAGTGCTGCTCGTACTGCAGGCATTCGTGATGCTTTAGGAACTCGTGGAACAAAAAAGACCAATCCTAATTCAGAAGACCCAGTTGAAGGAAAATTAACAATTGGTGGAAAGAATTATAAGGTTGTTGAAGTAGAACATGCTGAACAAAAGAATACAAGTGGAGCTACCTGGGATCAACAAACAGCAACAAATACTACTGAAACATGGTTAAATAAGCATGCAAAGAGTGGTGGTTACGGAAACGAAATTGATTTATTTGTTTCAAATAATGATGGTATGGCAGTTGGAGCTATAGGTGCTTCAAATTGGATTGATGGTATGCCAATCTTTGGTTATGATAGCAATGCCGATATGCTTGAATATATTAATGAGGGGAAAACCATGGGTACAATTAACCAAAATGCTAGTGCTCAAGCAGCAGGTATTTTCATGCTTGCACGTAATTGTATAGATGGATTAGATTCAAGTGCTGCAGTCAAAGAAGGTTTCTCAACAGCAAGCTCAAATGGTTATGGTAAGATTTCATCTACTTATAATTACAGTTCTGATGATCATTCAATGTTGGTTGATAATTTTAAAATTACAAAAGCTAATGTTTCTGAATATTTGAATAAATCTGCTTCTGATTTAATTGATACCAGCGTTAACAAAGGAACAACTGAAAAAGCTAAAGTTTGGATGAATTATTATTCACAATCAGATAACTTCTTAAATTCAAATATGAATCCATTATTTGATTTATACAAAGATAAATTTAATTTTGAAGTTGAGTCTACTAAAGGTGATGGAACTTCCGAAGCAACTGTTATGGATAAATTAGAAGCAGCAGGTAAAGATTTCAAAGCTTATATTATTAATATGATTAAGACAACATCAACTGCAAACTATTTAGACGCAATTGCTAAGAAGACTGGTGCAACTGAAACCAATCCAACTAGTGTTCCTGTTATTTTCTGGAATAGACAAGGTACCAATGCTGATGGAACAGTTGATAAAGAATCTATGAAAGATAAGAGATTCAAATACATTTATTATGTTGGATTTGATGCAAATCAAGGCGGAAAATTACAAGGTCAAATGATTGTTGATTGGTTACAAGAAGCCGCTAAATAATTGAATAAATAACTATTAATTTAGAGGCCCAGCTTTTAAAGCTTTGGGCCTCTATTGAGTATTTAAAATACTTGAAATTAAGCAAGAAAGGAAGGATATATGGGAGAAAAATATATACTTGAGATTAATGGTTTATCCAAGTCCTTCGGCAAAAATCAAGTCTTACGTGGCATAGATCTCAAGGTAAAACCTGGAACAATTTTAGGTTTAATGGGTGAAAATGGTGCTGGAAAATCAACAATGATGAAATGCCTTTTTGGTATTTATTCAATGGATTCAGGCTCAATAGTATTTAATGGAAAAAGTATTGCATTTTCAGGACCAAAAGAAGCTTTAGAAAACGGAATAGCTATGGTTCACCAAGAACTTAATCAATGTCTTGATAGAACTGTTTCAGATAATATGTTTCTTGGAAGATATATTGGCCGTGGTGGTCTTGTTAATGATAGTTTAATGCTTGCAAAATGCAGACAAATTTTTGCGGATTTAGAAATGGATATTAACCCAAAGACCATTATGAGAACAATGTCAGTTTCTCAAAGGCAAATGGTTGAAATTGCAAAAGCTGTTAGTTATAACGCAAAATTAATTGTTTTAGATGAACCTACTAGTTCTCTTTCGGAACGTGAAGTTGTGAAGCTTTTTAAGATAATACGTAATTTAAAAACTAAAGGAATTAGTTTTATTTTTATTTCTCACAAAATGGATGAAATATTTGATTTATGTGATGAAGTTGTTATTTTGCGTGATGGACAAGTTACCTTGGATAAGGAAGTAAAAGATACAAATCTTGATGAACTTGTTAAAGCAATGGTTGGAAGAAGTTTAGAAAATCGTTTCCCACCTTTAACAAATAAACCTGGAGAAGTTGTTTTATCTATTAAAGGTTTATCTACGAGGTATAGACCACATTTAAAAGATATTTCTTTTGATGTTAAGAAAGGTGAAATTCTTGGTATTTATGGACTTGTTGGTGCTGGAAGAAGCGAATTATTAGAGACTTTATTTGGTGCAAGAACAATGTCTGAAGGGCAAATTATATATAATGGTAGAAGAATAGCGTTTAAGAATCCAAAAGATGCAATGGATAATAATTTTGCTTTTGTTACTGAAGAAAGAAAACTTAATGGAATGTTTGGTCTTGGATCATTAAATTTCAATACTTGCATTACTAATCTAGATAAATATAAAAGAGTTGGTATATTATCAAATACTGATATGTTAACTGCGACTAAAAGAGAAATAAATTTAACGAATGTTAAATGTAATGGTCCAGAAGATTTAATTTCATCATTAAGCGGTGGCAATCAACAAAAAGTCATTATTGGTAAATGGCTTGAAAGACAACCTGACTTATTCCTAATGGATGAGCCAACTCGTGGAATTGATATTATGGCTAAATATCAAGTTTACGAATTAATGATTCGTTTAGCTAATGAAGGGAAGAGCATCATCATGGTTTCTAGTGAAATGCCTGAAATTTTAGGCGTTACGAATCGTATAGTTGTTATGTCAAATTATAGAGTTGCTGGAATCGTTAATACAAAAGAAACAAATCAAGAAGAGTTGTTGCGACTCTGTGCAAAAAATTTATAGGAGGCCCATCTAATGGAAAAGAAAAAAGAAATCAAAGTTTCTGAAAAGGGATTATTTGATTCTCCTGAATTTGAATCTTATTTGCAAAAACTTCAAGATTTAAGAAAAGATGGAGAAAATAAAATTCTAGCTTTGAAAAACGAAATTCGTGATTACAAGCTAAATAAACAAATTGATAAGGAAACCAAAGCTAAATTAATTGCCGGTGATAAGGAATTAATTGAAAAAGCTAAGGTTGTTGAAAAAGAAAATAAGGAAAAGATTAATTCTTTAATTAAGGAAGCCACAACAAAGGCTAAAGAAGCACATAAATCAGCTTATCTAAAAGCAAAAGAAGTAAAAGCAAAAGCTTTTTTAGATGCGAAATTGGAATATCAAAAATTTGTTCAAAAAGAAAAAGAAGAACATGCACGTAGACTTTCTAAAATTGAACCACTTCCAGATGGTGCAACACAAGAACAAAAAGAAGCTCATAAACTCGATCTTAGAGCAGAAAAAATTCTTCATAGCTCAACATTAAATGAAGGGAAAACTGTTTATTTAGAGAAGGTAGATAAAGCAAAAACTACTTTATATAATTGTTATTTAGAAAAATATAATTATTTAAGCAAAGTTAGAAACTCTCATCACTCAGTTTTAGAAAAGTTAGAGTTTAAAGCTAGAACGTATGCTTATAATTTTGTTTTTAAAGATTACATGATAAGGAATGCATTATATTTCATTATTATTGCTTTCTTCCTTATTTGTATTATCAAATCTAATGGCAATTTATTGTCAATGAATCATATCCTTGGTATTTTAGGTCAATCATCGACAAAATTATTCTTCTCATTAGGCGTTGCTGGATTAATTTTGATTGCTGGTACAGATCTTTCTGTAGGTCGTATGACAGGTATGGCAGCATCTATAACTTGTCTTTTGCTTTCAAATACGGTTTACACAGATAACTTTAATGGATCAATTGATATTACGGGATTGCCTTGGACCATTAGAATAATTATTGCATTATTAATTACTATTTTAGTTTGTGTAATATTCTCTTCAATTGCTGGTTTCTTTACAGCTAAATTCAAGATGCATCCATTTATAACCACATTATCAACTCAATTATTAATGTATGGGATGATGATGGTTTTATATAGTAATATTCCAGCATTTAATATGAATTTAACAATTAAAAAACAGATTTGTGGAGATAGTAATATTAATTTAATTATATTTGCTGCAATTGCTACATTAATTGTTTGGTTTATTTGGAATAAAACTAAGTTTGGAAAATATATGTATGCTGTAGGCGGAAATGCTGAGGCTGCAAGTGTAAGTGGTATATCTGTATTTAAAGTCACCTTACTTATCTTCGTCATGGCTGGTGTTTTATATGGATTTGGTGGTTTCTTTGAAGGCGCACGTATTGCCGTTGCAAATCCAAATACTGCATTCGGAACTGAACTTGATGCAATTGCTGCTTGTGTTATTGGTGGAATCTCGTTTTCTGGTGGTGTCGGGAAAATTAAAGGAGCTGTTATTGGTACAATAATCTTTGCTGGCATGACTTATTGCTTAACAAACCTTGGTATTGATGTTAATGTTCAATATATTTTTAAAGGCATTATAATCATGGCTGCTGTTTGTTTAGATTCAATTAAATATTTAAAGAAAAAATAGAAAAGGAAAAGGAAGAACGCTTGTTGCGTTCTTCCTGTATAAATTAAGGTGTTACAATTTAATTTTTATATATTAATTGTCATTATTATGTTTGGTATATTAACCAATTATTTAATTATGATTGGACATATACGAAGACTTAGAAATGATGGAGAAGGTTTCAAAAAAGGAGAAATACTAGCTGCATCAATATTTTTTGGTGGCCCAGTTTTGCTTTTGTATAATATTTACCAGGATGTTAGAGATGATGATCCAAAGCATTTATATTTAATTTTTGGAATTATCTATACATTATTACAAGCTTTATTAGTTTTTCTTTTAATCTATTTTAAAATTGTTATTTTTAATTAATCGCTGTTTCGATGGTTTTTAATAGAGAATTTATATCACCATCATTTTTTGAAAAAATAATTGGAAATTTAAAACCAAGCAAGATCGTACCATTTGATCTTGTTTTTTTATCTAAAGTATTTGTGATTTGTAAGTCAACTGAATTAATTAGTTTTTTACCAATTTTAATTAGAAAAGTATCATTTATTTTGTCATTTTTTATTTTTTCTATCGCATCAAATGATGATTTAAATCCCTCTAGAAAACCTGAAATATATGAACTTTCGCAAACAACAAAATCACAATCTGCATTTAATAGTTGTGATGGTTTTACTTTTCCTTGATAATCTATATCATTCGATAGAATCTTATCTAAATCATTTGTGAATTCAGTGTTGCTATCTAATAATTTATATTTTTTTGAATTTGTTCGGTTTCTATTATTTAAATATTCAGTAAATAATATAATTGAATTTTTAAAATCCACTGATTTTTCATTATTAATTTTATTTATATTAATAAGCATAAGTGGTTTTTTAAAATTATAAGTTTTAAATTGTGTGCCGGTTACTAAAGTTTTTTCGTTTGTATTAAAATCTAAAAGGTTTGTTGCAATCTTTATTACGTCATTTATGTCACTTGAGCAA
This sequence comes from uncultured Staphylococcaceae bacterium, assembly GCA_964608215.1. Classification (GTDB taxonomy): domain Bacteria; phylum Bacillota_I; class Bacilli_A; order RFN20; family CAG-826; genus Onthovivens. The sequence goes on from CAZSMV010000009.1 coordinate 26,565, forward strand.
ATTAACACATTATTTTTTTCTTTTGATAATGTTAATGCTCTGTTAATTGCTTCATTTTCATCTTTTATATCAATTATATTTATATTTTTTTCATCATTTACAGTAAACAATAAATCCCTAGGGCCAATTAAAGTAAATGTGTGACTATTTTTATTTTTCTTCAAGAATATTTTGATGGCTTGGCTGATTTCTTTTATGTTTTGATTTTTTTCTGTAAATTCAATAATGATATTCATGTTTTTCTCCGATCTAAAAAATATTTTATACCCCCAATTCAAATGATAATATAAAGAAAAATATACAAACAATGTAATTTTTTATTAAAGTAATTTAATGTTGTTTTCTTCAGCCTTTTCTTTTTCTTCGTTGGTCCATATTGAAGATTGAACTTCTCCTATATGAACTTTGTTTAACATAACAAGGCAAAGTCTTGACTGCCCAATTCCACCACCTATAGATAAAGGTAATTCATCATTAATAAGCGCTTGATGAAATGGTAGAGATAATCTATCTAAGTTATTTGTTAACTCGAGTTGTTTTGTTAGAGATTCTTTATTTACTCTTATTCCCATTGAAGAAATTTCGACTGCTTGATTAAGAGGCGGATAATAAACTAAAATATCGCCATTTAATTTCCAATCATCATAATCTGGAGCACGTAAATCATGTGGTTGCCCATTTGCTAATTTACCACCAATTCCAATTATAAAAACAGTGCCATATTTTTTGGTTATTTCATTCTCTCTTTCTTTTTGAGAGAGAGTTGGATATAAGGAAAGTAACTTTTTTGATGTTATAAAAGTTATGTTTTTTTCGAAAATCCTATCTAATTGAGGATATTTTTTGAGTATGATTTTTTGAGTTTCAAGAATCGCCTTGTAAATTTTCTTAACAGTTTTCTTCAAAAAAGGAATTGTTCTTTCTGCTTCACTTATATGCTTTTCCCAATCCCATTGATCAACATATATCGAATGTAAATTATCTTCATGTTCATCTTTTCTTATTGCATTCATATCGGTGTAAAGGCCTGAATCAATTGGAATATCATATTTATTTAATGCATATCTTTTCCATTTTGCTAATGAATGAACGACTTCAATATCATCATTAACTTTATTGATTAAAAAAGTAACTGGTTTTTCAACCCCATTTAAGTTATCATTTAAACCACTTGATTTTTTAACAAATAATGGGCCAGACACCCTTAATAAGTTAAGTTCCTTTGCTAAATTTTTTTCAAAGCTATCTTTGATGATCTTTATACCTTTTTCGGTATCTATTAAATTTAATTTTGATTGATACATGCAATTAGTATATGTCTTTAATATTTTTTGAAAAGAAACAATTTTTATTTTTTGAAACATATTTAGATATTTCAAAAAGAAATAGGTATTGAAAGTTAATATAGAAAAAAATTTTTATACATTTTTTAATAGTTAAATCTTGTTTTTCTAAAAGACGATATTTTTTCAAAATAATGTTGACACAACAAAAAATCGTGATATATTTTTATTTCCCAAACAATTGTTACGGATTGTTTGTTCCACGATATGAAGGGAGGAAAAATTGTATGGCAAAAATGATTAAGAAATTTGCTAAATCAATGGGATTCTCCAAAAAAGGTAAGATGAGTGAAAGACGTAGTTTTATTGATTTTGTTGATTCCTATGTAGAAAATGTTGATCCAAAGAACTTTAATATTTAGTTTTAGGATCGAATAGTTAAGGTGCTTTATGGGGCACCTTTTTTTCTGCAATATTTTTGATATAACATTATTTTTGAGTATAATAACACACATGAAATTATTTGTATTTGATGTAGATGGTACTTTAGTAACATCAACTGGTAGGCTTAGAAAAAGAACAATCAATAATTTAAATAAAATTTTAGATAATGGTGATGCTGTTGCAATTGCTAGTGGTAGACCATATATAGGAATTAAAAAATTTCTAGATTTGCTTCATGAAGGAAACAAATTTGCAATTAGTGCTAATGGAGCAGCAACTTATAATTATGAAGGGGTATTACTAGATTCTGTTTCTTTAGTTTATAAAGATTTTTATGAATTTAATAAAAAATATGAAAAACAAGTAAGAAAATTTAAAGGTTCAATTTATTGCTATACAATAGATAAAGTAGGTTTTTTCTATAAAACACGAAATACAGTGATGGAATCTATTTGTAATAACAATATAGAATTGCAAGATTTTAATAAGGAGCCTTTAAAAGATGATGATATTATTCTAAAAATTATGGTTTCTATGCATGAAAAGGATTTTGATGAAATTGGATTTAAGCAAGAAAAAATTAAATATCATTTTGTAAATAGTTCTGAAATTTATCATGAATTTGTAAATAAAGATACAGATAAAATAAGAGGCGTTAAAACTATTCAAAATTTATTCAAAATTAATAGTAATGATTGTTATTGTTTTGGCGACGAAATGAACGATTATGAAATGGTTAAAGAATTTAATGGAGTTGCAATGGGAAATGCTATTGCAAAAATTAAAAATGTTGCAAAAATCGTTACAAGAAGTGTTAAAGATGATGGCGTTTCGTATGCTCTTGAGGAATTAATAAAATAAAGTTATGTTAGAGTTTAAAAAATATGGATTAAAAGAAATAAAAGAATTATTTTTACCTTATTTCAAGAAAGAAAATACTTACTTAAGTTGCGATTATACACAAGCTGAAAAATTAATGTGGCACGCCTATTTTCAAAGCAGCTATGCAATCGTTGACAATACATTAATTATTAAAGAAATTTATGATGATAATTGTTATTCGTTTTATTATCCGATGGGTGAGAATATTGATCACATGTTTTCATTAATTAAAGAATACGAGTTAGCGAAAGCAAAAAAACTAGAATTTTGTTGTGTTGACGAAAGTCATATCGAAGATTTAAAGAAAAGATTTCCTCATAATGAATATTATTTTGATAGAAATTGGTCAGATTATTTATATTTAAATGAAAACTTTAAAACATTTGCTGGTGGCGCGTATGCAAGCAAAAGGCATCATGTAAAACAATTTAAAAAGGATTATCCAAATGCAATTTTTAAGAAATGTGATGGTTGCGAAAAAGAAAGATTAATCGAGTTCATAAATGAATTTAGTTTAACAAAACCAATAGAATCAAATGAAGCTAAAAATGAATTATATCAATCCATTGAATTAGTGAAACATTATGATGAATTAGGATTAGATTGTTTTTGTATTGAATTAGATGGTGAAATTATTGCAATGTCAATTTGCGAAATTTTAAATAATTGTGTTTTTGATCATGTTGAAAAAGCGTTAAGAGAATACAATTCAGTTTATCCATATTTTGTTCAATGTATTGCAAATTATTATAAGGATATTAAGTATTTTAATAGGGAAGATGATTCGGGCGATGAAGGTTTAAGGTATTCAAAAACAGAATATAAGCCAATTCAATTAGTTAATAAATGTATGTTTTATGTTAAAAATAATTTGGATTTGCTTGATGAAATTCCAAATTTAGAAGTTAATGAAAAAATTTCATTATCCAAAATATTAGAATCTGATAAAAAAGATTATTTTGATTTATATACTGATGATGATTTAAATAAATATTGGGGTTATGATTATAAAACTGATTTGAACGGAGAAAAACCATCTTTGGATTATTTCTATAATATGGTGCAGGAGGATTTTTTAAATAAAAAATGGTTCAGTTTTGCTATTAAAAAAGATAATAAACTTATTGGCGAAATAACTCTTGGAGAATTAAATAACAATAATGAATGTGAAATAGGCTATAGAATTAAAAAAAGCGAACAAAAACAAGGATTTACTTATGAATCTTTACGTGCCATTATTGAATTTTTGCACAATAAAATAGGTCTTTTTGCCATTAATGCAAAATCATATCTAGAAAACATTGCATCAATTAATTTATTAAGAAAGCTTGGTTTTGAAGAAATTTCAATCGACCAAACTTTTAAATATTTTAAACTTAAATTTTAAAAATTATTTGATGATTCGACTAATTGTTAAAGCAAGGCTACCAGGCCCAATATGTGTTGCGATTGACAATGATAACGGATCCATCTTAAAGTTTTTTGGCTTTATCTCATTAAAAAATTCCTTCTTAAAAATCGTGGCGTTATCAATATTATGTGTATAAGCAAGTCCAAATTCGAGTTCATCAAATGATAAACCATTAAATTTTGTCTCTAAGTCATGTCTTATAAGTTCAAACATGGTTTTCTTTGCATTTTTAATGCCGATTGCTTTTGCTTTTGCATCTAATTTAAAACCATTAATCGAAAGAATTGGTTTAATGTGCAAGGTATTTCCAATCATTGCTCCTGCTGCAGTAACTCGTCCACCTCTTTTTAAATAGGTTAATGTATCAACCATAATATAAATAGATGTTTTTTCATATTCGTTTTCGAGAATTTCCTTAATTTCTAGTGGTTTTTTACCATCTTTTATGAGATTAATAGCGTTTAAGACAGATCTTTTAAGCGTTAAAGAAATGCTATGATTATCAACAACAAATACTTTATCTTTATAGTCTTCTGCCAGCATTTTTGCTGTTTCACAAGCTGTGCTTAAACCACTAGACATAGGAATATGTAAAATCGCATCATATTTAGTTAAAAGACTATCCCATAATTTAAAAATTTCACCTGGAGCAGGCTGAGAGGTACTTATATTTTCTTTTTCTTCTTGTCTTTTATAAAATTCATCTTCTGAAATAGTTGATTCAAAAAAACAGTTTCCATCAATTAAGATTGGCATCTTTATTATAAATATAGGCAAACCATCTAACTCTTCTTTTTTGAATCCAGCATTTTCATCAGTAACAACACATATGTTCATATAATCTCCTATTTATTTAATATACAACATTATTCAAAAAAATAAAATCTAGTTTAAATTACTAGTCAAATGCGTTGTTTTAACTATGAAAATGCACTTTTATTCTATTAATAAAAGTGTAGAATACTATTCATGAGTTTTGGAGCTGTGTTTAAGAAAAGAACAGAAATGGATTTAACTAGCGGTTCAACTGGCGAATTAGTAAGAAAAATGATTCTTTATACTTTGCCTATTGTAGTAGTTGGAATTCTTCAACTTTTATATAATGCTTTTGATTTAATTGTTGTTCAAGGTCATGATGGTAATTTTGCAGCAGCTGCTGTTGGTGCAAACGGAAGTTTGATTAGCCTTATAACTTCTGGATTTTTGGGCTTATCTAATGGTACTAATGTTGTTATTGCACGAACATATGGAGCAAATGATAGGGAAAAATGTCAGAAAGCTTTACATACATCGCTTTTAATTGCTGTTTATGGCGGAATTGTTATTGGAATAATAGGTTTTGTTTTTTCAAAGTATTTTCTTCAATGGATGATGGTTGACGAAAGTTATATTGATTTAGCAACAAAATATTTAAGAATTTATTTTATAGGACTTCCATTTTTGGCTATTTATAATTTTGGAACTGCTAGTTTAAGAGGAATTGGAAATAGTTTTGCTCCCTTATTATTTCTTTTCGTAGCTGGCGTAACAAATGTTGGATTAAATTATATGTTTGTTTATGCTTTTAATATGTCGGTTGAAGGCGTTGCACTAGCAACGATAATTAGCGAAGGTTTAAGTGCTTTCTTAGTTTTAATTTATCTATACGCAAATAAAGGATTTATTAAATTTAGATTTAAGGAATTAAAAATTAATGTTGAGACATTAAAGCCAATTTTGAGAATAGGAATTCCTAGTGGGATTCAAGGTGTTGTATTTTCTATTAGCAATGTTATGCTTCAAACATCAGTAAATACCTGGGGTCCAAATGTAGTTGCAGCAAATAGTGACGCATCATCTATTGAAGGTTTTACTTATATTTCAATGTTTTCTGTTTCATCTACATCGAGTGCATTTATAAGTGCAAATTATAGTAGAGGATTTAAACATAATATTAAAAAGATAATTATTACAACTAGTTTAATGGCACTAATAATAGGGATTATCGTTGGTGGGATAGAACTTTTATTAAGTGATCAACTAATTCAATTTTATATGGGGAAGAACCATGATCCTGAGGTTGAAAAATATGCAATCGAAAGATTAGTTGTAATTTTAACTACCTATTGGTTATGCGGTTTAATGGATGTTGAGTGTGGGACATTAAGGGGGTTAGGTTATTCAATTTCACCTTTGATTATAACTTTAAGTTTTTGTTGTGTTTTTCGTCTTTTTTGGAACCAATTTATATATTCTGGTGATCCAAGTAGTGAATTGCATAGTTTAGGTGTTCTATATGCTTGTTATCCTATTAGTTGGGCTCTTGCATTTATCAGCGAAATTATTATGCTTATATGTTTGAGAAAGAGATACGAAGAAAGAATAGATATTAATTTTCAAAATTTTAATAAAGAGAATTTAAAGGCCGAATCTTTAGAAAAGATTTAAATGTTGAATGTGAGTATTTGTTTTTTTATAATAGTTGAGGAGAAAAAATATGCCATTTTTTGTTAAAAAAGGTGATTTAGTTTCAATGAATGTTGATTGCATTGTTAATGATAGTAATGTGAATCTTAGCATGGTTGAAGGCGTTGGGAGAGCAATTTTCCATAAAGCAGGAGATACTGTTTTAGCTAAGGCTTGTAAAGAAATAGGGCATTGTGATGTTGGCGATGCAGTTATTACTCCTTCTTTTGGTATTGAAAATACAAAAGCAATTATTCATGCAGTTGGACCTATATATATAAATGGAAAACACGATGAAGAAAAGAATTTAATTAATGCATATAATAAATCATTGAATTTGGCTGTTGAAAATGGATATAAATCTATAGCGTTTCCTTTGCTTAGTGGAACCTTTAATTATCCATTAAGGGAATGCTATGAAATTGCAGTAAAGACTATAAAAGAATTTTTGAAAGAACATAATTATATGGATGTTTATATGATTATGTATAAAAATTTTCCACAAATGTTAAATGAAGAAACTCAAATTTCTTTAACAAAATATATTATTGATAATTCAGCATTTGTTTTTTCAAATCAAGAAGAAAAGCATACTTTTACAAATTTACTTAATGATGCCGTTAAGAAGAGTGGATTATCGATTGAAGAAATTGCTTTTAGAAGCAATTTAAAGCACGAGTATGTTAAGAAAATGTTAGATGAAAATTGCGAGGGCATTGAAAAAGAAGATATTATTTGTTTGGCTATTGGTTTAGGTTTAGATAAAACAAAAACTAATGCATTATTGATTTCAAAAGGATTCGTTTTTGAACCAACAATTGTTAGCGATTTAATTATTTGTTATTACTTAGATAATAATATTTATGATATTTTTAAAATAAATAATACATTATTTCAATACAATTTAAGTCCATTAGGCAGCACAAAATAAAGCGTAAAATATATGCTTTATTTTTTTTGTGTAATAAAATAAGCATATGGAAATTAAGAAAAGAGTAGAACCTCAAAGACAAAGTTCATTAGAAGCTGTTCATAATTTTATGGAAGTTTACCAAAATTATACGAAAGAAGAAGTAATTTTAGAGGCATCAAGATGTTTAAATTGTAAAAATAAACCCTGTGTTTTGGGTTGCCCAATAAACAACAACATACCATTAATAAATTCTTTAGTAAAAAACGGAAATTTCAAAGAAGCTTACGAGGAGTTTAAAAAGACAAATCAATTACCAGCAGTTTGTGGAAGAGTTTGCCAACAAGAAATGCAGTGTGAGAAAGCATGTACTTTAGGGAAAATTGCAAATAATGAATCTATTGCAATTGGAAGAATAGAAAGATTTTTAGGTGATTATTTTAAGGATTTAAAAGAAGAATTTGTTGATAAAAAGAATGGAAAAAAAGTTGCAATTATAGGTAGTGGTCCTGCTGGAATAACATGTGCATCTATCTTAGCTATAAATGGTTTTGATGTGAACATATATGAAAAGGATGCGAAATATGGTGGTTTATTGACTTATGGCATTCCTAATTTTTGTTTACCAAACGAAGTTGTTTTAAATAGTATAAATAGACTTAAAAAATTAGGTGTAAAATTATTTAATAATAAAAAAATCGAATCCAAAAATGACTTCGATAAACTATTTAGCGAAGGAAATCTTGCAATATTTGTTGCACATGGTGCTAATGCTCCAAGAAAAATGAATATTGAAGGCGAAGATTCGAAATATGTTATTTCTGCAATGAAATATTTAAAAGTCATTAATGCTCCTGATGAGTGCAAAGATGAATCTCTCGATATTATAAAGAATTCTAAAAAAGTAATTGTTGTTGGTGGTGGTAATGTCGCAATAGATTGCGATAGAGCCGCATTAAGAATGGGGGCTGAACATGTCTATAATGTTTATCGTAGAAGCGAAGCAGAAATGCCAGCAAGGAAAGAAGAATTTTTAAATGCTAAAAATGAAAATGTTGATTTTAGATTTCTTACAAACCCAACAAAAATATTATTAGATGAAAATAAGAAAGTAATAGGTGTTGAATGTATTAAAATGGAGCTGGGCGAACCAGATAGCAGTGGTAGACGAAGACCTATCGAAATTAAAGGCAGTAATTTTGTAATTGATTGTGATCTTGTAGTTATGGCGTTAGGCTCAATATCGGAATCTGAAATAATTTCAAAAGAAAACAATTTACACATTAATAAATATGGTTTTTATGAAGTAAATGAAGAAACGATGGAAACTAGTGAAGAAAACATTTATGCTGGTGGAGATTGTGTAACTGGTCCAACGACAGTTGTATTAGCAATAAAAGCTGGAAGAATAGCAGCAGAAGCAATAATTAATAAATATAAATAACTTAAAAGATAAATAAAATCCTAGCAATTATTTGCTAGGATTTTATACGATTTATTTCATTTCTGACTCTACAATCGATTTATCTTTTGCAAGAGATTCATCCATTTCTTCAATTTCTTTTTTATCAGGAACATAGACATATGGAACATTGCGGACTATTTCATGGTAATCAAAGCCATAACCGCATAAGAATTTGTTTTCTTTCATATGCAAACCAACATAATCTACATGGAAATCAACTTTTCTGAGAGGAGTTTTATCAATTAAACAAACAACTGATATTGATTTTGGCTTATGTTTAATTTGAATGTATTGTTTGACATAGTTTAAAGTTAACCCAGTATCAACGACATCTTCAACAAAAACAACATCACGATTCGTGACATCTTCTGAAATGTCTTTTTTTAAATGGATTACTCCAGTTGAAGAAGTTCCGTCATAACTTGTTGCTTGCAAGAAATCTAAAGCCATTGGGAAATCGCAATATTTTATTAAATCTGTAAAAAATAATACAGCACCTTTTAATATACAAACAAAAACAGGGATAGTTTCATTATTTTTGTATCTTTCTGTTAATTCTTTTCCAAGCCTTTTACAGGTTTCATCAATTTCTTTTTCTGTTAAGATAATTTCCCTCATAAAGTCGTCACCTTTCCTAAAAATTTAAAATATGCAACGATTATATACATTTAAATGAACATTAAAAAGAATTTATTGAAAAAAGTTTTATTATTTGCTTAAAAACTAATTTTATTTTAATGGTGTTAACAATTAGAAAATAAAGAACTATTATATTAAT
>CAZSMV010000010.1:0-35476 GCA_964608215.1 uncultured Staphylococcaceae bacterium
ATAATAATTTTAAATACTCCTTCTAAAATTATTATATAAAAAATTCCATGCATATGTGCATGGAATTTTTAAATTTTATTTTATAAATTTACGTTATGATATACAGCTTGAACGTCTTCGCAATCATCTAAATCTGCAAGTAAATCATTGAACTTTCTCTTATCTTCATCTTCAAGATCTACTTTTTCGTTTGCAAGAAGTGTTGATTGACAATATTCATAGTCTGTAACACCTAAATCTTTTAATGCATCTTTAGCTTTATTTAAATCATTTGGAGCAACAACAACTTCGGCTTCGCCACCATCTAAATTGATTTCTTTTACATCAACATCACCAAGAACAAGCGCCTCTTCAAGTGATTCTTCAGTTCCATCATATTTAAAATCCATTAAACCAACTTGATTAAAGTTATAAATAACACTTCCTAAGTGACCACCTTTTCTTGTAACAGCAGTACGAACACCAATTAATGCACGATTTGTATTATCAGTTAAAGTATCAATAACCAATAAACTTCCACCTGGGCCAAATGCTTCATATCTACCTTCTAAGTAGTTAGTAGCTTCACCACCTTGTGCCTTTTTAATAGCTCTTTCAATAACATCTTTTGGACAGGATTTTCGATATTTATCAATAGCAGCACGTAAAGCAAGGTTGCTATCTGGATCTGGACCTTTCTTTGCAGCCATATAAATTTCTTTGGATGCACGCATGTAGATTGCGCTTTTTGCTTTTGCTGTTGCAGCCATTGCTGCAGCTCTAACTTCAAAATGTCTTCCCATATAAATATCTCCTCCGCAATATAATACTACTCTAAACCTTCATTTTCTATATTTAAATTACTTGAAAAAATGCATTTAATACTGCACTTTCTTTAAAAATAAACCATGAGGCGGAGCGGTATAAGTAATAATATCTCTCTTTTTGGATTCTAATAAATCTTTAACATCTTCAAGCGAAATATGATTTTTGCCTACCTCAATAATTGCTCCCATTAATTTTCTAACCATATATTTCATAAAACCACTTCCATTAAATTCAATAAGGATATGATTATCTTTCGTCACCTTGAAAGTTATTCTATAAATAGTCCTTGCAAAATTATCGTTATCTTCTTTTTTTGATGTAAAGTTTTGAAAACAATGTTCACCAATGAATAACTTGGCACACTTTCGCATTAAATTTATATCTAAATCTTTAATGTTGTATTCATAGCTTCTTAAAAATGGATTATATTCACCAGTATTTAGAACATATAAATATGTTTTGGATTTGCATGAAAAACGCGCATTAAAATCTTCGCTTACTCTTGTAACTTTCTTTATAAAAATATCATTAGGGAGCATTTTGTTTAGACTATTTTTAAATTTAGATAAATTTATACTTTTGTCATATTCAAATGTAGCTACTTGATTTAATGCATGCACACCTCTATCGGTTCTTCCAGATGCATAAATTTTGGTTTCGCTATTTAAAATTGTTGAAATACATTTTTCTACTACTGCTTGAATGGTATTTTTCTCGTTTTCTTGAATTGCATACCCAAAATATTTTGAACCATCATATGAAAAAATAATTTTAAATTTCATACTAGTAAGTCCCTTTAATTCCAAATATGACATCTAAAAAATCTACATTATATTGAGTATAGAGCACACATGCACTTATAGCGCTTCCAACGAAGATAATAAGTACAATTAGTGCTGCTAAATCATTAAAACCAAAATGCAATGTTCTATATCTACTCCTTTTTGCATATGGATCATACCCCCTTGCATCCATTGCTAAAGCAAGCTCATCACTTCTTGAAAAACAACCAACAAGGAGCGGAATTATTAAAGTTGTAATTGATTTGATTTTTTTAGAAATAAAACCACGATTATAATCAACTCCACGAGATTTTTGTGCACGCATAATTCTATTTGCTTCTTCAAGTAAAGTTGGTATAAATCTTAAGGCTAATGAAATTGTCATTGAAACAACTTGTGTTGGGAATTTAAAAATCTTTAATGGAGTTAAATACCATTCAAAAGCATACGTTATATCTAATGGGCTAGTAGTTGTAGTTAAAACCATAGTTAAAGCAATCATTAAAATGATTCTTAAAACAACTTTTAACGAATTAAATAAAGCTTCAAAGTAAATTGTGTAGCCATTAGGAAAAACAATCATTGGATGTGTATATTCACCATAAGGAATTAAACAATTTATAATTATTAACACAATTAACATAAACCAAAGTGTAGTTAATGATTTTAAGAAACTCAAAAATGAAACTTTAGAAACAATCATAATTATTGCAATTATGATTGTAATAATCCCTAAAATTAAAAACGAATTTGCGTAATTTCCATAGTTTAAAAAAACAATCACCATTAACATGATAAGAGCAAATATTTTTAAACGACTATCAAGCCTATGAATAATCGTATTTGTGTTTCGATATTTTCCAAATACCCTATCCATTGTTCTTCTCCAAAACTATTTCATTAACTAAAGAATCTACATCATTAATTGATGATAAATCCCTTTTAAAACCATATTTCTTAAGTTCTTTTTTAAATTTATATAAAGTTGGGATTTCTAAACTATAACTTTCAATATCTTCATCATTAAAAAGTTTTTCTGGAGTAGTTACTTTTATTAATTTTGCATCATTTAAAACAACAACTTTTTTAGTATACTGCATAACAACATCCATATCATGCGTAACTAAAATTATTGTTTTTCCTTTATTATGTAATTTCTTAATTAAATTCATAATCTCAATTTTAGAAGATGGATCAAGTCCTGCTGTAGGTTCATCAAGAACTAAAATATCAGGATTAGAAGCTAAAATACCTGCGATAGCTATTTTTCTTTTTTCTCCCCCAGATAATTCAAATGGGGACCTTTTAAAGTAAGATTCATTAATTCCAACATTCTTTAATGCTTCAATTGAAACCTTTTTTGCTTCTTCTTCGTTTAAACCGAAATTTTTAGGTCCAAACATTACATCTTTTAAAACGGTTTCTTCAAACAATTGATACTCTGGAAATTGAAAAACCATTCCGACTTTCTTTCTAAGCAAAAATAACTTTTTACTTCTTCTTTTTTTATCTTTTGAAACAACAAAATCATCAATAATAACTTCTCCACTACTTGGTAAAAGCAAACCATTTAATATTTGCATTAAGGTTGATTTCCCGGCACCAGTTTTCCCAACTACAGCAACAAAATCTCCCTTATCAATAGAAAAAGAAACATCTTCTAAAGCTTTAAAAGATTCGTTTTTGCTAACAAAATAAGTATATGAAACGTTTTTTACTTCAATTTGCATACATACTCCGCTAAACCATCTATAGAATTTATTTCAACAGGAACATCAATTCCTTTTTCTTTTAATTTATTTTTAACTTTTATAACAAATGGAATATCTAAACCAATCTTAGTTAAACTGCTAGAGTCCTTAAAAATATCCTCGGGTTTTCCATCTTTATATAATTTGCCTTTATTTAAGATGATGACTCTATCAGAATTATAAGCCTCCTCAATATCATGAGTAATTGATATAAATGTTAAATCTTTATCTTCTTTTTTCATATCAAAAATCAATTTTCGAATATCTTCAACACCTTCAGGATCAAGCATAGATGTTGCTTCATCAAAAATGATGATCTTTAGCCCAAGAGCTAAGATTCCTGCAATCGCAACTCTTTGTTTTTGACCACCAGATATTTCGCCAGGTTCTTTATTTAAAAAAGCATCCATATGAACTTTTTTTGCATATTCTCTAACTAATTCATACATCTTTTTAGATTCAATATTTCTATTTTCCAAACCAAAAGCAATATCATCTTCGACAGTCGAACCTATAAATTGATTATCTGGATTTTGAAACACAATTCCTATAGTTCTTCTTATTTTTGCAATTGAATTATCATCTTCTTTTACACCATTCAATAAAATTTCACCACTTGTTGGTTCAAGTAAATAACATAAAAGTTTAGCAAGAGTAGATTTACCACTCCCATTATGCCCAATCAAAGTTACGTACTCACCTTTTTGTATAGAAAAAGAAACGTCATCTAATACTTCGACGTCTTTTTCATATTCATACTTCAAGTTTTTAACTTCAATTACAGTTTGTTCTTTCATTACTTTAAAATAACTTCTCTAATATTTCCTTGATACTTTTCATATTTTATACCAGCTAAATCAAGCATCTTTTTACTAGCTTTAGTTTCAATATGATCAGCATATTTATCATCTAAATATATAATTTTTTTAATTCCAGTTTGGATCATCGCTTTTGTACATTCATTGCAAGGGAATAAAGTCACATAAACAGTACAACCACTAACTGAACTTCCATTTCTTACATTTAAAATTGCATTAAATTCAGCATGACAAACATACAAATATTTGTTATCTAATCCTTCGTTTTTATTCCAACTTAAATCTTTATCATCGATTAATCTTGGCATCCCATTATACCCAATTGAAACAACTTTATGGTCATCATCTACAATAACTGCACCTACTTGACTTGATGGATCCTTGCTTCTTTTGCTTGCAAGAATAGCCATTGACATAAAAAATTCATCCCAAGAAATTCTGTCCATAAAATTACTCCTTCAATAGTTGTTTAACAATTTCAACCATCTTATTCATTTGAGTTAATGAAACAAATTCAAATCGACCATGAGGATTAAAATCGCCAGTACCTAAATTTGGACATGGAAGTCCCATATAAGTAATCATTGCACCATCAGTTCCTCCTCTTATTGGAGTATGTTCAAGTTTGGTTTTATTTGCAAGATAGGCTTTATTTATTAATTCAATAGCTTCAGGATGTTCTCTAAAATAATAAGCCATATTTTTGTAATCATCCTTTATTTCTATAGAAATTTCAGCATTAGGATGTAATTTTTGTAGATCCTCTGCACTCTTTTTCATAAATGATTTTTTCTTTTCAATCAAGTTTTTATCATGGTCACGAATTATGTATTCAAGTGTTGCATTTTCAACATCACCACTAATTGAACATAAATGAATAAATCCTTGATATCCATCGGTTCTTTCAGGAACTTCATCTTTTGGCATAAGTTCTTGATAGGCAGCAGCAATTGAAGCTGCATTTTCCATAACATCTTTTGCAGATCCTGGATGGACTCCCACACCTTTAATTACTATTTTTGCACTTGCTGCATTAAAATTTTCATGATTTGCCTCATATATAGATTCACCATCTAAAGTAAAACCATAATCTGCCATAGCTTTTGAAACATCAAAATGTTTCCAACCTCCGCCAATTTCTTCATCAGGCGTAAAACAAATACTTAAATTAAAATTAAATTCATCTTTATGTAAAACATAATATTTAGCGACTTCAAAAATAATTGCAATACCAGCTTTATCATCTCCGCCTAGTAAGTGTTTACCATCTGTAACTAATAAATCATCACCTTTTAATTCGTTCATAAATGGAAATATAGTTGGACTTAAAGTGTATTTTTCATTTAAGACTATATCTCCACCTTGATAATTTTCTATTTTTTTAGGATGTTTAATTCCGCCAATTAAAGCAGGAGAAGTATCCATATGAGCTATTAAACAAATCGTTTTTTCTTTTCCACCGTTAATGAAACCATAAACTAATCCAAACTCATCTTTATATGGTTTCTCAACACCAATTTCTTTCAAATCCATAACTAAAACATCTGCAAAAGATAATTGTGAACTTGTTGATGGATAACTATTTGAAGTTTCGCTGCTCATTGTTTCATAAGAAATATATTTTTTAAATCTTTCTTCTAAGTTCATATACTATGCTCCCCAAACTTTTATTTTTAATTCCTCAAAATTTAACATAGGTTTAGCACTATTTTCAGCTACACCATATGAATTAATATTAATTACTAATTCGTTACACCCATTAAATGAAAGTTCTCTTGCTTTATAACTAGTCTTACTTAAACTCTTAAATGAAATTGTTTTAACAACATTATTGTCAATTATAAAATTTATTTTTGGATAACTTTCTAATTTTAAATTATTAGAATCAATAGATCCAATAAATGAAAAATCAAGCATGAGTTTAGTATAACTGCTATTTAGGTTCTCAAGTTTTTTTAAATCAACTTTAAAAAGTTCTGTTAAATCAGAATTTGTTGAGTAAATACCATCACTATTTTCAATACTTGCAAAAAAGCATTTATGGTCATCATCAATTCTGTAATAATATTTTTCCTTTTCACTTTCATCTAATGTTGAAACAACCTTATTATCATAAACCCAATTATAATTAGGAGTAATTGAACAATTTACAACATATAAAACAAGACCAATTAAAATTGGCAATGCACAAATTATTGTTAATAAAACTTGTTTTTTAGTTTTTTTCTTAACTTCAATATCTTCTTCCATGTTTTTCACCTACGCACACAATTATACTTAAAAGTATAATTAAATTAAATAAATATAATGAAAAGACCATCATTGCGATGGTCTTTAGTAAGTTAATTTACGCCTTCTTAAGAAATACTTTATAAGCTTCATACGCTTCATAAACATCAACTTTTGAAACTATTTCCATAGGAGAATGCATGTTTAGAACTGGAACTCCAGCATCTATAACATTCATATTTAAATTTGCTAAGATGTAGGCAATTGTTCCGCCACCTCCTTGATCAACTTTCCCAAGTTCAGAGGTTTGGTAATAAATATTTTCTTTATCCATAATATCTCTTAAATGTGCAATAAATTCAGCATTTGCATCATTACAACCGCTCTTGCCTCTTGCACCAGTATATTTATTAAAAACAATACCTTTCCCTAAAAAACAGGAATTCTTTTCTTCACAAACACTTAAGAATAATGGATCCGTTCCGGCAGAAACATCGCTACTTAACATATTAGAATTTTTTAAGCACTTTCTAAGTTTCAATTCACTAAAGCCTTCTACTTTATCAATAACTTCACTTACAGCATCTTCAAAAAATTTACTTTGAGCTCCAGTAGCCCCAATACTACCAACTTCTTCTTTATCAACTAAAACACAACAAGAGGTACGTTCTACATCTTTCATTTCTAAAATAGCTCTAAACGAAGTATAAGCGCAAACTCTATCATCATGTCCATATGCTGCAACCATACTTCTATCTAAACCATATTCTCTTGCTGGAAAAGCTGGTACAACTTCGATTTCGCTAGAAACAAAATCTTCTTCCTCAATACCATATTTATCTTTTAAAATTTTTAAGACGTTTGCCTTAACAGCATTCTTTTCTTCGCCTTTTAATGGATATAATCCAACAGTAACATCAAGACTTTCTCCAGGTATAAATTCACTTGCTTTCTTTTGCACTTGATCTGCCGAAAGATGAATTAATAAGTCTGAAATACCAATTATTGGATCTCCTTCATTTAGTCCAATATTAACATCAATTGTTGAACCATCTTTTTTACAAACCACACCAACTAAAGCTAATGGTATAGTAACCCATTGATATTTTTTGATTCCACCATAATAATGCGTATCTAAAAGAGCAAAATTGGTTGATTCATATAATGGATTTTGTTTTAAATCTAATCTTGGTGAGTCTATATGAGCGCCCAAAACATTCATACCATCAACTAAACTATCTTTTCCAATAACAAATAAAACGATATTTTTGTTCCTATTTTTAATAAAAACTTTATCGCCTTTTTTTAGTTTTTTAAATTCATTAATTGATTTAAAACCTTTTTCACAAGCAAGTTTTTCAACATACTTGACAACTAATCTTTCATTTTTGCAATTAGACAAAAAATCAATATATTCTTTATTAAATAAGTCTAATTTTTCTTTATTTTCATATTTTTCAAAAGCATATTTATCGTACATCCTATTTCTCCTTCGTTTTATTAATAAATACTAAATGTTATAAAAATTTTGTAAAGATGCTATCATATTTTTATGAAAACAAAATACATCATTGATGCACATTGTCATTTATTTTATTGGTCAACTTTAAAAGAATGCGAAGAAAATTTATTGTCAAGTGCAAAAAAATATAAAATTAATTTTTCATTAATTAGTTTTTGTGCCTTCGAATTTGCTGATGAAAACGATAATAGAACAAGACTTGTTCAACAAATTATTGGTTTTAATAAAGCTGCAGAGTTTGTTAGAAAATATCCAAAACAATATGGTATGCTTTGTTGGATTAGACCTCATACAGAAACAAATTTAAAAGAAGTTGAAAATTTTATCATAAATAATCGCTCAATTATATATGGTTTAAAAATCCATCCATATGCCTCAAGAATTAAATTAACAGATCCACTTTTGGTTCCATATTTTAAACTCGCAGAAAAATTTAACTTGCCAATTTTGGTTCATACTGCTACAGATAAATATTCAAAAATTAAATACTTAGCTGAAGTTGCAAAAGAATGGCCACATTTGAATTTTATTGCAGCTCATGCCGAACTTTTATCAAATCATAAAGAATGTATGAAATATATGTTAATGTATAAAAATATTTTTTGTGATACTGCTTGGGTTGATATTCAAACAGCCATGGAATTTATAAAAAATGGATTATCTGATCGTATTATTTTTGGAACAGACAATCCGATTGATGGCGAAAAAACTCTAGACAATAAAATCTACCAAGATTATTTCAATAATAGTGCAGACTTTGAAATCAAAGATATGGAAAAAATAATGTATAAAAATGCATTAAAAATTTACAACATCAATCCTAAAGTCTTTAAATAAATTATTACAATGTGAAGTGGACAAGTTTTACCGCCACCTTCATCACAACTGCCACCTCCATTACTAGAGGTTTTATTTGAAAATGCAAAAATTAAAACAACCAAAATAATAATAAGTACTAATAAAATAGCAAATATAATAAAAAATGATTTTGGTTTCCATTCAATTTTTTGTAATGTTTCCTTCTTGGTTTCGTTTGGATTAAGTTCTTCGATTTTCTCTTTTTCTTTATTTTCCATCTTTTTCATCCTCCTTATTATTTAATTAATTTACATCATTTTTAGAATTATTTATTTTATCAATGTTTTTAGAACATTCTTCGTTAACTAATGCACCTTTTACATCCATAAAAGTTGTAACGTTAATAATTATCGCAACCAATAACACATGCACGAAACATGATACAAATCCTACTAACGATTGAACAACATATACAAACCAAAAATGCCAATTTAAAACAAAAGATTTTATTAAACTGCTAATTGGAATTTTGAAAACAAAATAAGTTAAAAAAATTGCGGTTGCAATAGTATATATATTGTAATATTTATTAATTTTTGCATTCCTAAGTTTATTTTTTATTAAAAACACACCTATAACGTAAATTATAGATAAGCCAAAAGAGCCAAAAATCATAGTATATTTTAACCAATCTTCAATAACATATTCTTTTTTACCGCTTTCAGTATGAACCGATGAATTTAAAGAAAAATATATTGTAATAAAAGTAGAAATCAACAATAAAATAATAACTAAAGAAATAGGATACTTTTTTTCAAATTTATTATTAAACATCTTATATAAAAGATATGGCATTAAACCAGTTAATGCAGCTGGAATTGTAAAAAGAGGATTGAATGCACCACCTTGAGGAATCAACAAAGCCCCAAACACATCACAACAAGTTCCTACAAGGCATCCCCAAACTGGTCCAAGATAAAAAGAACTAAACATAACAATTGAAGGATTTAACGACACTTTCAAAAATGGTAGTCCAAATAAATTTGGCAATGACACAACTCTAGAAAGAATTATCCCTATTGCAATAAACAATGCACTGTAGGCAATTTTATGAATGATTGTCATCTTTCTCATAACTAATCTCTCTTCATTGCTTTATTTAAATTGCGATTAATATCTCTCTCCTTAATTGTTTCTCGTTTATCATAAAGCTTTTTCCCTTTTCCTAATGCGATTTCAAGTTTACACAACCCTTTTTTTAAATAAACTTTTGTTGGGATGATAGAAAAACCACTTAAGGTTACTTTGTTCGCTAATTTATTAATTTCTTTTTTGTGTAATAATAATTTTCGAGTTCTTAATGGTTCATGAGTAAAAGAACTTGCTTTATCATATGGAGCAATATTCATATTTAAAATATAAGCTTCGCCATTTTTAATAATTACATATGAATCGCTTATATTACATCCGCCATTTCTTATAGATTTAATCTCACTTCCAACAAGTTCAATTCCACATTCTAAAAAATCACTTAAGAAATAATTAAATGATGCTTTTTTGTTCTGCGCTAATACTTTTTTCCCTTCAACCACTTGTTTCATGAAGTAGATTATAGTTTATTTTCAAAAAATATTAAATTTTATCTTTATTTACTTTGTTAAAAACATCAACCATTTTGTCCAAATTATATCCATTAACTTGATTAATTTTTTGTGTAGAAATTAAAGATAATTCAGGTTGTTTCTTACTTGCGATTCTAAAAATTGCTTTCATTATCGACTTTTTGAACCCTTTATATCTTTCTAAATCAAATCCTCCAGGTATCAAATAAAGCCTAACGTGATATAACTCTAAACCATTTGCCATAACAACATTTTCTTTCTTTTCTTCAGAAGCAGGTTCAATACCAACAGCAAAAATAAAAATATTTTTACCTTCCATTTTGTTATAATGCTTTAGAAATTTATTTAAACCAATAATGACATTATTTCTTAGTGGCCCCATAAAAACGACATTATCCGCGCTTTTTATGGCTTTATTTTTTATTTTATTAACTTTATAAACATCGCCGCACTCGATTCGAGGCGCTAATAGATCTACATATTCTTTTGTAAAACCAGTATTTGATTTGTAATAGATTAACGTTTTCATGCAAATTATTATAGCATTTTTAAAATCAAATAAAATCTAATTGACAGTTGAATGGTTGCTCAACTATAATAATTCCGGAGGTTGTTTTATGAAAAAAATAGAAGAAAGTAAATTTAATGAAATTAATGCAGAAACATATCTAAATATGGCTACATTTTTAAAAGTCTTTGGTGATGAAACACGCTTAAAGATTTTATTTTTATTAAATGATTCTGAATATACAGTAACAGATTTATGTAAAGTTTTAATTATGTCAAAATCGGCAATTTCTCATCAATTAAGAACACTAAAAGATAATAGAATTGTCAAAGTTAGAAAAGCTGGCAAAAATGTGTATTTTTCATTAAACGACGAGCATGTTTCTCAAATTTTAGAAACAACAAAATCCCATGTTATGGAGGAATGATCATATGAAATTCATAAAAGAACATTTATTTTTATTACGTTTTATTACAGCTTTATGTTTAATGGCTGCATCAATAATCATTAAATATGTGGCACCAAATTATATATTATATGTCGCTCTTCCATTAACACTAGTTGGGTATGTAATTATTTCTTATGATTTAGTATTTGAAATGTTTGAAGGCTTTAAAGAAAAAGAAATTTTCAGCGAAGAAACATTAACTATAATTGCGTCTATTGCTGCTATTGCAATAGGAATTATAAGTGGAGAAGGTGAATTTGTTGATGGTTTAGCTGTTGTCTTATTTTTCCAACTTGGCGAACATTTTGAAGATTATGCATTAGATAATTCTAGAAAATCTATTGAATCATTAATGAAATTAAGACCAGATTACGTAAGACTTTTAGTTGATGAAAAAGAAACAGTTGTAGACCCTTCAATTGTAAAAATAGGCGATTTATTTATTGTTAAACCAGGCGAAATAGTTCCACTTGATGGTGAAATAATAGATGGGGAAACAATGATTAATACGTCATCAATTACAGGAGAATCCCTACCTCGTTCTGCAGCAAAAAAAGATAAAATTTTATCTGGTGTTGTGAATATTGAATCACCTATCACCATTAAAGCCACAAAAACCTATGGCGAATCAACAGTATCTAAAATTCTTGATTTGGTCGAAAATGCCACAAATAAAAAAACAAAGAGTGAAAAATTTATCACAAAATTTGCAAAAATATATACACCAATTGTAATTTCTATTTCATTTATCGTTGCAATTATTCCACCAATCTTCTTTGGATTAAAAGATGGCAATTGGTCAACTTGGTCCGATTGGATCTATAGAGGTGCATCAATGCTCGTCATTTCCTGTCCATGCGCAATTGTTATTTCTATCCCGATGTCATATGTGGTTTCTATAGGAACTGCAAGTAAAAATAAAATTTTAATTAAAGGATCTACCTATCTAGAATTAATTGCTAAATCTAACACAATATATCTAGATAAAACAGGAACTATAACAGAAGGACAATTTAAAATAGATAAACTTGATTGTGAAAAAGACAAAGATGAAAAAGAATTATTAGATTTGGCGATTGCTGCTGAATCTTATTCAAATCATCCAATTGCTAAAGCAATTACATTAAACGCAAATCTTGATGACTATAAAAAAGATATCAAAGGTTACCAACAAGTTGATGGAAAAGGAGTAATCTGTTCGTATAAAAACAAAAAATTAATTGTAGGTAATTCTAAATTATTTGATGAAGAAAATTTAAAATATACTGCATCAAAAGAAGTTGGAACAATAATTTACGTGGCCTATGATAATGAATTTATCGGAAGCATAGTAATTAGAGATACTATTAAGCAAGATACAATAGAAGCGATAAAATTATTTAAAAAACATGGTATTAAAAACATCACCATGTTAACTGGTGACAATAAAGAAATCGCTGAGGATATTGCAAAGAAAGTTGGAATAACAAATTATGCAGCAGAACTTCTTCCAATTGATAAAACAAAAGCTATTGAAGACGCAAAAAATAATGGTCAAATTACAATGTTTGTTGGAGATGGTGTTAATGATGCTCCATCGCTTGTCTTAAGCGATGTTGGAATTTCAATGGGTTCAATTGGTTCAGATTCGGCAATTGAAGCTAGTGATATTGTAATAATGGATGATGATTTAAAACATATACCATTTTTAAAATCACTTGCAAAATTAAATAAATTAGTTGTCTATTGGAATTTAATTTTTGCTATTGCTATTAAGGTTGCAACATTAATATTAAATATGCTTGGACTTTTAGGGCAATGGGCAATTGCAGCCGCAATATTTGCTGATGTAGGTGTAACAATTATTTGTTGTATAAATAGCTTACTTATTGCATTAAAGAAAAAATAATTTATTTAATAATACTAGCAAGACCACCACGAGAAGTTTCTTTATAATCAGAATTTAAAGAATTCCCAGTAACTCGCATAGCTTCTACAACTTTATCAAAACTTACTTTATTTTTGCGGATTGGAGCAATATTCTTAGCATATAAAAAACTCACATATGCTCTCATTGCTCCAATCCCATTTCTTTCTATGCATGGAATTTGAACATACCCTAAAACTGGATCGCAAGTTAATCCTAAAAAATGTTCTAATGCTACTTCTGCGCCATATTCAATTTGCTCAGTTGATAAAGAATTCATATAACATAAAGCTGCTGTAGCCATAGCTGTTGCTACGCCAACTTCAGCTTGACAACCAAGAACAGCGCCAGAAATTGATGCATTTTCTTTACATATATTTCCAAACAAACCAGCTACCTTTAATGCATCAATTAAAGTTTTTATATCCTTATGGCTATAATTATATTCATAATACAAGACAGCAGGCAAAATACCACAAGACCCACAAGTTGGAGCAGTAACAACCATATCTCCGCATGCATTTCCTTCTAAACAAGCATATGCAAAGGAAGAAATTAACATTACTTTTGATTCTTCATTTTTTTCATTTGAAGCGGTTTCATATATTCTTTTCGCAACTCTTTGTAATCCAATAGGACCGGGAATTTGCCCTTCTTTTTTTAAATTATCTTCAACTTCTTTAAACATATATCTAATGACTTTTTCTAAATAATCATCAATGGATTTATCTTCATTTTCATTTACATAAGCAACTAAATCCATGTTCATAGATGAAATATATTTGTATATATCACTAAAATGATTCAATTTATAAATAACTTCTTTGTTTATCTTATTCAAATCTGTAACGATTTTCCCGCCACCAATTGAATAATATGTTTTATTTTTAATTTCTTCTCCATGAAAATATGCTTTAAAATTCATTGTATTTGGATGCTCTAATTGCTTTGTAACCAAATCAAAATAAACCTCTACATTAATTCCTTGTAAACTATTTTGAATTGCTTTGTCGGTAAAATGACCTTTCCCAGTTAAAGCCAATGAGCCAAACAAAGTAACGACAATTTTATCAATATTCTTTAAATCTTTTACAAAATCTAATGCTGCCTTACTTGGACCAATTGTATGAGATGAAGATGGACCAGGGCCAATTATAAATAAATCTTTTATTGATTCCATTTTATTCTTCTCCCGATATACCCTTTAAAAGTTCAGATAAATCAATTCCTAGACCTTTGCTAATTTTATTTAAAACTTTTAAAGTTGGATTTCTATTTCCTCTTTCTAAGTCAGAAAGGTAATTCGAATTTATATTGCTTCTAAAAGCAAGTTCTTCAATAGAAATTTTTTGATTATTTCTTAGATAACGAACTCGTGCTCCAAATTGTTGATTTACATCTAAAATATTATTAATTTTCATGTCTAAAACCCTTCGCCATTTCTTTAATCTTTATAAATAAATGATTAACATTCGACTTTGAAATTGGTTTATTTATTTTTTCAGATAATAAACCTGCTAAATCATTAAAAGTTGCTTCTTTATTTTCGAGTCTTAAATAACAAAGTTCTCTTAACTTCTCATTACCAATGTTTTTTATGCCTAAAGATTTATCAATTTGTTTAATATCAGCTATTTGTTGTTCTGATATAGTAATTGTTTTCTTATAGTTATATTGATCCATATTCATTAATCTATTTAGTGAATTTGCATTATCTCTATTAACTCTTATGCTTTCAAATTCAAGACATGAATTATTTGCTTCTAAGTATGCTAAAAAATTAGAAATTTGATCTGATCTTTTTAAATAAACGACATAATTGTTTCTTCTTTTTATTATCTTAAAATTAAATTCAAGTTCCTTAATTTTTCTTATTAATTTCAAAATTGCTTCACTAAAAGATTCATCGTTTGTGTACATTTCAAGATGATAATTTGAACTAACAGGACTACTACATGTCCCGTTATTTAAAAATAACCCTTCTAAATACCCTTTTATTTTTATATCTTTATCTGTTAAATTATATGGTATTTTGCTATCCAAATAATTAATCTCTAATGAATTTAAAATATCATCAACTTTATTATTAATATTAATAATATATTGTGTTGTTTTCTTAAATTGCATCATTATTCTAAATGAAAATGAAACATCAGCTTCTGGAAATAAATTTCTTATTAATCCATAAATATATTTTGCAACTTTATTATTTTCTGTTTTAAGCAATAATTTAGCATCTTTATTTGAAATATTTAAACTACCACTACTCCTTATAAATGCACTTAAAATAGACTTTGCTTTGATTTCATCGTAAGGAAGCTCAATCAATTCCTCTTTTATTTGTTGTGTAAAACTTATTTCTGAAGGCATACAAATATTATACACTTTTAAGTGTAATTATTTTTTAGAATTTAAATACCTTATTGCACTTGTAGCAGCAATGGCGCCATCGCTTGCAGCAGTAACAATTTGTTTTAATGATTTGTTAACAATGTCGCCTGCAGCATATACACCTTCAATATTTGATTTTAAATTTGAATCGCAAATAATATAACCATTATTCATATTTAAATTTAATGAATTCAGAAAATATGATGATGGAATATCACCTATAAAAGGAAAAGCACCCGATACATTGAGTAAAAGTTCATTTTTGGTTTTTGTGTTTTCAAGTTTGACACTAGTTAAACCAAATGCATCGCCAATATATTCTTTGATTGAAAAACCATACAAGAAGTCAACTCTTTTTGATTTTTTAAGTTTTTCTAAGTCATTATCTTCATCATCTAAATTATTATCATTAATCAAATATATTTTATTAACTATTTTTTCTAAATATAATGCTTCCTTATATCCTTTCATTTCGTTAGCAAAAACTAATACATCTTTGTTTCTGTAAAAAAATCCATCGCAAACGGCACAATAAGAAATTCCACGTCCTTCAAATTCTTTCTCTCCTATTACACCTGACTTTTTAATAGTAGAACCCGTAGCAATTATTAAAGCGTCGACTTTATATATGCTTTTTTCAGCAATAACAACAAATAAATCGTTTTCTTTGCTAATGCCTTTAATATCATCAAAAGTAATTTCAATATTCTTTTCTTTTAATTGCTCATTATATTTAGATATTAAATCTGGCCCTGTTATAGTCGAAATGCCAGGATAATTATCGATATCCGTAATTGTATTTAATTTCCCACCAAACATATCTTTTTCAAGCAAAACAAAATTATATTTACTCCTAGATAAGTAAATTGCAGCACTAATTCCAGCTGGACCGGCTCCAATAATTAAAACATTTTTATTTATGTTCATACTTTTTTATTTCCTTATATAAATCATTATAGTTTGAACAAAATGCTAAAGGAAATATTTTGCTTTCAAAATGTCTTTCTTTCATTGTCATCATTATTGTTTTTACATTAGCATTGATTCCACAATAATAATCAAATTCAGTATCCCCAACATTAATTGCTTCATCATTTGTAACATTTAACGAATTAAATATTTTTATTAAACCATCTGGATTTGGTTTAAGTTTTTTTACATCACTTGATGTTACAATTTCATCAAATAAATTAATATCGATTTTAGCTAATTCAAGAGTATATTTTGTCATATTAGAATCTTTGCTTGTCAAAATAGCTAATTTATATCCCTCATTTTTAAGTTTAATTAAAACTTCTCTTACATTTGGAAAAGTTTTAATATTCTCCTTATAAAATTTTGGTGTAACATTGTTATATTCTTTTTCAATAAACTCTTGATCTAATTCTGGAAATACCCTTTTTAAAGATTCATTAAGTGGAGGACCACTGAAAGTTTTGATAATCGAATCATCTAAAAAATAATCTTTTGGCTTATGACGCCTAATAAGTTCTTTCCATGTAGCTAAAATAACTTCATCCGTATCGACAAGAGTTCCATCAACATCAAAAACTATTAATTTCAACATAAAATTAATCTTCTTTAACTTTCAAAATTAATTTTCCATGGTCTCTATAATATTGCCAAATTGCAAACAATATTACTATTAAAACACCAATACCAATCATTCCAAAAGCGCTATAGTAACTCCATTGATTATTCATACCCATATTGAAATTACTATTTCTTAATGGTTCTAAAATTGCTCTAGTTGAACCATACCAAACAAAATACCAACCTAAACACGATCCTTCACAACCTAAAAAATAGAAAATATAGTTATACCATTTTCTATTTCCATCTTTTGAAACAGATAATTTCTTAAAGCCAAGTCTAATACCACATTCTAAAACAAAATAACCAATAGCATTAATGATTCCTTCTACTAAAAACAATGGCACATAAATTTTTCCATTATTCATAAGTGCAATTGCATTTTCAACTGAAGATACCTTGCCTACACTATCACTACTAGAAAAATGCATATTATTTTTAATCAATAATGGAAGCCAATTCCATAAAGATTGATCAACTAGTTCTCCATGAACTTCATTATTAAAGAAATTCCCCCACCTTCCTATACATTGAGCTAGCAATATAGAAGCAACACATATATCAATTACAGTTAAATAATTCATCTTTGTATATGGTGATTTTTTGAGTTTGTATTTGATTATTAACAAATAAATAATACATACAACAATTGCTAAAGATGCGCCCATAATAGCAAGACCACCATCATTTATAGCAAAAATTTTTGCTGGATTTTTATTAAATCCATCTCTTTCCCAATTGCCAATTACATACCATAATCTACAACCAACTACTCCTGTTGGAAATCCAATTAAGAACACAGTTGTTAATAATCCTCTTTCACCATACATTATTTTTAATTTATATGAGTCAATTAAAAATACAACAATTCCACCGCCTAATAAGCAAAAAGCATAAAACGCAATTTCAAATCCCCAAGCATCAGTGCTTTTAGGACTTGGACTCCAATTATATCCCAAATTTGCTGTAACAAGTCTAATTCCACTACTGCCAATATAAACCCTATTTGCTAATGGATATCTTAAATATGGAGCATTTCCTTCTACAAAAATAACAAAGAAAATGGCGCTTAAAATTGCTCCACCAATTAAAAACCAAAATAATTTCCTTTTTTCTTTGGGAGCTCTTTTATCAAAATAAAAATATTGAATAAATAAACTAACAACACCAAATAATAATATAGAAAGCACAATGACTCCACCATAAATCATAAATGAATGCAACACATCCACAGATGTTTTAAGAGTATCGTTTATATAACTGGTGTTATAAATATTTGTATAAAATTGAACAACAAATAAAATCATTGATATTAATAAACAAATATAAGAAGAAATATAAAAAATTTTCTTTTCCTTAAATATGATCGTCTCAAAATTCTTATTATTAACATACTTTTTAAAAGGCATGAAATAAATAACAATTGCGCTTAAAAGTAAAATTAACGCAAAAGCCAACGTAACAGAATGAACTGTATTTGAAGTAATTGTTTCACTCATTTGATATCTTCCCCTTTCTTATTTTATCTTCTGCAAGAACTTTTCTTAAATATTGACCTGTATAACTTTTTTTATTCTCAGCTACTTCTTCAGGCGTTCCAGAAGCGATAATTTCTCCACCTTTGTCGCCGCCTTCTGGGCCAATATCAATTATATAATCAGCCATCTTTATTACATCTAAATTGTGTTCAATACAAATTATTGTGTCTCCGCCATTTACAATTCTTTCAAAAATCTTCAAAAGTTTTGCAACATCATCAATATGTAATCCAGTTGTTGGTTCATCAAGAATATAAACTGTCTTACCTGTTGGTTGTTTTTGCAAATAGTAAGCAAGTTTAATTCTTTGGGCCTCACCACCAGAAATTGTCGTAGATTGTTGACCAACTTTCATATATCCTAATCCAACATCACATAACATTTTCAATTTTCTAGCTAGTTTATGATAGTTTTTAAAGAACTCATAGGCCTCTTCTATAGTCATTTCTAATACATCCGCAATATTTTTTCCTTTAAATGTACATTGAAGAGTTTCATCATTATATCTTTTCCCGTTACACTCATCGCAAGTTACGTAAACATCAGGCATAAAATTCATTGAAATTCTTACAACACCATCCCCATAACAATGTTCACACCTTCCTCCAGGAATATTAAAACTGAATCTAGATTTCGTAAAACCTCGAGCTTTTGCTTCTATTGTTGAAGCAAAAATTTCTCGAATATCATCAAAAGCTTTTACGTATGTAGCAGGGTTCGAACGTGGTGTTCTTCCGATTGGTTCTTGAGAAATATTAATTACCTGATCAATATTATTTAACCCTGTAATTTTTGAATAAATTCCTCCATCAACCGTCTTTCCAAATAATTCTTTATTAACAGCGTTTAATAGTGTTTCATTAACTAAAGAAGATTTACCACTTCCAGAAACACCTGTTACGCATACAAAACAACCTAGCGGAAATTTAGCAGTTATATTTTTTAAATTATTTGTTTTACATCCACTAATTACAAGAAATTTACCATTTCCTTTATTTCTTTCAAATGGAATAGGAATATATTTTTTACCACTTAAATATTGACCTGTTATTGATTCTTCACACTTTTCAAGATCTTCAACGCTTCCTTGAGCAACTAGATTACCACCATGAACACCAGCACCAGGGCCTATATCAACAAGATAATCGGCGCTTCTAATCATGCCTTCGTCATGCTCAACAACAATAATAGTATTTCCTAAATCACGCATTTCTTTTAAAGCATTAATTAGTTTTTCACTATCTCTTTGGTGAAGACCAATTGAAGGTTCATCTAAAACATACAAAACACCAGACAATTTGCTTCCAATTTGAGTAGCTAGTCTTATTCTTTGAGACTCTCCTCCAGATAAAGTCATAGCATAACGTGATAATGTTAAATATCCTAAACCAACATTAATCAAAAATGATGTTCTATTGCATATTTCTTTTACAACTAACTCTGCTATCTTCCATTCATAATCAGTTAAATGATTATGGAGATCTATCATAAATTCATAAAATTTATCAAGCGATAAACAAGTTAATTCATAAATATTTAATCCATTAATTTTAACAGATAAAACAGCTTCATTTAGTCTTGCTCCATGACATTTAGAACAAACTTTATTCTTTAAAAATTTTGCATAATATTCACGTAAAAATTCACTAGATGTCTCTTTGTAAAGTCTTTCAATTCTTGTTTTAACTCCTTCAACATAATGAGTTCGATTCATAACATTACCAGAAGAAGACTTGATAGCGTAAGAAAGAACTTCCTTTGAACCATTCATAATAATATCGATTTGATCTTTAGTATATTTTGAAAATGGAATGTTTGTTGGAATCTTATAATGATCAAGTAAAAACTTAAAATCTTGCCATTCTATATTTTTAGTATTAACCGTATTTTTAAAGTACACAATGGCGCCATCATCGATTGAAATAGTTTTATCAGGAACAAGTAAATCAATATCAACTTCCTGACTAATTCCTAATCCATTACAAGAAGGACAAGCTCCTAATGGCGAGTTAAAAGAAAATAATCTTGGCTCAAGTTTTGGAACTGTAAAACCACATTTTGAACATGCAAAATGTTCACTATATAGTTTTTCTTCTCCATTAATAGAAACCAAAATAAAACCTTTGCTCCAATCTGCAGCAAGTTCAATAGCTTCAAAAATTCTACTCCTATTCTCTTGCTTTAAAACAATACGATCTATAACAATATCAATATAATGACGTTGATTTTTATTTAATTCTGGAACTTCGTTAATCAAATAGTTTTGACCATCAACCCTAACTCTTAAAAAACCATTCTTTTTAATTTTTTCTAATGTATCTTTATGTGTTCCTTTTTCTTCTTTAACAATTGGAGACATAATAATAACTTTTGAGTTCTCTTCATTAGAAAAAATAATGTCTGTTATTTTTTGAACACTAAAAGATATAATTGGCTCATTATGAGTTGGGCAATATGGGACACCAATTCTTGAATATAATAAACGTAAATAATCATATATTTCTGTGACTGTAGCTACAGTACTTCTAGGATTATGAGATTGAGATTTTTGATCAATAGCAATAGAAGGCGAAAGCCCTTCTATAGATTCAACCTCTGGTTTTTCAATTCCCCCTAAAAATTGTCTAGCATAACTAGACAAAGATTCCATATATCTTCTTTGCCCTTCAGCAAAAATGGTATCAAAAGCTAAAGTTGATTTTCCACTGCCAGAAACTCCAGTAAAAACTATTAATTTTTCTTTTGGAAAATTTACACTTATATTTTTTAGGTTATTTTCTCGTGCACCTTTAACACGTATCTCATTAGCCGCCATAAAAGAAATTATACCAAAAAACTTTTATTATTAAAGATTCTTACTTGTAAGTAAGAATTAATTTAAAACATAAAACCAGATAGATATAAATTGA
Organism: uncultured Staphylococcaceae bacterium; assembly: GCA_964608215.1. Lineage (GTDB taxonomy): Bacteria > Bacillota_I > Bacilli_A > RFN20 > CAG-826 > Onthovivens. The sequence goes on from CAZSMV010000010.1 coordinate 21,623, forward strand.
AGTACTGTGCCAATAACAATAAACACATGAAAAACAGTGTGAAACCATAACGATTTCTTTGCTCCAATTCCATATAAAATTGCGCCTAACGTATATGCAATTCCACCCGATAACATCCACAAAAAACCATTTAAGGTTATGGTATTAATTAATTCTTTTGCAGCAAATATAATTGACCAACCAATAATTATGTATAAGGAAGTTGATAATGCATTATACTTATGAATATTTATTGAATTAAAAACAACACCAACAATTACCCCAATCCAACAAATAGCAAAGATAATCCAACCAACATAAGGAATAACACCATATAAAGTTTGCTCTCTTAAAGCAGTTAAGCAAAAAATTGTATAACTTCCCGCAATAAGCATGAAAACTGTATCATGATCAATAACTCTTAAAACTCTCTTACCATTATTTTTAAATAAACTATGATAAATGCAACTTATTGTATAGCAAAGAATCATTCCAACACCATAAATGCAAACACCAACCATCCTATAAACATGTTCAGTATAATTAGCACCCCAAGCTCCCCATAAATTAATTTTTAAAATCATTAAAATTGTAACAACTAAGCCAAATATCGCCCCTAAACCATGTGTGATTGCGTTCCATATGTCTTGTTTTACTGTATAATTTGGTAATGAAATTTCATTAACACTCATATAATAATACCACCTTATCTAGTTTTCGAAACTAGCATATATATTTAAGTTTTTTTTGTCAATAGAAAACCAAAATTTACTTATGAGATTTGATAATAAATTATCTTTTCTTAATCAATAGAAATATATTAATGCAAATATCGAACAAAAACCATGCGTGAACCTAATTGTTCACGCATGAAAAAAGCTCCATTTAGTGGAGCTTTTTAGATTTTTTAATTAAAGACCAAATTTCTTAACAGCATTCCATCTTTCTTTTGCGGCTTCTTCAGCTTTCTTGAATAATTCTTCATATTCAGATGGATTAACTTTTGGAAGCATTGAGAATCTGTTTTCTGTTAATAAGAAATCTCTAAATTTAGTAAAGTCTGGTTCGGCACAATCAAGTTGTAATCCTGGTTTACCTTCTTTAACTAAACGAGGATCGTATCTCCAAGTTGTGAAGAATCCACAATCAACAGCTTTCTTTTCTTCTTGAATACTATTGACAAGACCACCTTTAATTCCTTGGTTAATACATGGAGCATAAGCAATAATTAATGATGGGCCATTGTATGATTCAGCTTCTTTGAAGGCTTGAATTGCTTTCATTGGATTTGCGCCAAGAGCAATTTGAGCGACATAAACATCACCATAAGCCATAGCAATTAAAGCTAAATTCTTCTTCTTTGTTTTCTTACCACTTGCAGCAAATTGAGCGATACAACCAGTTTGAGTTGCCTTACTTGCTTGACCACCAGTGTTTGCATATTGTTCGTTATCTAAAACTAAGACATTAATATCATCTTCACTAGCGATGACATGATCTAATCCACCATAACCAATATCATAAGCGAATCCATCACCACCAATAATCCAAACTGATTTATCAAGTAAATCATTCTTGAATTTTAAGACTTCTTTAATTCCTTCATCTTTACTACCTTCAACAGCTTTAAGAAGTTCTGGGATAACTTTACGAGCCTCATCCTTTTTCTTAATATTTTCTAAATATTTTTTAACAACTTCTTTAACGCTATCTTCAACTGAATCACGTTCTAAAGCTGGAACTAAGATTTCACTGATTTGTTTTAATTTATAATCAGTAGCAAGTCTCATACCATAACCAAATTCAGCATTATCTTCAAATAATGAGTTAGCCCAAGCAACGCCTTCACCATTCTTATCAGTAACAAATGGAGTCATTGGGGTTGAGCCATTATAAATTGATGAACAACCAGTTGCGTTAGCAATTAATAAATCTCTACCAAATAATTGAGATAATAATCTATAGTATGGAGTTTCTCCACAACCTTGACATGATCCACTAACTTCTTGATATGGCATTAAGAATCCAACGCCTTTAACTGTATTTGTTGGGAAAATATTTGATTTATATTCAACATTCTTGAATAAGTATTTTGAATATTTTTCTTTATCGAATTGAGATTTAGCTTCAACCATCTTTAAAGCAAAGTGATCATTACCTAACTTCTTGGCTGTATTATTAGCTAAACATTCATTTGCACAAAGACCACAACCAACGCAGTTCATTGGTGAAATTGAAATAATATATTTCATTCCTTTAACTGCTGGACTACCAATTGCATCTTTAGTCATTTCAGCTAAACCTTCTGGACCATGTTTAACTTCATCATCATTTAATAAGAATGGACGAATTGTAGCATGTGGACAGACAAATGCGCATTGATTACATTGAATACAATATTCTTTATTCCAAACTGGAACTTTATCTGCAATTGATCTTTCTTCTTTGAAGGTGACATTATTTCTCATACTGCCATCTTCTAAACCATCTTTTAAGAAAGCACTAGTTGGTAAATCATATCCATCAAGAGTATTGATTGGCATAACGAAGTTATCGAAATAATCATCGCCAGTTGTAGTTCTAACTCTCTTGAAATCAAGATTTGCCCATTCTGGTTTAACTTTAACTTCTCTTAATCCTTCGGTACCAGAATCGATTGCTTTATAGTTGAGTTTAACAACTTCTTCACCTTTCTTAGCATATGTTTTTTCAGCTAATTTTTTCATCCAAACATTAGCTTCGCTATAAGGCATAATTTGTTCATTTAAATGGAAGAATGCAGATTGAAGAATTGTATTAGTGTGTCTTCCCATACCAATTTCAAGAGCAATCTTATTTGCATCAATAACATAGAATTTGACATGTTTTGTAGCAAGTTGCCATTTAACTCTATTTGGTAACATCTTTTCAAGTGCGGCATCATCCATATCTGTATTTAATAAGAATGTTCCACCATCTTTCAAGTCTTTTAAAATATCAAATCTAAACATATATGTATCAAGCGAAACACTGATAAAGTCAGCATGTTGAACATAATATGTTGAGTGAATTGGTTCTTTACCAAATCTTAAGTGGCTACGTGTAACACCACCTGATTTACGGCTATCGTAAGCAAAATAGGCTTGAGCATATTGATGAGTTGCATCACCAATGATTTTAATTGAGGACTTATTAGCACCGACTGTACCATCACTACCTAAACCATAGAATAAGCATGAAGTATAATTATGAGCGATTTCATACTTATCATCTTTAATTGGAACTGATAAACCAGTAACATCATCTTCAATACCTAAAGTGAAATCGTGATGTGCTGCACTTGTTTCCATCCAATCATAAACAGCTTTAATATGCTTTGGTTGAGTATCATGGCTACCTAAACCATATCTTCCACCAATAACCTTAATTCCAGTTTTACCAGTAAGATTTAATGAAGCAATAACATCTTCATAAAGTGGTTCACCAACAGCGCCTTTTTCTTTTGTACGATCTAAAACAGCAATTGTTTTAACTGTGCTTGGAAGAACGCTAACAAAATCTTTTGCGCTAAATGGTCTATAAAGAATAACTTTAAGTAAACCAACTTTTTCGCCCTTCTTATTCAAATCTTCAACAACTTCAAGAGCAGTTTCAGTAACACTACCCATAGCAACAATAACTTTAGTAGCATCTTTTGCACCTACATAAACAAATGGAGCATATTCTCTTCCAGTAAGTCTTGTTGCTTCTTTGAAATATTTCTTAGCAACTTCTAAAACTTTAGCACCATGTTTATTTTGAGCTTCTAAACCTGTGAAATAGATATCATCATTTTCAGCACCACCCCTAGTAACTGGGTTTGAGTGTGGGTTTAAAGCTTTTTTACGGAATTCTTCAACTTTATCCCATGGCATTAATTTGCGGTATTCTTCATCATCAACAAATTCAACATTTTGAATTTCATGTGATGTTCTAAAACCATCAAAGAAATGACATACTGGATATGAAGCATCAATAGCAATTAAGTGAGAAATTGGAGTTAAATCTGCAACTTCTTGAACTGAATGTGAGCAAATCATCGCAATTCCAGTTTGTCTTAATGCATAAACATCTTGATGATCTCCAAAAATACATAATGATCTTGATGCTAATGAACGAGCACTAACTTCCATAACTGCTGGTAATTCTTCGCCAACCCATTTATAAACGTTAGGAATCATTAATAATAAACCTTGTGAAGCGGTAAATGTTGTTCCATAGGTTCCAGCTTGTATAGCACCGTGAAGAGCACCAGATGCGCCACCTTCAGATTGCATTTCACAAACTTTAACTGTACTTCCAAAGAAATTTTTCTTTCCTTGTGCAGCATATACATCAACGTGATCAGCCATTGGTGATGATGGAGTAATTGGGAAAATTGCGGCAACTTCAGTAAAACAATATGATCCTAAAGCAGCAGCAGTGTTACCATCAACACTTAAAAAGGTCTTTTTAATTTCTGCCATATTTTATAAGTTCTCCTTTGACATACAAAATTATTATATAATTTTAGTCGCGTTTTTCAATTGAAAGAACAAAAAAAGACACGATTTAATTCGTGCTTATTTGATATTGTCGAACAATACAAAAACCATAAATGATTTTTTTAAGATAGTAGCACAAATTTCAATACTCAACGAACAATCCTATTTTCCGTTTTCTTCCAAAATTCCAAGAATTTCATAATACCTAGTCTCAAGATTAGATTTTTCCTCATTTAGATCTGCAAATTCATCATATTTTGTAGTTGGATCATTAAATTTCTCATCTATTACATCTAAACTCAATTCAATATCAGCCATTTCTTCTTGCAATTTTTGAATTGCATTATTTGATAATTTTTCTTTTTTCTTTTCAGGAAGTTTTTCTTTAATTAGATTTTTCTCTAGTTCGTTTAAATCAATATGTTCATTAGCTTCTTTATTCATAGCATCAAGTCTAATTTTCAAATCATCATAATTTCCATCAATTAATAATGCTTGAGAAGAAGTTAAATACAACGTTTTATTTGCAAGTTCATTTATGAAATAACGATCATGAGAAACAAAAATAATGCAACCATCGTAATTTTTAAGTGCATCAATTAAACATTCTTTAGTAATCATATCAAGATGGTTTGTGGGTTCGTCTAGTACTAAAACATCATAACTATTCATAGTTAAAGCACACAAAATGAGTCGCATTTTTTCACCATTACTCATTAATCCTGTAGATTTAAAAATATCTTCACCTTTAAATAAAAATCTACCTAAATTTGCTCTTAATTCTTTATCTAATTTATTTGGATATTTTTCTCTTAAATAATCTATCGCATCAATGTTTTTATCAAAAATATAATCGTTTTGTTTAATATAACCAACTTGGATACCTCTTAAAGGCTTAATTGAACCTTTAAATAACTTAATTTCTCCAATTATTGATTTTACAAGTGTAGTTTTGCCTATTCCATTATCACCAACTATTGCAAGCCTATCTTGACCATAAAGAACAAATGAAAATTCTGGGCATAATGGTTCAGCATAGCCAACAACAACATTTGAAAACTTTAAAACTTGTTTATTTGCAAGTATACTACCTTCAATTTTGAAATTTATTTTTCTATTTTCTTCTTTAGGAACTTCTGTTCTATTTGCTTCAAGTTTTGCAAGTTTCTTTTCTCTATCATGAGCTCTACTAGCAAATCTAGGTTTTGGCATATAAAACTCTATAAATCTTTTATATTTTTCAATTTGTTTTTCTTCTTTAATCGATTGTTTTAAAAGGCTTTCATAATTTTGTTTTTTAGCTTCTAAATAATTCTCATAGCCCATGTTATAAATGGTTAATTTATGATTTTCTAATTCAAAAATTCTAGTTGCTAAAGAATTTAAAAAATATCTATCATGTGAAATAAAAAAAATCGTTCCTTCATAATTTTTTAAGAAATTTTCTAACCATTCAATTGTTGAAACGTCTATATGATTTGTAGGTTCATCAAGAAGCAAAATATCATATTTAAAAAGTAATATTTTAATAAACGCAATCTTCATTCTTTCGCCACCACTTAATGATGAAACCTTTCTATCTAAGTACGAAAGATTAAAATTAAATTTTGAGAGATATTCTTTTATTTCATTTTTATATGTATATCCCCTCTCTTTTTCAAATTCTTGCAATAAATTATTATATTTTTCTAATAAACTATTATCTGATGAATTATTCTTTATTTGCTCACTAATTTCCTCAATTTTTGCTTCCATTTTAATCTGCTTTTCAAACGCAAGTAAAAGCTCTTGTTCAACTGTATTTTCAATATTTGTAATACAATTTTGATCCAAATATCCAATAGTTGTCCCCTTTAAAATTGATATATCACCGACTTTATCTTCTTTTGGAACAAGCGTAGGTTCTTCAATACCTAAAATTAATTTAAAAAGTGTAGTTTTACCTGCACCATTATTTCCTATTAAAGCAACCTTTTCTCCTTTGTTAACAGAAAAGGAAACATGATCCAAAATCAATGTGCTTGAATAATACTTTGTAACGTTAGTAAAAGTAATTACAGACATATTTAAAAGAATAATTAATTCATATTTCAAAAACAAGTAGAAAATGAATGTGTTTTTGAAATATGAATTTAAAAAATCACGCATGAATCATTATTAGTTCATACGTGATTTTTAATAAAATTTAATATCGGTTCTTGCTTACTTTAATTTTGGTCCAGCTTTTACGAGTTCTTTTCCTTCTTTTGAAGATTCATATTTGACAAAATTCTTTTGGAATCTTTGAGCAAGATCAATTGCTTTTTTCTCCCAAACTTTTGAATCTTGATATGTATCTCTTGGATCTAAAATTTTTGTATCAACGCCTTCTAATGTTGTTGGAATTTCAAAATCAAAGATAGGAAGTTTCTTGGTTTGAGCTTTTAAAATCGAACCATTTAAAATAGCATCAATAATTCCTCTTGTATCTTTAATTGAAATACGTTTTCCACTACCATTCCAACCAGTATTAACAAGATATGCTTTTGCACCACTCTTTTGCATTTTCTTAACTAATTCTTCAGCATATTTAGTTGGAGGCAATTCAAGGAAAGCTTGTCCAAAACATGCACTAAATGTTGGAGTTGGTTCAGTAATTCCTCTTTCTGTACCTGCAAGTTTTGCAGTAAAACCACTTAAGAAATAATACTTAGTTTGTTCAGGTGTCAAAATTGAAACTGGAGGTAAAACACCAAAAGCATCTGCAGATAAGAAAATTACATTCTTAGCAGCTGGTCCATGAGAAATTGGTTTAACTATGTTTTCAATATGATCAATTGGATAAGAAACACGAGTATTTTCAGTTACTGACTTATCATTAAAATCAATCTTTCCGTTCTTATCAACTGTAACATTCTCAAGTAATGCATCTCTTCTAATAGCATTATAAATATCTGGCTCACTGTCTTTATCAAGGTTGATAACTTTAGCATAACAACCACCCTCAAAATTGAAAACACCATTATCATCCCAACCATGTTCATCATCGCCAATTAAAAGACGTTTTGGATCGGTAGAAAGTGTTGTTTTTCCTGTTCCTGATAATCCAAAGAAAATAGCAGTATTTTCACCATTTAAATCTGTATTTGCTGAACAATGCATTGAAGCAATGCCTTTTAATGGTAAGAAATAGTTCATCATTGAGAACATTCCTTTTTTCATCTCTCCGCCATACCATGTGTTGATAATTACTTGCTCTCTTGAAGTAATATTAAACATAATACATGTTTCGCTATTGAGACCTAATTCTTTATAATTTGTTAATTTTGCTTTACTAGCATTATAGACGACAAAATCTGGTTTGAAATTTTTTAATTCTTCTTCAGTTGGTCTAATAAACATATTCTTAACAAAATGAGCTTGCCATGCAACTTCAACAATAAATCTAACAGCCATTCTAGTATCTTTATTAGCGCCACAAAAACCATCGACAACATAAAGTTTTTTATTTGATAACTCTTTTTGAGCTAATGCTTTAACTGCTTCCCAAGCCTCTTTACTTGCTCTATGATTATCATTTTTATAACCTTCGCTTGTCCACCAGACAGTATTTTCTGAATTTTCATCAACAACAATGTATTTGTCCTTTGGTGATCTTCCAGTGTAAACACCAGTCATGACATTCACTGCACCAAGTTCAGTTAATTGACCTTTCTCATAACCTTCAAGTTCTTCCTTCATTTCCTCTTTAAATAATTGTTCATAAGAAGGATTATAAACAACTTCTTTTGTGCCTTTAATTCCATAGACACTTAAATCTAATGAATTCATAATTCATCCTCCTATCTTGCCGTAAATTATTCTATACTTTTTTTAAAAAATATAAATATTTTTGAGTTAAAAAATAGGCATTTCTTGATAACAAAAAATGCCACAAATTTTAATTATTAATATACTTTTAGTTATATTTGTTTTCTATCTTTTTAAGTTCTTCGTCATACTCATCAAGTTTGCTAGAAATATCATTTATTTTTTCTCTGCCTTCATCAACTTCTTTGTCTATTGTTTCTTTATATTCTTCATATTGAGTTTCAAAACTTTCGATATCTTTTTTATTTTCTTCATATGTATTAATTAATTCATCTATTTTCTTATTACCTGCATCAACCAATTTAGGCAAATCTTTATTAATAAATGTATCTAAATTAGAATCTAATAAGTCAAAGAAACCATTTAAATCTTTAATGTCGTATACAGTTGATTCAAAATTAATATAACCAAAATTAATATTGCCTAAGAAAGAGAAAGTTGTTGGTAAAAATTTCTTATAACTAGTATTTGCTTCTTTAACAAGTTTATAATAATCGCTAACTTTACCATTAAATTCGTCAAACAATGATAAATATTCGTCAATGTTATTCGCTTCTGTACCATAATTATTTATCTTTTCTTTGAGATCGTAATATTCACTTTTTGTTTTAGAAAATTCACTTGAAGAAGTATTAATTTCATCTTCATATTCTTTATATTTAGTTTTCATTTCATCAACTGCATATTTATCTTCTTCACTTAAAGATTTTTTAGATAAATTATCTAATCTATCACCAAAATCTTTATATCTCGATTGCAAATTACTAAAACTTGTATCAAATTCAATAATTACATCTTCATAACCATTTACTTCTTCATTTATATTATTTAATTTAGTAGTTAATTCTTTAATTTGAGGTGCATATTCATTTACCTTTTCATTAGTTTCACTTAAAAATGTAACTGCATTTCCTAAATTTTCGTTTTCAACATAAGATTCAATTTTTAAAACATTATTAGAAAGCATACAAATTGGCGAAAATACAAAAGCAACCATAGTACATGCTAATATTAACGAAGAACATGCTCCTAAAATCATTCTTGGCATCTTTTTAATTTTTTTAGCTTTCTTTCTAAATATTGCATAAATTGCCCAACCAAAAACATAAGCTAAAATCATGGAAACTATGCTTGAAACCAAGAAAAATCCGGTATGTAAAACAGATTTCCCAAGTTCAACGTAAAGCTCATCCTTGGTAAAAGTTTCATTAATTCCTGAAATATCTATTCCAAGCTGACTTGCTAAATCATATAAAGAAGTATTTAAACTGCTTATAGAAGCACCAATTTCGGCCTTAGCAATGTCTGAAAAAGTAACACCAAAAATATTTAAAATATTAACTTGGAATTTAACTAACAAATTATAAGAAACTAGCGCAAAAGCAACAAACAAAACTAAATCAATTAAACATTTAACTGGATTTCTAACAAACCCAACTACGAAACTAATTACAAGTATAGCAATTAAAATAATATCAACTACCATAAAAAAATCCCCCCTTTTTTTATTATATATAAGAAAATGATTTTTAAAAATTACAAAAAGCAAAAATAAATTAATATCGATTAAATATTCTATTTTAAAACAGGACAATATAAAAAATATTCGTATAAACCAAATCTCATAAGTCTAAGTTTATCAAAAAATCTAATAAAAAATACCCAAAATGGGTATAAAAACATCGATACAATCGAATAAATTTTAATTTGGCGGAGAAAGAGGGGATTGAACCCTCGCGCCGGTTTCCCGACCTAACAGTTTAGCAAACTGTCCCCTTCACCACTTGGGTATTTCTCCAGACGACTATTAATATACCATAAAAGATTTTATATTTCCAAACTTTTATATTTAGAAAGTTATATAAAATCAAATAAAATAGCTATGATGGTATGAAATTCATTCGTGAAACTATAATTCACGAATGAATTTCAAGAATATTTTTTGTTAATTTAAAATCTAATATGCTTTTGCAAAGAGTACAACGTACTTTGCAGGTTTTCCACAAGATGCACATTTATCATCAAATGGTATTTGTTCAAATGGAATACATCGAGCTGTTGCAGTTGTTAATTCTTTTATTTTATTTTCGCATTCGACATCGCCACACCACATCATTTTTGCATAACCAGATTTATCAACAACTTTCTTGAGTTCCTCTACTGAATGAACTTCTGTTACATTTTCAACTAAATTTTGTAATGCTTTTTTATACATAGTTGCATGAATATCGTTTAACTCGGCAGGAATATCTTTTTTTATGTCCTTAAAATCGATGACTTTTTTAATTCTATCAACTCTCCTAACAACCATTACATGATTGTTTTCAATATCTTTTGGACCAATTTCAATTCTTAAAGGTACACCTTTAACTTCATAATTCGCAAATTTCCAGCCAGGTGTGCGATCAGAATCATCCAATTTTACTCTTATACCTAAATCTTCTAATTCCTTAGCAACTTCTCTACATTTTGCTAAAACGCCTTCTTTAGCCATTTGAATTGGAACAATTACAACTTGAACAGGCGCAACAAATGGAGGTAAAACAAGTCCATTATCATCACCATGAACCATGATAATTGCTCCAACAAGTCTAGTTGAAGCACCAAAACTTGTTTGATATGGAGTTTTTAATTGCCCATCTTTATCCAAATATTGGATACCAAAAGCTTTAGCAAAATCTTGGCCAAAATAATGTGTTGTTCCACTTTGTAATGCTTTCCCATCATGCATTAAAGCTTCTATAGAATATGTTTCTTTTGCACCAGCAAATTTCTCTTTATCAGTTTTTCTACCTTTTACAAAAGGAACGGCTAATAAATCGCGACCAGTTCTATCGTAAACATCAAGCATTTTTAAGGCAAGTTCTCTAGCTTCTTCTTCACTAGCATGCATTGAATGTCCTTCTTGCCATAAAAATTCACTGCCTCTTAAAAAAGGTCTAGTAGTTTTTTCCCATCTTACAACCGAGCACCATTGATTGTATATCTTTGGTAAATCTCTATAAGATTGGATAATATTTTTATAATGGTTGCAAAATAAAACTTCACTAGTTGGTCTTATAATTAAAGGATCTTCGAGTTTATTTCCGCCAGCTTCGGTACAAACCAATGTTTCAGGTGCAAAACCTTGAATATGATCTTTTTCTTTTTTGAATTGTGAAGAAGCAATTACCATAGGTAAATATACATTTTGAACACCATTCTTCTTAAATTCTTTATCAATAAATTTTTGGATTTCTTCCCAAATCGCATATCCATAAGGTCTATAAATAATAAAACCTTTAACATCGCTATAATCCATCAATTCTGCTTTTTTGCAAACATCTGTATACCATTGAGCAAAATCTACATCACGTGGAGTTATATCCTTATTTTTAATTTCTTGTTTTTCCATAATTAATTCCCTTCTTAATTAACGATTGTTATTAATTTCTTTTGTACCTTTGGATTGAGAGGCAAAAGCATTAAATCTTTTTTCGAAATCAAATCATTGCTGAAATCTTTTATTCCATTTTTGCTTAATAATTCCATTGTTTGGTAAGATTTTGCATTTAAAGCAACAATTGGAATATTGGATTTTTTGATTTTCCCATATAGTTCTTTAAATTTAATAAAACTACGTGAATCTTGTTTAACATTTGCATCTAATAGCGGATCAATTAAACAATAATCAAACATATTATATGTACTTGTTTTTAAAACATAATCACCTGTTTTCGTAAATATTGCTAATTCATAACCAAGTCGTTTAATTTCGGATAAACGAATCTGTAACGCATTATTTTCTTCTTCATCAATTAATTCAATTGAAGATAAACAGAAAATAATGCAGGCTTTATTACTATCTTGAATACCTTTAATTGCTTCAATCGTTTCATCTAAATAATTAAAAGGTATTTTTATAAACAATTTAAAGTTTGGACTACTAGTTTGAGATATAAATGTTGGAATAATATCTCGTAATATAATCGATATTAATTGTTGATCATAATTAAATGTTTTTGCACAATTATATACCTCATCTTTTGATGTAATAATAGTTGAATTAAAATCAACATAACTTAGATACGCAAATACCGAAACTCGATTATTTGTTATATGTACAACCGGAGCATATAAAGCATTAAATTGTTTTTCTTTAATAATTCGCTTGAGTTCTATCTTGTATGTAGATTCTAATATTGATACTTCATTTTTACCTTTGCTATAGACACTAACTTGTCTATTTATATCGCCTGTCGATTTAAATAAACCAGATAAAGCAAGATATGCACTATCATAATTTCTTGGCAAGTCAGAAACTTGGGAACTGCATAATCTAAAGCCATATGTTTCTGATAACCCACGAATTTCAAGATATTTTTCTATCAAATTACACATTTGATATGAATGCCTAGATAATTGATAATCATTAAATGTCCTTAAATCTAAAATAGCAAATTCAAGAGAACTATCTCCAAAAAAGAAAAAAGATACATTGTTTGTGGTGTCTGAATATAATGCATCAATCACGTTTCTTCTTAATAGATACTCATTATAATAATTGACATTATTTGGTTTAAGATAAAACCTAAAAATTGTCATTATTCCTTTGCTAAATCTACCTTCATCATACATTTTTTTAATTATACTAATATCATAAACATCGCGTTTTGCATTCTTTTTAACAACTCTATGATCTACTGGAGTATGAATTAATCTTGAAAAACTTAAGTAAATACATTTTTTCTCTTTATCCACACAATTACATTTTAAAACTGCGCGATATGTAAGTCTCTTTTTATGAACAGTTAAGATTAAATTAGTAACAAGAATTGCCTCTTTAGATAAACTATTAAATTCTAAGTTTAATAAAGAATTTATATACGTTTTAACATCATTTTGATCCACATCAGGAAAAAAATTCAAAAAATCTGCAAAAGAAACGGTTGTTATTTTTCTCAAATTATTAAAATCTAAATAATCAACAGTTGGACTTGAATCTTTATAATTAACCACAATTATTCTTTCATTTTTAAACATTACAGTTTTTTTAATTTCTCGATTTCTTGTTTGTCGAGGAATTGTAACTAAAACTATAATAAAAAGAATCAACGTTAAGAAAAAAGCTAGTGACAAAATTAAAAAAGTAATGCCATATTTATATTCAATAGTTGATTCAATATTACTTTCTAAAAAACTTACTAATTTAAGTATTTGCATACTTAAATATATTAAACTTTTTTACCTTTTTAATAAAGTTATTATATTTACGACACAAATCTTTTATAATAATAGAGTTGGAGAAATACCCAAGCGGCTGAAGGGGTCGGTTTCGAAAACCGATAGAGGTGAATAGCCTGCGGGGGTTCAAATCCCCCTTTCTCCGCCAGTTAATTAATATAGGTTCGATATTTCAGCGAACTTTTTTATATAAGATTACTCTATTTTTAATAAAATCAAACAAAAGAATGATTTGTAATCATTAATAATAAGTCCAAGGAATTTCGTTGATTTTATTCTATATTTTTCTTACACAAATAGA
>CAZSMV010000011.1:0-33406 GCA_964608215.1 uncultured Staphylococcaceae bacterium
TGACCATGAAGAACAATTGTGTTTTTGTCTATATTTTTTATTTTGTCTAAATGGTGTCCATGAACAAGATAAAAATTTTTATTAAATAATTGTAAATTTAATTCTTTATTTAATTTAAAATCTAAAACCATTTGGTCAACTTCAGCATCACAATTCCCATTTATAGCAATTATTTTATCTTTATATTTATTTAGTAATTCAATACATTTTTTAGGATTATACCCCTTTGGTAAATCATTTCTTGGCCCGTGATATAAAAAGTCTCCTAAACAAATAATTTTTTCGCATTTTAATTCATTAAATTTATTTATGATAAATTCTAATTCATTATAATCTCCATGAATATCGCTAACTAATAAATATTTCATAAGCAACTCTTTTCTATATAAAAAAGATTATATAGAAAATTAATTTAAGTCAAGTTTATGAATTGTATTGCGAAGAAGAGGAGCAAAAAAGAAATGTGTTGTTGTAAATAAAATCATTTATGGTTTTAAAGTTTTTGACAATTTGAAATGAAACTTTAAAAAAACATATATGAAAAAAGACTGAATTAATCAGTCTTTTTTCATTATTATTTAGAAATAACTTTTTTGATTAATGTAGAAGATGCTTTGCTTAATTCGTTTAAATCAACATTAAGTTTTTCTTGGAAATATTCTATATAGCACGCTGCTATGCCATTAGCAAGAATATATAACTCAGCCATTGTTTTTTGATCTTCAGGACTAATACGTTCATAATTATCCATTATAGCTTTCAAAATTCTAGTTTTTAAATCAGTGAAAGTATAATGTGGAATATATTTAACAATCTCTGAATATTCATTTTGATATTTTATAACTGTTGATGTTACGCTTTGCATTAATGAATCTGCAAATGAATCGCTGCTTTCAGCTTTATGCCAACTTTTATCGAATTCATCCATTAATTCATCTTCAATTTCATTGATGATGTCATTAATGTTGTTGTAATGGTTGTAAAAAGTTCCACGATTAACATTGGCTTCTTTTGAAAGATCCATAACAGTAATAGCATTAATATCTTTTTTCTTGAGAAGTAATGTTTTAACTGCTTCTCTTAATGCACGAGTAGACTTTGTAGGTTTTGACTTTTTGTTTTTCATAGTAGTAGTTTCCCCCAAATAAAAAGTTTTTAATTTTCTAATTAACTTATAAATTTCTTTATTTTATGCACAAACTGCTAAGGATTTCAATAAAAAATGAACAAATGAGCAACATATATTTAATAAATTATTCCCTTAAAGTAGCATATATAATTATAATTGTCACGATTGTATCGAATAAATTTTAATATTTTATGTTTATTTTTTAATTAAATGTTAAAAAATAAGCTTTTTTGCTTTTATTTAAATAAAAAAATAATCAAAAATGATAAAGAATACATACACATTTAAATAATAATATATATAATAATCACGGTTGTTTTAAAAAAATAAGGTTAAGCTATGAAAACTATTGATAAGAAAGGGCAAGAAAAATTGCCTTATATAGAAGCCTATAAAAAGTATTTAAGTGAAAAAAACACTCATTTTGATCTTCCAGGTCATGAAGGCAATATACATACTGAGTTGAGTAATATTTGTGGTCATAAGATTTACACAACGGATTTAAATAGTCCACGTGGAATGGACAATTTAATGAAACCTACAGGTGTAATAAAAGAAGCAGAGGATTTATTTGCTAAAGCTTGTGGTGCAGATTATTGTAAATTTTTAGTAAATGGCAGTACTTCTGGCAATTTAATTATGCTTATGAGCGCACTTCAAGCGAATGACAAAATTATACTTCCACGTAATGTTCATAAATCGGTC
The DNA here is from genome assembly GCA_964608215.1 of uncultured Staphylococcaceae bacterium. Taxonomy (GTDB): domain Bacteria; phylum Bacillota_I; class Bacilli_A; order RFN20; family CAG-826; genus Onthovivens. The sequence goes on from CAZSMV010000011.1 coordinate 1,835, forward strand.
ATAAATGGTTTAATTTTAAGTGGAGCAATTCCTATTTTTGTTATGCCTGAAATTGATAAATCTACAGAAATAGCTTTGCAACCAACATTTGAAACATGGAAAAAAGTCATTGATGAAAATAGCGATGCAAAGGCAGTTTTTGTTATTAATCCTACTTATTTTGGTTCATGCTGTGACATAAAAAAACTAGTAAAATATGCCCATAAAAAAGGAATGATTGTTTTGGCGGATGAAGCTCATGGTTGTCATTTTTATTTTTCAAAAAAGATGCCTTGCTCAGCAATTGAAGCTGGTGCTGATATGGCTACAACTTCTGTTCATAAAGGTGGTGGAAGTTTGACTCAAAGTAGCGCATTACTTATCAAATCAAATGTTGTAAGTGATTATAATGTTATGAAAGCTTATAACATGATTACAACAACTTCGCCTAATACACAACTTTTAGCTTCGCTTGATTGTGCTAGAAAATGGCTTGTTTTTAATGGTTCAAAACATATTAACAAATGTATTGAATATGCAAGATATTGCGTTAATGAAATTAATAAGATTCCTGGTTTCAAAGCACATGGTAAAGACTATTTTTTAAATGAAGGCGCTTATGATTTTGATGAATCAAAATTAATTGTTGAAGTTGATAAGCTAAAAATAAATGGATTTGAAGTTTTTAGAATTTTAAAGGATAAGTATCATATTCAAGGTGAATTAAGTGAAACTTATGCACTTTTATATTTATTTGCAGTTGGAATGAAAAAAGAATATTGTCAAATTTTAATTAATGCTTTAAAAGAAATAAGCAAAGAATATTATGATCCAAATATTGTATATGAAGACCATCATTACAATAATACATTCCCAGAACTTGTTTTAAGACCTCGTGTCGCTTTTCATGCGCCATTAAAAAGAGTTAAATTGGAGGAAAGTGAAGGGCAAATCTCGAAAGAAGCAATTATGATTTATCCTCCTGGTATTCCTATTATTGTTCCAGGTGAAAAATTCAATAAACATGTTATTGACACAATAAAGTATTTTAAGGAAACGGGAGCAAACATAATTAGTGAAAATGAAGATGCTGAATATGTTAATTGTGTTGATGCTGATGCTGTTGAAATGAAAAGATTTGATAAAACAATCGAATAAAATCATCTTCATTTATTAACTTAAACGTTAATTTCTAGTGTAAAAAAGTTTTACTTCGATAGTAGAATATAAAGAGAAATAATGGGGAGTAAAAGAATGAATATTTGGAAAGATTTTAACAAAGAAAGAATTACGCCAAGTAAATTTGTTGCATGTGTAGAAATACCTAAGGGAAGTAAGTGCAAATATGAATTAGATAAGGAAACAGGCTTAATTATATTAGATAGAGTTTTATATACATCAACTCACTACCCTCATAATTATGGTTTTATTCCTTGTACATATGCTGGAGACAACGATCCACTTGATGTTTTAGTTTTATGTCAACAGCCTCTTGCTCCATTGACTTTAGTTCGTTGTTTTCCAATTGGAGTTGTTGAGATGGTAGATCAAGGTCAACCAGATGAAAAGATAATTAGCGTTTGTTATGATGACCCAGATTTATTTCAATATAGAGACATTAAAGATCTTCCAGTTCATATGTTAAATGAAATTTCTCATTTCTTTAAAGTCTATAAACAACTTGAAGGAAAGACAACAACTGTTACAACAATTTTAGGAAGAAAAGATGCTGAAAGAATAATTAAAGAATCTATTGATAGATTTAATGAAAAGTTTTCTAAATAATTGTTTTTTTGTAGTAGATAAATTTTATTTCTTATTAAAAAGGCTGTAATTAATTGGATTTTTAATATGAGTAGAAAGTGAATACTAAATATTGTAAAATATTTAAACGTTGCAAAGGAGAAGCATGGTTATGAGTGATATGCAAAGTACTTTAAAAGAGTATGTTAAACAAGCAACTCTTAATGTTTATCAAAATGAAGAGTTTGCAAAAGATATTGTTGTAGAAATTCCACGCGATCCTTCAATGGCGGATTATGCAACAACTATTGCTATGCGTCTTGCTAAACCTTTAAAGACTAGTCCAATGATAATTGCAGAAAAAATAGTTGAGGAACTTAAGAAAATTTCTAAAGACTATAATTCTATTGAAGCTGTTAAACCAGGCTTTATAAACTTTAAAATGAAAAAAAGTGCATTAGCAGATTCTATTAACGCAATTATTAATGCTGGTGAAACTTATGGACATAATGATACAGGTATAAATGAGCCTAAAATAAATCTCGAATATGTTAGTGCTAATCCAACGGGAGATTTACATGTTGGTCATGCTCGTGCTGCTGCATGGGGCGATTCAATTGCAAGACTCATGCTTGCCAGTGGCTATAGTGTCTTAAGAGAATATTATATTAACGACGCTGGTCATCAAATCGATATGCTAGGCGAATCCTTAATTGCAAGATATTTTGAGCATTTTGGAAGAAAAGATTATCCAATACCTGAAAATGGATATCATGCTCAAGATATAATAGATATTGCAAATAATATTGCTGAAAAAGATGGTGATAAATGGCTTGATGCTGACCCACATGAAAGATTAGAGTATTTTAAAACTACTGGTAAAAAACTTGAACTTGAAAAAATTAAAGATGATTTAAGAAATTTCCGTGTTGAGTTTGATTCATGGATGCCAGAATCATATTTTTATGAAAATAATGATGCTCGTATTAAAAAATGTTTAGATGACATGAAAGAAAAAGGCGTTTTATATGAGTCAGAAGGGGCTTTATGGCTTAAAACAACTTTATTTAATGATGATAAAGATAGAGTTCTTGTTAAAAATGATGGTTCATTTACTTATTTTTTACCAGATATTGCTAATAATATGTATAAATTTGAAAGAGGCTATCAAAAATTAATTATACTTTTAGGAGCTGACCATCATGGATATGTTGCTAGAATGCAAGCAGCTCTTGCATGTTTAGGCCATCCAAATAGTTTGGAAATTGATCTTGAGCAAATGGTTAGATTAGTAGAAGATGGTAAAGAAGTGAAAATGTCCAAACGTACAGGAAATGGAATTTCCTTACGTGAACTTTGTGATGATGTTGGTGTAGATGCTGTTAGATATAGTTTTGCTGCTAGAGAACTTGGAGCTCATATGGATTTTGATTTAGGCTTAGTACGTAAAAAGAGCAATGAAAATCCTGTTTATTATGCACAATATGCATTTGCTAGAGCTCATAATATATTAGTTGAAGCAAGAGGATTTGTTGCGCCAGCTAAATATGATTTATTAGTAGATCCAAAAGAAACAGAAATCATGAAGACATTGATGGAATTTCCAAATGTTGTTGCTAATGCAGCCAAGACTCGTGCTCCAAATATGATTTGCACTTATGTTCAAAAACTTGCTGGATATTTTCATTCATATTATGCTTCATGTAAGATTAATGACTCAAAGAATCCAGAATTAACTAACGAAAGACTAGGACTTGTTAAAGCAACAGAAATTGTCTTAAAAAACGCATTAAATCTTATTGGAGTTAGTGCTCCAGAAAAGATGTAATTTTTTGAAAATAGAGACACTTTAAATTTTGTGGTGTGATTAAATTTTTTATCTCACCATAAAATTTAAAGTGTCTTATAAGTTTTATATTTTAAGTGATGACTGACTTAGGAATGAGTATCTAGCTGATGGTTTGTCTGAACAAAGCGCTGCAATTAATATTTTTTTGTACCAATCGGCATAGCAAAATTAATAGACCAAAACGAACAAATATATTGATTATAAAGGTGAATTAAATAAAAAGATCTAAGTTTGTTATTTACCTAAAATGTCAAATTAATTAGATTTTTAGGTGTTATGGTAATTGTAGAATACCAAGTTTTGTATGTGATATAATATATAAAGGATTTATATATGAAAAAATTTAAAAAAATAATTGCAGGATTATTGGTACTTTCGGCACTTTGCATAATGGTAAGTTGCAAAGAAAATAATGATGTTCTAGTTCCACCAACTCCTGGTGATTTAGTTGAACCTCCAACTTATGATGAGGATAGTGTTTCAATTCATTATTATCGTGATGATCGTGAGTTTTCAAATTGGGCTTTATGGTTATGGTCTGAAACTAAAGAGGGTCAAGAATATACTTTTAATGGTGTTGATGATTATGGAGCAATTGCAGCTTATCCTATATCTACTTTTGATTTGACAACTACTAAACTTGGCGTCATTGTTAAAAGTGCTGGAAGTTGGAGTTCAAAAGACCCTGATGGAGATAGATATATTGATTTTTCAAATTTAAAAAAAGATTCTAATAATATTTATCATGTCTATTTAAGAAGTGGTGAAAGTAGCATTTATGATTCACCTGATTTTACCGTTTCTGACGAAATTAAATCAGCAGTTTTTGCAAAAGAAAATATTATTACATTAGTAGGAAGTAATGAAATTTCTAATTATAAACTTTATGAAAATGGAAATTTAATTATTGATAAAACAGTAGATTCGCCATCAAAAGTAATTTCAGAAAAATTGCCAAATAATGTTAGTTTTGAAAATGATTATAATGTTGAAGTTACTTTTGCTAAATCAAAAGTAACTTTGTCAATGAATGTTTCTAAGAGACTTTTATATAAAACAGATTCATTTGGAGAAAAATATAATTATGATGGTGAACTTGGGGCAATCTATACAAGTGAGAAGACAACATTTAAAGTTTGGTCTCCTGTTTCAAGTAAAATTATGTTAAGAATTTATGATAGTGGAACGCCAACATCAGTTAATAAAGAATTAGGCAATGATAAATATGAAGAATATCCAATGTCCAAAGATGAAAAAGGTGTATTCACATATGAATTAAGTGGCGACTATTCAAATAAATTCTATACATATGTCGTAACAAATACCTCTTTTACAAATAAAGAAATAGTTGACCCATATGCAAAATCATGCGGTGTAAATGGTTTAAGAGGAGCAATAGTTGATTTTAGCAAAACTAATCCAGATGGTTGGAATGATTTTGAACCTTTAAATATCGATAGAAAAGCTTTAACTGTTTATGAGACTCACGTGGCAGATATTACAAGTAGTTCTACTTGGAACGGGACAAAAGAAAATGCGAAAAAATATGCTGGAGTTTACGAAAGTGGAACTACATATAATTCAGATGGTAAAACTGTAACAACTGGCTTCGATCATATTAAAGAATTAGGAGTTAATGCTGTTCAACTGCTCCCTATTTTTGACCAAGCAAATGATGAAGTTAATGGTACATTTAATTGGGGATATAATCCTTTAAATTATAATTGTTTAGAAGGAATATATTCTAAGGATCCATTTGATGCCTATGAAAGGATTAAAGAATTTAAAAGATTGGTACAAGCTTATAATAAAGAGGGTATCAATATAATTATGGATGTTGTTTATAACCACGTTAATGGTGCCAATGGTAGTAATTTCGATGTTTTAATGCCAGGTTATTATTTTAGATACAATAATGATGGTACATTATCAAGCAAATCAGGCTGTGGTAACGATACTGCTAGCGATATGTACATGTATAGAAAGTTCATGGTTGATTCTATTAAATTCTGGACTAAAGAATATAAACTCGGAGGATATAGATTTGACTTAATGGGGCTCCACGATGTTGAAACCATGAATCAATTAACAGCTGAAGCTAAAAAGATCAATCCAGGGGTTGTTATTTATGGTGAACCATGGGATATGACAAACTTAATTGATAATCCAGCAATACAAAAGAATGCAAATAAATTTGAAGGTTATGGTCAATTTAATGATCAAACACGTGATGCTTTAATTAAAGGTGGATTAAGTGGTGTGTCTGAACTTGGTTGGGTTGATAAAAAATCAGCAATTACATCTAATGATGATATCAATAAAATTATTAATGGAATTAAAGGTTATACCGTTGGAAGTACATTTAAAATTGAAGATCCAGATAAGACTACAAATTATGTAACATGTCATGATAATTACACATTATATGATAGATTTATGGCTACAAAGTCAGTTAGCAAAGAAGACGCTAAAAAGATGAATTTATTAGCAAATTCTATTGTCTTTACATCTCAAGGAACAACCTTTATGCTTTCCGGTGAAGAATTTTTAAGAACAAAAGGCGGCGACCATAATTCCTATCAATCCAGTTATGAAGTAAATGAGTTAAATTATGCACTAAAGATTAATAACTATGAAACTTTTGAAGCTTACAAAAAACTAATTAAATTCAAGCAAGAAACTTCTGGAATGCATTTAGATAAAGATGAAACGAAATCATTAAATGTTTCTGTATCTGAAAATAGAAATGTTATTAGTTATGAAATTGATGGTGGAGATAAGGTTTATATGGTTATTCATTCTAATGGTTATAAAAATAATGGTGAAAATAAGGTAGATTTGAGTGGATATTCATTGTATCTCGATACTGTTGATAATAATAAAGTTTTGAATGAAGAAACAGTATTAAATGAGTTTGAAACAATTATTGCGTATAAATCAAAATAAAATCATTTATGAATAAATTTAAAAGTGCATCCATGAAATTTTTCATTTGATGCACTTTTTAAAATTCTATATATGTTTCGCATTCTTTTTATAAAACTCTATTGTTTCCTCAATATTTTTATCGAAATTGTTTTTTAACATAAAACCAAGTTTATTAATATCATCTGTATTTAATGAATAAGCATAATCATGAGCAGATCTATCTCTAATAAATTGAATTAGGTTACTTTTTATATTTAGCTTATTCAGTATTAGAATAATTAATTCTAGATTTGAAAGTAAGTTATGTGTTGATATATGATATATTTTTCCAATTTCACCTTTTTTAATAATAAAGTTAATTGCTTTTACACTATCTTTAACATATAACCAATCTCTTTTATTTGTTCCATCACCATAAACAGGAATTTTTCTTTTTTGTAATGAATTTAATATAATTTTAGGAATCATTTTTTCTTTGTTTTGATATGGTCCAAAATTATTTGTCATTCTTATTATGATTATTGGCAAATTGTAAGTTTTATAATAGGAAAGGGTTAATAAATCGGCACTTGCTTTAGTTGCGCTATAGGGATTTGAAGGATTTAATAGGTCGTTTGGTTTAAATTCTTTATTATTCTTTAAATCTTCTTTTGTTAAAGGTCCGTAAACTTCATCAGTAGAAATTTGGATATATTTTTTAATGCTATATTTTTTTGAGATCTCTAATAAAATATTTGTTCCAATTACATTAGTTTTTATAAAGGGTTTTGGATTTTTTATTGATCTATCAACATGAGTTTCGGCCGCAAAATTAATAACAATATCTGGTTTTTCTATACAAAAAATTTTGTTGATTGCTTTTCTTTTAGAAATATCATCCTTATAAAAAACTATATTGTTATGCTTATTTAATAAGTCGTAGAGATGAACCACGTTTGCTGCGTATGTCATTTTATCGACCACAATAAAGTAATCATTTTTATGGTTTTCAAGCATATATTCAAGAAAATTTATTCCAATAAATCCTGCTCCACCTGTAATTAAGTAATTCATATTATTAGAATAGCATTATTTAATAAACTTTAAATTAAGATTCTTATTTTTCGAAATAATTTTTTTATTAGAAAAATTTAATTCTTTACAATTTCTTTACATTTATTTACATCGAAATGGTTTTTGCAATAAATTCTTTTCTTCAAAATATGAAAGGTAAAGCAAAGGAAAGAAATGATGAAAAGAAATTTAATTAAAAGTTTATTAGCAATTAGTAGTTTGATAGTTATTAGTGGATGTACAACAAATAATAAGAATAGTGGAGAAGATTTTAATCCAGTTGAATTATTAAGTTGTGGATCGACTTCTGTTGAAAAAGTTATTTCAAAACTCGGAGAAAAGTTTGCAAGTTTAACTGATAACAAAGTTACTTTTAAAAAAGATCAACATGGTAGTGGCGATGCAACTAAAGGTGTTACTACAGGAATTAATAATCTTAAATATGATATTGGTTTCTTATCAAGAGAAATTAAAGATTCAGAAAAAGCCGATTTGAGTGATGGAAATTTAAATGGTGTAATGTGTAAAGATGCTGTTGTACCAGTTGTTAATGAAAATAATGCATATTCAGGAACAAATGCTGGTATATTATCAAAATTATATAAAGGCGAAATCAAATCTTGGAGTGACGTTGACTCAAGCTTAGAAAATAAGAATATTAAATTATATTCAAGAGAAGCAGGTAGTGGAACTAGAGAATGTTTTTTTGAAGGAATTGGTTATAGTGATGTAAAAGCTGAAGATAAATGGAATGATGGTGTTGTTGTAAGTAGCCAAGCATCAAATGGTGATATGATGAGTGCAATTAAAGATGATAAATATGGTATTGGTTACTGTTCGCTTGATTCACTTTCAACAGCAACCGGAATTAAAGGTTTGAGTTTTGAAGGTGTAGCCGCAAGTGAAGAAACTGTTATTGATGGAACATATAAATTAAGTAGAAATTTCAATTATGTTATTAGATGTGACTATTCTGAAAATGAAAGCAATAAAAAAATAGCTGTTAATGCATTTATTGATTTTATGTCAACTAAAGAAGGTTTATCTACTATTAAATCTGTTGGTGGAATCATAAGTGGTCTTTCATCGGCACCAAGCTGGTCTAGTATTCAAAAAGAAAAATATCCAACATTATAAAAAGGGAATTTTGTGAATAAACCAATAGATAAAAACGAAATAAATTATTATAAGAAGAAGGAGACTATGGACAAAGTTGTCCAAAAAGTTTTCTTTCTTTTTGCTTTATTATCAGCAAGTTTTGTAATTTTCATTATTGTATTTATTATGATAAAAGGAATTTATCCTTTTATTCATAATTATTCATTAAATAGTGGGGAAGTTATAAAGCAAAACTTTTCATCATTTTTTACAAATTCTAGATGGCTATATGATGGAAACGGTGGAATGGGTTATTTGCTCTTAACGACTCTTTATAGTACATTATTAAGTTTAATAATTAGTGTACCTACTTCAATTTTAACATCTTTATTTATAGTAAAAATTGTGCCAAAGAAATTAAAAGGAACATTCAAAACTTCAATTGAATTATTAGCATCCATTCCTAGTGTCATTTTTGGTTTATTTGGTAAAGGCATTATTTGTCCATTAATTAATAATATGGGAGTGGAGACATTTGGTGGAAGATCAATACTTGCAGGAACTATTGTTTTAGCAATTATGACCATTCCTACTATTACAATGTTGTCTATCTCTGCAATTGAATCGGTTAATCCTAAATTAATTGATGCATCATTGGCATTAGGAGCATCAAAAGCTCAAACAAATATTAAAATTGTATTAGCTAGTGCAGAAAGTGGGATTTTTGCAGGGATTATTTTAGGAATTGGTAGAGCATTGGGCGAAGCTACTGCTATTCAAATGGTTATTGGAAATAATAATCTTGGAGAAGGCTTTTATAATATTTTCAATCCAGGAAATACTTTGACAAGTGCAATGCTTTCTGGAATTGGTGAAGCTAGTGGAATTGGCTATGATGTTCGTTTTTCATTAGGGTTAGTTTTAATTTTAATTATATTTATCATTTCGACTATTTTAAATTTTGTTAAGAAACAAATGATGAAAATAGATAAAAAACATGTTGTTTTAGAATTTGTTAAAAATAAATTTGAAAACATCAAAACATACTTCAAGGCATTACAAAATGAAAAAAATAAATAATATGCAAAATAAAAGTTCATTTATGAATAATCTTCCTACGAATGAGAGAAATTTTTATAAGAAAAGAAAATTAAAAGATTTAGGAATTAATTTTACTACATTACTTTTTTCTTTTTTTACAATTGGAATCTTAGTTTCAATGATTATATATATTTTTACGACTGGTCAAAATAGTTTATCTCTTGATTTTTTAACAAGGGACTATTCCGAACATTCATATACCATTAGAACTAAAGATGATTTTGTAATGGATGATGATTTAACTTTTGAAAACAAAGATAATTATGAAAATTTTTCATATAAATGGGGAATTGCTTTGGAAGATTCTTTAAATGCTGAAGAGAATATCATTCACATTGTTTATATGGATAATGCATCTTTATTTTATAATCTTGTAGATTTTAAAGGAGCTAAAGTCACCATTAATAAAGATTATTATATTAATAATTTGACTTTAGAAACTAAAGATGGTGATTTTGAGGTGGTAAGTAGTAAAGATAAAGCTAGTAAGATGGTTAAAGCTTTGGACGAAAGTGTTTCCATTTTTGATGGCACTTTAACAAGTGTTGGAAAAGGAATCAAAGGAAGTTTATTAACAACTATTGTTTTAATATTGATTACAATTTTGCTTGCTCTTCCTTTAGGAATTGGGGCTGCAGTTTATTTATCTATTTATGCAAAGGATAATAAAATTACAAGAATAATCAGAGTGCTTATAGATGTGACCAGTGGCATTCCATCAATTATTTTTGGATTAGCTGGCGCCATTTTATTTATACCAATTTTAAATAATATAACTCAAACAAGCGGTGGTAGTTTATTTAGTGGCGCTTTGACTTTATCGATTATGCTTTTACCAACAATCGTTAAAACAGTAGAAGAATCAATTAGTGTAATACCATCAAATTTAAGCGAAGCTTCTCTTGCTTTAGGCGCAAACAAAACACAAACTGTCTTTAAAATTATAATTCCTAATGCGAAAGATGGAATTTTGACTTCCGCTTTATTATCGGTAAGTAGAATTATAGGTGAAAGTGCAGCTTTAATTTTTTCAATGGGCGCAATTATTACTGATAATTTAAATATTTTGAGTGGAAATGCAACTCTTGCGGTTCATATTTGGTCAGTTTTGCAAGGTGAAACACCACAATATGAGAATGCTTGTGCGATATCAATTATTATTCTTATAATGGTATTAATTCTTTCGTTGCTTACAAAGTTAATATCTAGAAAATTAAATAAATTCAAAGGAGCAAAATAGATATGGGAGAAAAAGTATTTAGTGTAAGACACCTTAATCTATATTATGACAATAAGAAAAAACAAGTTCTTAAAGATATAAATATGGATATATTTAAAAATAAAGTTACAGCTTTAATTGGACCTTCAGGGTGTGGTAAATCATCATTTTTAAGATGCTTTAACAAAATGAACGATTTAATAAATGGATGTGAAATTGAAGGCGATATTAAATTTAATGATATAGATATTAACGAAATTAATACTATATACTTAAGAAGTAAAGTAGGTATGGTATTTCAACAGCCAAATCCATTCCCAATGTCGATAAAAAATAACATCACTTATGGTCCGAAATGTCATGGGTTAAAAGATAAGAAAATGTTAAATGAGATCATTACAAATTCACTTAAGGATGTTTCACTTTATGAAGAGGTCAAAAATGAACTCAACAAAAGTGGTCTAGCTTTAAGTGGAGGGCAACAACAAAGACTTTGCATTGCGCGTTGCATTGCAATGTCGCCAGATGTAATTTTGATGGATGAACCAACAAGCGCTCTTGATCCAATTGCTACATTAAAAATAGAGGAGTTAATTAAAGAATTAAAGAAAAAATATACAATAATTATCGTAACCCACAATATGCAACAAGCAGCAAGAATCAGTGATTATACGGCATTTTTTATGCTAGGAGAGCTTGTTGAATTTAGTGCAACAGAAGAATTTTTTGCACATCCTAAAGATAAGAGGAGTGAAGATTATATTACAGGGAGGTTTAGCTAATGGATTTAAGTAGTAGAATTAATAAAATTAATTTAGATACAATCAAAATGTTTGAATTAACAATAAAATATCTTAAGGATTCTGGTGATATTTTATTAAATAATAGGGTTATAAATGTTCCAAATATTGACGATGAAAAAATAAATAGTTTTGAAAGAGATATTGAAGAAGAGTGTTTGCTTATTATTTTAAGGGAGAGACCTTTTGCTATTGATTTAAGAAAAGTTACAGGTATTTTTAAACTTGTTGAAGATATTGAACGTCTTAGCGATCATGCCTTAGATCTTGTTTGGACAACTACAAATTTGCTTAAATATAGTGAGTTTACTAAATTTGATGATTTAAGAAAAATGCTTAATTTATCTTTTAAAATGGTTACGGATAGTTATGAGTCATTTGTAAACAATGATGAGAAGTTAGCAACCGATATAATTAATAGAGATGATGAAATTGACGCATTATATTTAAAAGTTTTAGATGAAATCCCTTTAAAAAAAGATTCAAATAAATTGGATGATAACTACATTATTTACGCTACTTTACTTGCAAAATATCTTGAAAGAATTGCTGACCATGCATCAAATATTGCTGAATGGGTTGTTTATATAAAAAGTGGTTACTATAAAGATAAAGTAATAATATAATTTTAATATGGAAAATAATTATTTAATTTATTCAATAGAAGACGATCCTAATATTTCACATTTAATTAACATTGCATTATCTAAACAAGGGTATACTGTTAAAAGTTATGGCAATTATAGTGAATTTTATGAGGACTTTAAGAGCAAAAAACCAAATATGATTTTACTTGATTTAATGCTTCCTGAAATTAGCGGAGAAGAAATTTTAAGAAGAATTAGAGAAAAAGATGAATATGACGACATTGAAATAATTATTATTAGTGCTAAGAATTTAACAATAAATAAAGTTGATGGGCTTGATTTAGGGGCTGATGATTATCTTTCTAAACCATTCGATGTACTTGAACTTATTTCTCGTGTGAATGCAAGAAGTAGAAGGTACTTAAAAAAGAAACAATCAACTGTTAGAGATTACTATTTTGATTTAAAAAATAAGGTTTTATATAAAAATAATGAAGAAATTAAATTGACCAATGGTGAATCTACCCTTTTGTTTGAACTTTTTAAACATATTGGTGAAACAGTTAAAAGAGAAGATTTATTTGTTGCTTTATGGGGCGAAAATACAAGTTATGAAACGCGTATTTTAGATGCACATATTAAAGAAATTAGAAAAAAGTTTGGTGAAGATAGTGATCTAATTGAAACTATATATGGAACGGGGTATAAATTGAAAAATGAATAAGAAAATATTGATTATTGATTATATTTTTGTTTTTCTTTTATCAATTTCTATTCTTTTAACTTCTTTTTTTGCTACAAGTTATATATCAAAAAAAGAAACCGAAAAAAACTTAATCTATTATGTAGAAAATGTTTCTAGAGTATATGATGAAACAAACGATTTGGAATCAATTAATAATCAATTTAGTTCAATAAAAGACATAAGAATTTCTTTATTTGATAAAGATGCAAATATTCTTTTGGATATTAATCCTTTAGAAGTTGAGGCTGCAAAAGAAGATAGGAAAGATGAATTAATTAATAATAACGAAAAGTTTTATTATAAAAAATCAAAAACAATGAATTATGAAATTCTTTATTACGCTAAAGAATATGATGATTATTTTGTTCGTATAGGATTTCCAAAGAGTAATATTGAAAGTACAAGTACTAGTTTATTAGTTTATGAGGGAATCGCTTTAATTGTTTTGGATTCTATCTATTTTTTAATTAAATATAAAGGTTATAAAAAGAGTATTAGTTCGCTTAAAAAAGAAGTTAATAAACTTCAATGTGCAATCAATCTAGATCCACTTAATGATAATGATGATGGAATTGCAATTATTGAAGAAACAATATCAAATGTTAATGATGTGATTGTTTCTCAAATTGATAATATTAAAAAAGAGAGTTTAAAAACAAATTATGTTTTAGACTCAATTAATGAAGGTGTTTTTGTAATTGATTCTAATGAGAATGTTCTTTTAATTAATAAGTATGCTTTATCACTTTTAAACACAAATAAAGAAAATATTTTAAATAAAAATTATCGATGTCTTTTGCTTGGGGAAGAGTTTAGCGAAAAGTTAAATTCTTCATCACAACCTAGTTTTGTTGATAAAAAGATAAATGGAAGAATATATGAATTTTTAATAAATAAAATTAAATTAGATTGGCTCAATAATTCAGAAGGTATTGGTGTTATTGTTATCGATGTTACACAGGCTAGACTAAATGAAAAACTAAAAAAAGAATTTTTCCAGAATGCTTCGCATGAACTTAAAACGCCCTTAACAACAATTGTTGGTTATAGTGATTTAATTAATCAAAATATAATAAATGAAAAAGAAGAACTTGATGAAGCAATTCATTTAATTAACCAAGAAGCAAAAAGAATGCAAAATATTATTGAAGATATGCTTGCTTTATCAACTATTGAAAATAAATTAGATTTAAAAACCATTGTAGAACTTGATGCTAAATCTAGCTTAGAAGATATTTTAAAATCATTAGAATTGATCATTAAAAATAAGAATATAGAAGTTATTACAAATTTAAAAAATGTTAAATTAAATATTTCACAACAAGATTACGATCGCTTAGCGAGAAATATTTTATCTAACGCTGTAAAATACAATAAAGAAAATGGCAAGTTATTTGTAACATTAAACAATGATTCCTTATCAATTGAAGATACAGGAATTGGGATTGATCAAAAATATTTTGATAGAATATTTGAAAGATTTTATAGAGTGGATAAATCGCGAAGCAAAAAAGAAGGTGGAACTGGTCTTGGCTTAGCTATTGTTAAACATATTTGTTTAAATTATGGGTATAAAATTGATGTTAAAAGTGAAATTGGCAAGGGTAGTAAATTCACAATTTATTTTAAATAATAACAATAGAAATATAAAAATCATGTATGGTTTTCTTTTGATTCTATCAAAAGAAAACCATTTTTGAAAGCCTTGGAAGCATAATTGATTTATACTCTTTGAGATATTTATTTTGTTTTAAAAAATTGTCTGATCATCTATACTGTTCTCTAGTGAAATATGGCAAACCAAGATTATACTTTAATTAAAAATTTAATTACTGCTTATGTTGGAGATAGGAAAGATGTCTTATCATCATTTAATCCTGATTTTATTTATAATAGTAACGATAGAGATAATCCTAAGAAAGTGTTTGACACATTAAAAGATAATTTAGAAAATTGCGAAGAATTTATGTTTTCTGTCGCTTTCATTAATGACTCTGGGTTGAATTTATTTAAACAAATATTTTTAGATTTGAAAAAGAAAAATCCAAAGATAAAAGGAAGAATTATAACAAGTAATTATCTTTCTTTTACGGAGCCAAAAGCTTTAAGAGATCTTCTTTATTATGAGAATATTGAAGTTAGAATGTTCTATATTAACGAAAGTGATAAAGTAGGTTTTCATACTAAAGGATATATTTTTAAATATAAAGATGACCAATATAAGGTTGTAATAGGAAGCTCAAACATCACTCAATCTGCATTAACATGTAATAATGAATGGAATAATTTAATTGTTTCTACTAGTGAAGGCGAAATAATGCGCAATATTCTTTCTGAATTTGAAAGAATGTGGAATTTTTCAAAACCATTAAATGAAATAATTAATCAATATGAAGAAGAATATAAAAAGAATCTTGGTTTAAGAAAAATTCAAAAGAAAAACGAAACAAAATATGAAATTATTAAAAAGCCTAATTCAATGCAACAAATTTTTATACATAATTTGAATGAATCAATTTTAAAAGGAGACAAAAGAGGTTTATTAATTTCTGCAACTGGTACTGGTAAAACATACGCTTCAGCTTTTGCGATACAAAACATTAAAGGGATAGAAGTTAAAAAATTACTTTTTATTGCCCATAGAGAAACAATTTTAAGACAGGCTATAGAAACTTATAAAAATGTTTTTGGTGATGCAATTAGAATTGCATTATATTCAGGAACAAATCATGATTTGAAAGATGCAAATTTTATTTTTTCCACAATTTCAACTATAGGAAAAGAGAAATATTTTAATGAATTCAATAAGGATGAATTTGATTTTATTGTTATCGATGAATGTCATAGAATTGGTGAAAAAACAATGTATCAAAACATCTTGAATTATTTTAAACCAAAATATTTCTTAGGAATGTCAGCAACACCTGATAGAAATAGTGATAATTACGATGTCTATGGAGTTTTTAACCATAACATACTTTATGAAATTAGATTAAATGATGCATTAGAAGCAAATATGCTCGTTCCTTTTCATTATTTTGGAATTAGTGATTTAGAAGTTGATGAGGTAAGTATTGATGATAGAAGTGATTTTAAATATTTAACTAGTAATGAACGTGTAAAACATATTATTGAAAAATCTAAATATTATGGATATTCAGGTGAACGACTAAGATGTTTAATGTTTGTTTCTAGTAGAGAAGAAGGTAAAGAATTAGCCTTAAAAATAAATGAGACAGGAAATATTAAATGTAAATATTTAGATGGCGAAACATCTCAAGAAGATAGAGATGTTGCGATTAATTTGCTTGAAGAAGACATGCCAGGTAAAGAGTACTTGGAAATGTTAATAACGATTGATATTTTTAATGAAGGTGTTGATATTCCATCTATTAATCAAGTTATATTTTTAAGGCCAACTGAATCTTCAATTGTTTTTATTCAACAACTTGGAAGAGGTCTTAGATTAAATTATGGGAAAGAGTATTTAACAGTAATTGATTTTATTGCAAATTATAAAAATAATTTTTTAATTCCTGAAACATTCGAAACCAAAGGTAGTGGTAAAAAAAGAGGTGAGAGAGCAGTTCATCCTTTAACTCCTGGAGCAAGTGTTGTTCAATTTGATGAAATTTCAAAGCAAAGAATTATTAAAGCTTTTGCGACTATACCAAATACAACTACAAGACGAACAAAAAATCAGTTTATGGAGATTAAAAATAAACTTGGTAGGGTTCCAAGCTTAATTGAGTTTGATCAAGGCGGAAATGTTTCAGGTAGAGTATTTTTGGATTTAAAAAATAGTTTTGGTTCTTATTATGAATTTCTTTTAAATACGAGAGATGAGCAGGAAATTTTATCAAAAGAGCAAAGGGATACGCTTAAATATTTATCGAATAGTATTGGTGGTGGGCTTAGAATTCATGAGGCATTGCTTTTAAAAATTTTATTAAGTGGTGGAAGAGAGGTTGAATTCGTAAATGAATTAAAGAAGATTAATTCGAACTATATTTATGATAATGATGTTAAAAATTCTATGCTTACAATCTTAAATACAAGTTTTTATAGAACCTTAACAACAAATACTAAAGAATTTGCAGTTTGTGAATTAATTAGAAATGAATTTGTTTTAACTGACAATTTTATTGATGCCTACAAAAATAAAATTTTTAAAAAATATGTTGATGAAATTATCGAGTATGCCTTATATTCTCAAAAAAGATATTTTTCAAATTTTAAAGATGGGAAGAATAATCTTGTTTTATATGAAAAATATACAAGAAAAGATGTATGTTGGTTAATCAATAATAGAAAAAATGAAAGTTCAACAATGTATGGTTACAAATGTTTTGATTCTTTAAAAATACTTCCATTATTCGTGACTTACCAAAAATCTGTTGATGAAGATTCTAGTATTAATTATGCTGATAGATTTTTGAATAAAACGATTTTTTCTTGGGATTCAAGAAATAATAGAACTCTTGAAAGCAAAGAAATTATAAATGTTATTAAATATTTGAAAGACGACAATTATAAAGTGTTACTTTTTATTAAAAGAAATGATGTGATAAATAAAAATGAACTCGATGAAATTAATGATTCACCAAAAGAAATAGATAAAGATGGATCGTTTTATTATCTTGGTGAAGTCAAATTATTTGATGAACCAAAGAATGAAACAATAGGAAAAAATAATAAATCTAATGTTGTGCGATTTTTGCTTTCTCTTAAAACACCAGTTAAAGATGAAATTTACGAATACTTAATAAATAAGCCGCTTATTATTGATGACACTAAATAACTTTTTTAAGTTCTTTAACTACCAAAATATCTGCTGGAAGAAAATCAATTTTATCAAGTTCATTTTTGTGTACAAATTTTGCGTCTTCTGCTTCAACAAGTTCAATATGTGATTTTTTTAATGAACAAATATAACATTCCATTATTAAATGAAAATTAGGATAATCATATTCTATGGTAGTTAAAAATCTATCAATATTGATTTCAGCTTTAAGTTCTTCTTTTATTTCTCTTTTTAGTGCTTCCTCAAATGTTTCTCCTTGTTCAATTTTGCCTCCTGGGAATTCCCAAAAATCTTTAAATTCACCATATCCTCTTTGAGTAACGAATATTTTTTCATTTTTAATAATTATGGCTGCCGAAACATGAATTTCTTTCATAAGATGATTCCTTATTTTATTTAATAAACTTACTGTTTTTAAATTGGTGTTTATTTTTAATTAATTTTATAACCTTCTTCTTCAACCGCCTTTTTTACTATTTCGAGTTTATCTTTTGTCGTAATAAATGTTGCTTTATTATTTTTTAAATCAACATTAACACTTTCAACGCCTTCTATTTTGCTTATAACATCATAGACATGTTTTTTGCAATGTTCACACATCATTCCTTCAACATTTAAGGTATATTCTTTCTTTTCCATATATTTATTTTTTTCTCCTTTATTTATTTTCTTAATTTTATCACGTTTAAATGATATATTTTTTTTATTTAAATCAAATAAGTTAATTCTTAATGCATTAAATACAACGGTTATTGATGATAACGACATCGTTAATGAACCATACCATGGTTTTAGACTATTTATTCCAACAAAAGATAATGCTCCAGCAGCAATAGGAATCATTATTGAATTATAAAAGAAAGCCCAAAATAAATTTTCTTTAATAATTCTTAAGGTAATTTTTGATAAGTTAATTGCTTTGTAAACTTCGTTCAAAGATGAATTCATTAAGATTACATCAGCTGAATCAATAGCTATATCACTGCCAGTCCCTATTGCCATGCCTATATCTGCTTGAGTAAGACTTGGCGCATCATTTATTCCGTCTCCAACCATAATGACTTTATAATTTTTTTGCAATTCCCTAATTCTATTAATTTTCTCAATTGGATTAGCTTCATATAACACATCATTAATATTTACCGTTTTTGCAATATTTTGAGCTACATAACGATTGTCGCCAGTTAATAATACAGTTTTAATTCCTAAATCCTGAATTTTTTTGATAGCTTCTTTTGAATCTTTTTTAATTGAATCAGAAATAGTAATTATTCCAATTAATTTTTTATCATAAACAAAATATACAGCTGTTTTGCCTTCGCTAGAAAGTTCCGATGCAATCATGGAAACTTCATTTGTGATTGTGGTGTAGTTGGAAATGAATTTATAGTTTCCAGCGATTAATTCTTTATTTTCGATTATGCCTTTAATGCCGCTTCCTGCAATATTTATAAACTCAGTTACTTCAAGCATTTTTTTATTCTTTTCAAATGCTTTATTTACAATAGCTTTTGCTAATGGGTGGTTAGATTTGATTTCTAGGCTTGCTGCATATAAAAGTAAATCTATTTTTGCATAAGATATTATTTCTTGAACTTCCATATTCCCACTTGTAATAGTTCCTGTTTTATCAAAAACAATGCAATTTGCTTTGCTAGTTTCTTCTAAAGCGCTAGATGTTTTAAATAATATGCCATTTGAGGCACCTTTTCCATTTCCTACAACTATTGCAACAGGAGTAGCAAGCCCAAGAGCACAAGGGCATGCTATAACTAAAACTGAGATCGCTCTTTCAAAAGAGTAACTAACTAAATTTATGTTTGGATTATTTAAAGTATTAACGTAATTTTGACCAAAAATTATCCAACAAATAAATACAACAATTGAAATTCCAATAATTGTAGGAACAAAAATGCCAGAAATTCGATCTGCTAAAATAGTAGCTTTTGTTTTTCCTAAACTAGCAACTTCTGTTGTTTTTATAATTTGCTTTAAAAACATATCATTCCCTATTTTTGTAACTTTGACAATAACTGTACCGTTTTGATTTAATGTCCCACAAAAAATATTATCATTTTCTTTTTTTTCAACTGGTATGGATTCGCCAGTTAGACTAGATTCATCAATACAAGTATAACCTTTAATAATAATTCCGTCTGCAGGGAACGATTCTCCTGGTTTTACATTTATTAAATCGTTAACTTTCAATTTTTCTGCATCAATATCAGTTTCTTTGTCGTTAATTAATAAATGCGCAGTAGAAGGAACTAAATTAAGCATTTTTTTTATTGCTGAAGTCGTTTTTCCTTTTGAAATTTCTTCTAATGTTTTGCCAATTGTTATAAGACAAGGTACCATCCCAGCTGTTTCATATAATAAAGACATTGATAACATTTTTGCGTGCTCAATATTATTGTTAATTGTTGCATTAAACATTGTAAACATGATAAATGTTGAATAAATAAATGCAATAGATGAGCCAAAGGCAACCAGTGTATTCATGTTGCTTGCTCTATGTAGCAATGCCTTAAAACCAGAAGTAAAATAATGATAATTAATAATCATTATTGTTAAAGAAAGAAGCATAATGGTTAATGAAAATGAAAGATAATCTTCTTTTAAATAACCAATAGGCCAATTCATCATATTCCCCATTGAGATATAAAATAGTGGAATTAAAAGAATTATTGATAAAATTAGTCTAATAATAGAAATTTTTATAGAATTATCTATTATTTTTATTTCATTTTTATTAGGTGCGTCATCTATAACTTTTGCACCATAACCAGCTGATTTTACTGAATCTATAATTAAATCAATGGTTGCTGGTTTATCAAACTCAACAACCATTTCATTTTTTAAAAGATTTACAGAACAAGTTTTAACTCCTTTAACTTTTTCTACTGCTTTTTGTACATGTGATGAACAAGCTGCACAACTCATTCCAGAAATACTAAAATATTTTTTCTCCATAAATTATCTTAAATGTTTAATAAAGTTAAATGTTTCGTTAATAACTTTATCGTTTCCCTTCAAAATTTCATCTTTTACACAAGTGTTCATATGCGTTTTTAATATTTCATATTGAACTTGACGAAGTGCAGATTTTACAGCTTCGATTTGATCTAAGATATCTTGGCAATATCGATCTTCGTCAACCATTTTTGTGATGCCAACAATTTGGCCTGAAACTCTATTAAGCCTTTTCTCTAAATCTTTTTTATAGCAATCGCAATTTGGATGTTCTTTCAGTTTTTTAATTTTCATAATTTTCTCCAAAAATCTATAACTATAATATACCCCCCTAGGGTATTTCGCAAGTATGGCGCTCTTAAATATTGTTGAGTTTATTTACTAGAAAACAATGACTTTTCAAATAAAAAGGATTTGATTGAACGCATCCCCTAAATTCCAAATAATTTCTTTTTTGCATTTTTTTCTACCTCAACCGATAATACTTTGTATCCAGTTGGTTCAAATACTTTTTTAATTGTATCTTTAGAAATATCTTCCTCACTTGTAAATATAACTTCATTTTTAGAGTGATTAGACTTTACCTTGTTTATTTTAAAGCCTTTTCTTACAATTTCATTCACATGAGTTTCACACATTGAGCACATCATTCCATCAATTTTTAATTTATATCTATTCATTATTATTGCCTTTATTATTTTATATATACGAAATTGGTGCTGTGCTTTTATTAGCGCAGCACCAATAGACTTAAATTTGAAAGATTTTTTAGCTTTTTATTTTGTTTCTTTCTTGCGTTGTTTGCGCATTTTTTTAATTAATTTTTTCATGTTTGCTTGACAATCGGCGCATTCATCTAATGGCATATGATGTATTTTTTTATATATTCTTACACCAAATACAGATACCACAACTGCACTACATAAGACTATTACGGTGATTTCAATTGGTCCCATAGAAATAATTAAGCCTCAACTTTTTTATTATCTCTAATTTTGTTGAAGAAATGAATTCCAAATCCTATAGCAACGAATGTCGCAACAAAGATGAATATTGTCCACCACCATGTGAAGACAAGATAAACCATACTAGCAGCAACATATGATGTTACAAGCCAGAAAGCAATAGTTGGTTTAAATTTACCTTTTGGTAATTCAGCTCTAGCAGTAGCAACTGCAGCAAAACATGGGATTGTGGTCATATTGAAGACTATAAATGAAAGTAAAACCGCAGGAGTTGCACCTGTTGCGCTGACCATTCTTACAATTGCATCTACCTCTTTAATAGATTCACCTTCTGGAGCAACCCAACCAGCAACAATACAAGCTGCTAAAACACTAAATGTTGAAATAACTTGTTCTTTTGCAAGTAAACCAGTAAGAGCAGCAACAGCAAATACCCAGCCAAAGCTTCCAAGTTGAACACCGAATCCAAGAGGAGTAAAGATAGGTTGAATGAACATGCCTAAATTTGCAAGGATTGATTGATTAATTTGCTCATCTTCTAAGAATTCCCAACTCCAAGAGAAGTGAGTTGTAAACCAGATAAGAATTGTTGTTGCAAAGATAATTGTAAATGCTTTTTTAACGAAGTGCTTGGTTTTATCCCATAAGTGAATCATTAATGATTTAAATTGTGGCAAGTGGTAAGCAGGGAGTTCCATAATGAATGGTGGAATATCTCCTCGCATTGTTGTGTGTCTCATGATTAAAACCGTAACAATAGCGGTTACCATTCCAAATAAATACATTGAATAAGTAATTAAATCTACATTTCCAAAACCGAATTTAGAAACAAGAGCACCAGCAATTGCGGTTAAGATTGGGAGTTTTGCACCACATGAGAAGAAAGGAATAACTCTAATTGTAGCTGTTCTTTCATTATCATCAGCCAATGTTCTTGTATTAATCATTGCAGGAACTGAACATCCAAACCCCATAATCATAGGAATGAATGATCGTCCTGATAATCCAAATCTTCTAAATATTCTATCAAGAATAAATGCAACACGAGCCATATATCCTGAATCTTCTAAAATTGAGAAGAAGAGAAATAAGAATAATATTTGAGGTAAGAAACCTAAAACTGCAAATAATCCAGCAAGAATGCCATCGCAAATTAATCCGCTTACCCAAGGTTGTGCTCCTGAAAGCCAACCTCCTACAACACCTGTGAACCAATCAGTTATACATGTAAAGAAGTTTGCAAGAATAACACCTGGAGAATTTATCCCTCCATTTGCAAATAAACCTTCGAACATTGTTCCACTAAATGAAACGATTCCTTCTTCACCAAAGCAACCCATTGCTTTTAAGAAGAATAAATCTTCACTGAATGTTAAGTGAAAAATTAATAACATAATTACAAGGAAAATTGGAATACCAAAAATTCTACTTGTAAGAACTTTATCAACTTTATCGCTTTTCGATAATTTATTGAGATTATCTTTACTTTTGCCACTATCTTTTTTAGTGACTACTTTACCAAAATATTTAGAGATAAATTTATAACGAGAATCAGCAACAATCGCTTCAAAATCTCCACCAAATACATCATCTTTAAATGATTTTTTATATTCTTCGACCATCGGAACAACATCTTTATGCATATCAGCTTCAATTGAATCAAGTTCAACGAGTTTTACAGCATGAAAAAGTGGGTTTTCAACTTCTTGACCTTCAAGGGCAATTTTAACATTATTTACTAGATCTTTAAGTTTGCTTTCTTCTAGGACAGTTGTGCCGGTTCTTTTCTTATTGCTTTCGTTATAAGCGATGTCCATTAATGTTTCGATATTATCTTCTTTTAAAGCACTAATTTCTACGACAGGGACGCCTAGTCTTCTTTCGAGTTCACGGTGATCAATTTTATCGCCACTTTTTTCGACCATATCCATCATATTTAAAGCAACAACAACTGGAACATCAATTTCAAGAAGTTGTGTAGTTAAATATAAATTTCTTTCAAGATTTGTAGCATCAATAATATTGATAACACAATCTGGTTTTTCATCAAGAATATAATTTCTTGAGATAACTTCTTCTGGAGTATATGGTGATAACGAATAAATTCCAGGCAAATCAACAATATCGACTGATTCTTTTTTTTCTTTAAATCTATATTTCCCATCTCTTTTATCAACAGTAACACCAGGCCAATTTCCAACGTGAGCAGTGCTACCAGTTAAATTGTTAAAGAGAGTCGTTTTACCACAATTTGGGTTGCCTGCTAAGGCAAATCTTTTTACCATTATTTGCCCCCCTTAACCTCTAAAGTTACGAGTTCAGCCTCACTTTTACGCAAAGTTAATTCATAACCTCGTAATGTTACTTCTAGTGGGTCGCCAAGTGGTGCTTTTTTTCTTAATAAAATTTCCGCACCTGGCGTGATTCCCATATCCAATAATCTTTTTCTAATTTTTCCTTCGCCTTCGATTTTTTTGACAATACCAGATTCGCCGACAAGGAATACATTGAGTTTCTTTTCCATATTTTCCCTTTCTTTGATTAAGCAACTAAAATTTTGGTTGACATGTTTGAGTCAAGAGCCAAACGTCCATCTTTTACTAAAACAATCGTTGATGCACCTGAATGTGATAAAACTGAGATAACTGAATCAATAGTAATGCCTAAACTTTCTAGATGCTTTTTTGTTTTTTCATCCGCTAAAATCTTTACTACTCTTAGTGGTTGATTTAGTGGTGCTAATGCAATTGGCATATTTCCTCCTTTTAGTTAATCATGACTAACTCTGTCTTTAAAAGAAAAGACTTTCGTCTATAAAAGTTAGTCATTTCTAACTCACGCAAATAATATATATTTATAGTATTTTTATGTCAAGTAAGTTTTGACTAACTTAATTAATAAAATACTTGAAATAATTGTTTCATCGAATAAAAATATTTACATAAGGAAATGGGGCTTGATTATGGAAATGCATAAATCTGCTGAAGATTATTTAGAAAAAATATTAATGATTCAAAATAAAAATGGAATTGTGCGTTCTATTGATATTGCGAAATACTTAGATTTTTCAAAGGCTAGTGTAAGTGTTGCAATGAAAAGACTTAAAGAAAGTAATTATATTGTTGTTGATAAAAATGGTGATATAGCTTTAACTAAAAAAGGATTAGAAGTTGCAACGAAAATTTACGAAAGACATGAAGTTTTAGCTTCAATTTTTATAAATATCGGAGTAAATAAAGACATTGCTTATGAAGATGCTTGCAAAGTTGAACACGATTTAAGCGATGAGACTTTTGAAGCATTAAAAAATTACATCAATAAACAAAAGGAGACAAAAAATATGACATTGCAAGAGTTATCATTAAAAAGACATAGCATTAGACATTATAAAGATGAAAAAGTTTCTAACGAATTGATTAAAAAAATCCAAGAAAAAGTTGATGAAATAAATAAGAAATCCATGCTTGATATTCAAATTATCACAAATGAAAAAGAAGCGATGGCTGGCTTTGAACCTAGACTTACGGGAGCTAAGAATTATCTTGCTTGTCTCGGCAAAAAGGATGATCCAAAAATCGAGGAAAAAGTCGGATATTATGGCGAAGATTTGGTTTTGTTTTTGACAAGTTTAGGCTTAGGGACTTTATGGGTTGCTGGTTCTTTGCATCTTGATAAAGTAGTTTATAATGCGAAAGATGGTGAAACATTAGTTTTAATAATTGCATTTGGTTATGCAGAAGACGATGGAAAATCGCATGTCTCAAAGTCGTTGGAACAATTATCAAACATAAATGATAAAAGTCCTAAATGGTTCGTTAATGGTATAAAGGAAGTAAGTTTAGCTCCAAGTGCCATGAATAGACAAAATTATTATTTCAATTATATTAATGAAAACCAAGTTAAAGTCGAAGCCATTCCAGATAATCCGCCAAGGTGGGCAAAAGTCGATCGCGGAATCGCTATATATCATTTTGAAATTGGTAGTGGTAAAAAGGTTATTGATCTTTGATATTAAATTAATTACTTATTAAAATCTACAAATAATAGATTATTATAAAAAATAGACCTAATCGATACAAATTCATAAATGTTTGTTTGTTTGTGTTGTAGAAGACCTATTTTTTTATTAGAATATTTAAATATGAATGGTTTAGAAATTGTCTTAGGAATTATCTCCTTATTTTTAGGGGCATTATCAGGGCATTATTTATATACAAATAGCGGGTTTAAGTTAATTTGGATAGCTATTTTAATAATTCCTATTATTTATATTTTACTTTATGGTTTATGGCTTATTATTATTTTTATTTGGGGAAAGTTATTAAATACTAATAAAGAAATTAAGAAATTTTCAAAGTTTTTTTATCATATTATTTATGTTACTGATTCAACACTATTACATATTTTAAATATTGGCATTAAATTAATAAACTATGACAAGATGCCAAAAAACCATGATTATGTGCTTGTTTGCAATCATGTTTCTAATTTTGATCAAATGGTTTTAATTGCTTGTTTAAAAAAGGAAAATCAACCTATGGCATGGATTACAAAACCTCAAAATATGAAGTTTCCATTTGCTGGACCTTTTGTACATCATGCAGGATTTATTCCAATTGATAGAGATAATCCAATTGAAGGTATGAAATCTATTAAAAAAGGCGTTGAATTTTTAAACACACATCAATGTGCAATGGGAATTTGCCCTGAAGGAACTAGAAATAAAAGTGAAGAACCTCTTTTAGAATTTCATCCAGGATCTTTTAAACTTGCCATGTGGGCAAAAGTTCCAATTGTTGTTGTGGCTTTAAAAAATACAAAAAGCATTAAGAAAAGAGCTCCTTTTAAACATACAAGAGTTGAAGTTAACATTGTTGATGTTATTAATCCTGGTGATTACGATGGAAAAAAGACAATTGAAATTTCCTCTAAAGCTAGAGAAGCACTTCTTAATGAATTAGAAAGGAAATAAAATGAATTATTTATTTTTTAATGAATTAGCCGATAGTGGCAAAAACAAAGATGTTGTAGACAAAATTAAGGAAGAACTTACAACAAATTTAAATGGAGAAGTTAAATCACAATCAGTTATTAACCTTGATGTTGATAAGGTTGTAAAAGGTTTAAAAAAAGATGATAAAGTCGTGCTTTTAGGTGGAGATGGAACTTTAAATCATATGGTTAATAGCATTGATTTAAATAAAAAATTACCATGTAAATTTTATCTATATCCTTATGGAACAGGTAATGATTTTTTAAATGATGTTAAAGACAAACAAGATCCGGTTACACATTTAGTAGAATTAAATAATTATATTCAAGACTTGCCTGTCATTGAAGTTAAAGGAAAAACTTATAGATTCATTAATGGAATTGGTTATGGTGTTGATGGTGAATGTTGCAAAAAAGCTGAAGAACTTAAAGCTCAAGGGAAAACCAATATTAATTATGGTTCGATTACCGTAGGCTTAATTTTTAAAGGATATGTCGCACCTAATGCAGTTGTGAAAGTTGATGGAAAAGAAGTTGGAAAGTTTAAAAAAGTTTATATTTCGGCTGCTATGAATGGAAAGTATTATGGTGGAGGAATGAAAGTTGCTCCAGATCAAGTTAGAGGTTCAAAATTGCTTACTTCAGTAGTAATTTATGGTACAGGTAAAATTGGTGTTCTCACCATATTCCCAAATTTATTTAAAGGTACTCATGTTAAAAATAAAAAACACTGTTTTGTTGCTCAAGGCAAAGAAATCGAAGTATCTTTTGATAGACCAACAGCGTTACAAATTGATGGTGAAGTTGTTAGTGATGTTACAAGCTATAAGGCATATATAAAATAACTAAAATTATTAAAAAGATCACAACGATTTTAGAAAGTGATCTTTTTATTTGCAAATCAAAAGTGTAAAACATTTGATTTGCAAATAAATATTTAATTAAATTCTTCTAATTGTTTATATCATTTTTATGATTTTAAACTACTTTATTGATATAATATTTTAGTTAAAACATTAGTTTTATTTGTTTTGTTTTTAGAGTTATAGGAGAAAGTAATGAAAGCAATTAACTTAAAGTGTTTAGGTTTAATAAATCCTTTAGGAATTGATGAAAAACATCCAAGAATTACTTGGAATATTGATTCTGGACAACGTCAAATTGCTTTTGAGGTTATTTATTCTATTAATGACGGAATAAAAAGAACTAGTGGTAAAAAAATCTCATCTTCAATGAACTATGTATTTGAAGATAATTTTAATAGTAGAGATAGAGTTATTTATTCAATTAAAATTTTTGATAGTAATAATTCTAATGGAGTTGAAAGTGAACCTGCTTCTTTTGAATTTGGCTTATTAAATAGAGATGATTTTATAGGAAAATTTGTTTCTGGAAATTATAAAGTTAATAAAAAAATTAGATATCCCGTTAGCTGTTTTAGAAAAAAATTTCTTTTAAATCGTTTTACTAGAGCAAGATTATATATTACAAGTTTAGGAAATTATGATGTTACATTAAATAAAAGAAAAATAACTGGCAACGTTTTAATGCCAGGTTATACAGACTATAAAAAAAGGGTTCAATACCAAACTTATGATGTAACTGAGTATGTTAAAATTGGAAGTAATGAGATTGAAATAGAAGTTTCGGATGGATATTTTAGAGGCTCAGTTGGCGAAATTGGAAAAGCATATGTTTATGGAAATGAAACTGCTGTTCTTTTTCAACTTGAAGTTTTTAATAAAGATAAGATGGAAGTTGTTGTTTCTGATGAATCGCTAGAGTTTTCAGATGATGGTAAATATATTTTTGCAGACATTAAAGATGGTGAAATTATTGATGCAAGCCAAGAACCTAGTTACGATAAAAGTGTCAAAATTATAAATTATAAAAATGATGTTTGTTCATCAAATAGTTTACCTATTACAAAGCATGAATCATATGTCCCTAAGATTTATAGAGTTAGAGAAAATACCTATATGCTTGATTTTGGAAAGCTTATAACTGGTTTTGTAGGTTTTAGATTTGATGGCATTGATGGCGACAATTTGCTTATTAAGTTAGGCGTTTCTTTAGATGAAAAAGGTCAATTAGTTCAAAATGAAATTCAAAAAATCAATTCTTTAAAAACAAAATATGAAGGCTTTATATATGAAAATGGATATGTAGTCAACTTAAAAGAAAAAGATAAGAGGAAAATTTCTCCTCTTCAAATGATTAAATATAGAGCCAAGAACGGAGAGAATATTTACGAAACAAAGTTTTCGATTTTTGGTTTCAGGTATGCTTTAGTTGAAACTAAAATTGATATTTCAAAAATCAATTTTTATGCTGTTTCAGTTTATAATGATTTTAAGACAGTTGGAAATTTTGTTTGCAATAATAAATTAATTAATAAATTTGTAGAAAATTCATTATTAACAATAAAAGATATTTCTTTAGACATTCCTTTATTTTCATCATTTTATGATAGAAGTGGAAATTTTGCTGAATCACTTATTTTATTTAAGTCTGCAAGTTATTTAGTTGATTACTATCCGTTAATGAGAAAATTTAGTAGAGATGTTTTTGATTCACAAAATTCTGTTGGGAATTTTCCAATTAAGGCTCCAAAGGGAGATATTGCAAAAGGAGAAAAGAAATTTACTTCATCTTATGGCTATAGTGATATTGGAGTTTTGCTTCCATATTATATTTATACTAAATATGGTGATGATTCTATTGCAAGAGAAAACTACGATGCTATGTGTAAATTTGGAAATAATCTTATTAAAAAATGTAGATTTCGAGCTTTAATTTCTCATAAAGTTAAAGTAAGCGATATTAATAATAAATATCTTTTAAATAGAGGTTTTTCTATAAATGATTTTGGAGAATCTAAAGACGTTTATAAACCAAAAAAATTCGATTGGTTTTTTCCTAAAGTTTACGAAAATACTTTGTATGCATATTTGGATTTTAAAGCATTATCGTTATTTTCACACATACTTTGTAGACCTGAAGAAGCAAAATTTATTGAATATGAAAACGGAACAAAAAAGGCTTTTAATGAATTGTTAATCAAAAAAAATTATTCACTTGATACAAATAGACAATCAAAATTAATCCTTCCACTTTATTTTGATATTTTAAGTCCACAATATGAGAAATTCGCAAAAGAAAGATTAATTGAAATTTATGAAGGAAATAATCATAAAATAAATGCTGGTAATTTAAGCATGCCTTATTTTATTTTTGCGTTATTCAAAGCAAATAGTAATTTAGCTTTTGAAAGTATTCAAAGTGAAAGGGCTGATAAATGGCTCTATTTATGTAAAAACAATACAACAACTTTATTTGAAAACTCAATTAACGATAAAATTAATCATTTTTCAAAAATAACTTTAATTGATTTTTTGTTTTCTAAGGTGGCTGGAATTAATGTTATCAAGGAAAATTATTTTGAAATTAAGCCAACTTTTGGTGGATCAATTAATAGCATTAATTGCGAATATAATTCCATTTATGGATTAGTCAAAGTTAGTTATAAAAAAGTTGGTGATGGTTTTAATTTAAAACTTAGTATACCTGGTAATTGTGATGCTACTCTTGTTATGCCTAGTGGCAAAGAAATTTTATTACATGCAGGAATCTATAATTTTAGTGAACCTATTAATGGAGGTTGTTTATGAAATCAAAAGTTTATTTTACAAAAGAAATTACGTCAAAATCTTTAGTAAATCTTTATAACATTTTAGGTATAAAGCTTGATGGAAGAGTTTGTGTCAAAGTTCATAGTGGTGAACCTGGAAATCAAAATTTCTTGCATCCAGACTTCTTTAAACCAATTGTGGATTTAGTTGATGGTACAATTTGCGAATGCAATACTGCATATGAAGGAGGCAGGGATACATCCAAAAAACACCTTGAAACATTAAAAAAACATGGCTGGAGTGAGTATTTTAATGTTGATCTTTTAGATAAAGATGGTCCTGATTATTGTTTTGAAATTGATGATGGATTTGTTATTAAAAAAGACTATGTTGGCAAGAATTTGTTGAATTATGATTCATTATTAGTTTTAAGTCATTTTAAGGGTCATCCTATGGGTGGTTATGGTGGAGCTTTAAAACAACTTTCTATAGGTTGTGCTTCAAGTTATGGAAAAAAATATATTCATGGTGCTGGCAATACTGATGGTAATTTTTGGTCTACAGATCAAGATAAATTCATAGAAGCTATGGCCGATGCCGCAAGTGTTGTTGCCAAACATTTCAATAATAAAGCTGTTTATATAAATATTATGAAAAATATGTCGGTTGATTGCGATTGTTGCGCAGTTGCAGAAGATCCATGTATGAAAGATATAGGAATATTAATTTCTAACGATCCAATTGCTATTGATAAAGCATGTATTGATTTGATTTATACATCAAAAGACCCTGGAAGAGATCATTTGCTTGAAAGAATACAATCTAGACATGGCGAACATATTTTAGAAACCGCTGTTAAACACAACTTCGGTTCTCTAGACTATGAATTAATTGATATTGATAAATTGTAGTTTTAATTATTGAAATAATGAAATTTCTATAGAAATCTCTTTTTGTAACCAAATCGAAGAGTGTATTTAATTAATTTTTACTATATGGTCACTATGGTTACTTACTAATCTTATGAAATTTATTATTTAGTTTTAGACTTTTGTGAATTCTTAGACTTATTTCCAATTAAAATAGAAAATAAGTAATTATCAA
>CAZSMV010000012.1:0-31782 GCA_964608215.1 uncultured Staphylococcaceae bacterium
AAATATTTAAATAAATTAATAAATGCTAAAAACAATGGATTTCCGAAAGTAATAACAGGCATAAGAAGATGTGGAAAATCTTATTTGCTAACCATTATATTTTCTAATTATTTAAAAAAAGAAGGTATTGATGAAGAAAGAATCATAATTATAGATTTAGATGACGATAAGAATTCATCTTTAAGAAACCCTATAGAACTAGGTAAGTATATAAGAAATATTACAAAAGATAAAGATATGAATTATGTAATATTAGATGAAATTCAAAGAGTTTATACAATAGTTAATCCTGATTTAACTGAAGGAAAAATAGTTTTAGCAACTGATGAAGACAAAGAAATAATTTCGTTTGTAGACGTAGTTTTGGGTTTATCACATGAAAAAAATATAGATTTATATGTTACTGGTTCAAACTCAAAGATGTTATCATCAGATATCATCACTGAGTTTAGGGACAAAGCAACTAATATACATATTTCTCCATTATCTTTTGATGAATATAATAATTATTTAGGAGGATCTAAATTTGAAAATTTATATTCTTTTATGCAATATGGTGGTATGCCACTTGCTGTATTAAAAGGTGAAACTGAAAGGAAAGATTATCTAATTAATTTATTTAAAACAACCTATTTTAAAGATATATTGGAACATAATAAAATTATAAAGAGTGAATTATTAGATGAGTTATGCAATATTATCAGTGATTGTACTGGTGATTTACTTAATTCTGAAAAAATAGCAAATACTTTTAAAAGTATAAGGCATGAAAATGTTAATAAACAAACCGTTGATAAATATATTAATTATTTTGTGGATTCATTTATTTTAAGAGAAGCAAAAAGGTATGATTTAAAAGGTAAAAATGAAGTTGGCGCATTAAGAAAATATTATTTTCTAGATACAGGTCTTAGAAATGCGAGACTTAATTTTGCGTATTCTGATGAAGGGAAATTACTTGAAAATGTTATATATAACGAATTAATTTATAATGATTATATTGTTAATGTAGGAACATTTGATAGTATTGAAAAAAATAAGAATAATAAGTCAATTAGAAAAACAAACGAAATTGATTTTTTTGCAAGAAAAAATAATAAACTATATTATATACAAGTTACGGATAATATAAATGATGCAAAAGCGAAAGCCAGAGAATATAGACCACTTTTTATGATAAAAGATCAAATTCAAAAAATAATAGTTATAAATAAACCACTTAATGAAGTAAGAGATGAATTTGGATTTATTATAATAGGGGCTGTAGATTTTATGCTTAGATTTATTAAATAAACTAGAATCTTTTATTTTTATTTAATAAATTATTCTCGTTTATATCGGCATTAGTTTTATTAACCTTTATTCACATTATTTTGCAAATGAAATTTATGGTCTTAAATTTGAATGCACTTTTGATGTATATATAAACATCTGAAATCTAAAAAATAAATCTTATTTAATTTTTTTCCTATAGAATTTCCCATACACATTGTCTAATGGAATAACATCTACGAAAGACTTTGGATCTTCAACTTTACAAACATGTCTAATCAAAGGGATTTCCTTTTTTCTAACAGCAATTAATATAATATATTTCCCTTCTAAACTATATCCACCATACCCATTTAATATAGTGCAACTATGTGGTAAAGCAGCTATTAAACTATTTGGAAGATTTTTTTCTGTTGTGATAATTTGACATTGAACTTTCAAATTAGAAGTATTTATTTTATCTGTTGTTTGAGAATTAATAAATGCATATATACAAGTATAAATAAATACAGAGAACGCAATCGGAATTGAGACGCCATTGTCATTAAAAGTATCATTCAAAGGAATAACACTCAAAATTGAAAAAAGAGTGACTACAACAAGGTTAATCATTAATCCATATTTCCCAACCAAAAGCGATTTCTTTTCACTAATATAATAACTAATGACATCCGCACCACCAGGACAAGTTTCAACTGTAAAAGCTAGTCCCGTACTAATGCCTGTACATATTCCAGCAAACAAAACACGTGATAAAGGTTGATTAATAAATATTGCTGAAACTTTATTTACAAAAAATTCAGGATCATTACTTTTTAATAAAATACCAAACATTGAAGCACAGGCGATATTAATTGCAGTAAAAATACAAAATCTTTTCCCAATCTTGCACCACGCTAAAATTAAAAGAGGTATATTAACAATAAAATAAAAACTCCAATAAACAATATTTGCATAATTTTCATTTGCAAGCCATTGAATATTGCAAATCTTTAAGATCCTTAATATTGATTGGGATAATCCTGAAGCACCACAACTCGCAAGTTGATGAATTTGAATTCCATCCGTATTTGCAATCGCACTAAAGTTAGGATTTGTGAATGTATTAAAGCCAAATGCAAAAACAAACGAACTAATCACAGTAATTAAAGATACTTTTATTATTTCAATTGTTTCTTTTTGGATAGGATGATCGAACAAATAATTTGTAATTAATTGTTTAGCTCTTTTAACATAATACATATTGTTAACTACTATACAACTTTAATTTTTTTATTTCTACCAATAAACTGAAAAAGGTATATACTAATGTAGTCTTTAAATGTAATTTAAAGTTGAAGATTAAAGACTAAAATGGTATATTTTTAAAGCATGTTATTTGTTGGAGGTCGTTGAATGAATATTCTTAAAAAAATCGCTACACCTTTTGTAGCTATATGGAGATGGATAAAAGAAACAGCGTGGGTTCAACCACTATTAATTGTTGGTATTATATTTGGCGTTATTTTTTCAATTCCATCAATTACAAATGCTGTTAAAAGTTGGAACACAGATAGTGATGATGGTCTTTCCTATTATGAAGAAATTAATTTAAGTTTAGATGATGCCTATAATGGTAAGTCACAAGTTGATGAATTTTTCACTAGTTATGCCGCTGCTCAAGGTTATAAAAATGGAAATTCAAAATATTCAAAATCTGATTTAGATTTATTTAAAAATACTTATGGAGAAAAATTCTTCTTAGTATTTGCTCAAAGTGATTGCACTTATTGCGAAAATATTAGTGATGCACTTATACAATTTAGAGATTATTTCGATACAACCTATAAGTTAGGTGATTATACTGAAAAATATAAAGCTTATTCTATCATTTGTGATCAAGATATGGGCGATGATGCTGATTATTATACAGAAACGAAAGCATTTGAATATATTCTTAATGACCACTCTACTTTATTTGAAGATATGATTAAGTTTGGTACAACAAATACTTATTACAACAATCTTTCATCATCAGATAAGACTACTTTAAAGGGTTATATTGAAAATTTCTTTAAGGGTGTCAGCGATATTCATGTTCCATGTGTTATCTTATTTGATTTAACTGATAATGTTTCAAATAATGGTGTAGATTGGAATTATATTGCAAATACAGTATTTTTCGAAATTCCAACCACATATGATACAAATGAAGTTACTCGTGCAAACTTCCTTGCTCAAGCATGGTATGGTATAAATGATTTTAAGATTAAAAAATAATTATTGTTTATAAAAGGCTCAGCATTAAAGCTGAGCCTTTTCTTTTTTCTTATTATATAAATCAATAACTATCTTAGGCACAAGTTCACTTATATCAACTCCACAATCATACATTTCATTTATAGTGGAAGATGAAATAAATGAAGTCT
The DNA here is from genome assembly GCA_964608215.1 of uncultured Staphylococcaceae bacterium. Classification (GTDB taxonomy): domain Bacteria; phylum Bacillota_I; class Bacilli_A; order RFN20; family CAG-826; genus Onthovivens. The sequence continues at coordinate 3,681 of CAZSMV010000012.1, forward strand.
TTTTATGCGCCAAGAAAAAAATTATTTCTATATTTGGATCAATAAATTCATTTGCAGATGCAAGCTGCCATTCATATTCAAAATCACCAGAAACTCTTATACCTCTTATAAGTGCATTAGCACCAACCTTTTTTGCATATCTTACAGTCAATCCATCATCACAATCCACTTCTACATTCTTGTTATCTTTAGTTGCTTCTTTAATCATCATGATTCTATCCTCTAAAGAATTTCTATATTTCTTATTTGGGTTCTTCGCAACTAAGACAATTACCTTATCAAATATTTTTGTAGCACGAGTAATAATATCAATATGACCAATGGTAATAGGATCAAAACTTCCAGGATAAACTGCAACTTTCATTATTCTTCTCTCCTTTTTAAAATATGCATATATGTCTTACCATATTTTAATACTTTAATATTATACATTGAAAAATCATCATTATTTAATATTGTATCCGCTTCGATAATAAACCATGTATCTTTAGATGCAACATTTTTATTTATTATATATTCTAAATAATCGTTGGTAATTTTAAATTTATATGGAGGATCTAAGAAAACTATATCAAATCCAACTCCTTTTTTCGAAAGTTCATTTATGCACTCAAGGTCACTCATACATGAAACAACAATTTCACTTATTCCAAGACCCATTAAGTTACGCATAATTGTTCTTTTAACTTCTCTATCTTTATCATTCAAATAAACTGGTTTTGCACCCCTTGAAAAAGCTTCGATTCCAACTGAACCACTGCCGGCAAATAAATCTAAAAAAGACTTATTTTCAATATTACCTAAAGAATTAAACAAACCTTCTTTTGCAATATCTTTTGTACATCTTGTAGTTTCAAGTGAAGGTTGATTAATTAATCTATGCTTGTATAAACCACCGATAATTCTAATCATTCTTTTTCTCCATTTTATAAAAACTAAATAATTCTAAATTAATTTCATCATATATGGCAGAGAATTTTTCGAAGGCTTTATTATATTCTTTAACTAATTCATTATTGTTCAAATTATAAATTGCTTTTGCCATATTTTTTTCTTCATTTAAAACTTCTAAACTATTTTTAGAATAATGTTTTAAAGCATCTTCGTATTTTAAAATGGCCATATCTTTTTTATAAGATAAGATTTTAACATCATCTGATTTTTCAATTAATTCATTTTTTATAATCAAATTTTTATATTCTTCAGAATTTAAGACCTTATTTCTTAAATCAAGTAAATCATTTAATAAACTTTCATTCATGGCAATAATTTTAGCATATTTAACCAATTAATTAAAAACATGATATAATAAACCGGCTATGGAAATATTTAATATTGTAAAAGATAACAAAAGAAGTATTCGTGAACGTTCAGTTCCAGTTAATGAACCAATTAGTGAAGAAAGAAAAAACCTCCTTAAAGATATGATTGAATATCTAAAAATGTCTCAAGACAATGAATGGAGCGAAAAAAATAAAGTTAGACCAGGAGTCGGATTAAGTGCTCCACAAATAGGAATTAACGAAGATTTTTTAGCAATTTATTTTAAAGATGAAAAAGAAAAGATTCATCAATATGCTTTTATAAATCCTAAAATAATAAGTGAATCCGTTAAATTATGTGCTCTTGAAGGAGGTGAAGGTTGTTTATCTGTTGATAAAGAACATCCAGGCTTAGTTCATAGAGCTTACAAGGTTACTTTTGAAGCATTTAATGTATTAACAGACAGAGTTGAAAAACATACCTTCGTTGGATATGAAGCAATAGTCTTTCAACATGAGTTCGATCATTTAAAAGGGGTTCTTTTTTATGATCATATCAATAAAAAAGAACCCTTCCAAAAATTGCCTGATGCAATTTATATAAGATAGAAACAATTTTAATGTTTATATGCTAACTTTGAAACCTCTTCATTGTTAGCTTTTTTTGTTTGAAGAGTTAATAAACTTAATTCATTACCAAACTCTATTGCTTCTTTTAAAGACTTACCAATCATCAATTTATCGATAATTCCAGCAAACATTGCATCGCCACATCCTGTTGTATTTCCTAAAATTTCCTTAGCAGGTTTAATTTTAACAAAGCAAACATTACCATTTTCGCCATAATAAACATCATCTTTACCTTGAGTAATGACACATTTTTTAACACCTGTCTTTAAAATTTTCAGTGTAAGTTCGGCAGCATTTTCTTCAGAATGAAATAAAGCTCTTGCTTCATTTATGTTACATTTTAGCAAATATATTTTGTCTAAATATGGCAAATACCTTATAACCTTATTTGCACTAATTGCCTCACAAATGAATTTCTTATCGCTATATTCGTTAAAAATGCATTTAAGAGTCTCTTTGCTAACATTCGAATCAAGCACTATATAATCAAAATCATTAATGATTTTTTTATTTTCATCGATAAATTCTGGCGACAAATCATCCATAATTCTCATATCGTTTAGACCAACAAACATATCGTGATCATAATCATTTATACATAAATAACTAGATGTAGGACTATATGTTTTTGGGACAACCATATTAACACCTAGATTTGTCATATATTTTTTTATTTTCTCGCCAGCAACATCTTCGCCAATTGCGGTCATAAAAACACAATTATTTCCAAGTCTAGCAAGGTTTTCAACGACATTTCTCATTACACCACCATAAGAAATCTCTAATTCACCAATATTACTGCTGTGCAACAATAATTTGTTTTGTGATGTAGCTATATAATCTACGTTTGTTCCGCCAATTAATAAAATTGAATGATTCATAAATTATTATTTATAGTATTCTTTTGCAATTAGACTTCCAACTAAAGCATTATTTAAAACCAATTTAATGTTGGCATCTAAACTTTGTCCTTTTGTTAATTCCACTATTTTTCCAAGTAAATATGGAGTTTCATCTTTACCTTTTATTCCAAGCCTATCCATTTCCTTGATTGCATCATCAATTACACCATTTATAAATTTAGGATCCATTGAATATTCTTTAGGAATTGGATTGCAAACTAATACTCCCCCCTCTAAACCATTATCCCACTTTTCTTTACAAATTTTTGCAACAATTTCAGGATTTTGCGCATTAAAATCAACTTTACAATCGCTTTCTCTTGTAAAAAATGCTGGTAATGTATCAACACCATAACCAATTACAGGAACACCTTTTGTTTCAAGAATTTCCATAGTTTTTGGTAGATCTAATATTGCCTTTGGACCTGCACAAATTACACAAACTGATGTTTTCCCAAGTTCTTCAAGATCACTAGAAATATCAAAAGTTTTTTCTGCACCTCTTTGAACGCCACCAATTCCACCAGTAACAAAAAATTTAATTCCTGCTTGTTTTGCTAAAATCATGGTGGTTGTAACTGTTGTACCTCCCCATGCTTTTGTTGCATAAACAATAGGTAAATCTCTTCTACTTGTTTTTCTTACATCTTTATGTTTAGCAAGTTCATCAATTTCTTTTGGACTTAAACCAACAATAGCCTCACCATTGATTAAACCAATAGTTGCTGGAATACAGTCATTATCACGAATGACTTTCTCAACAGCAAGTGCACATTCCACATTTTTTGGATAAGGCATTCCATGCGTGATAATAGTAGATTCAAGTGCAATTACAGGTTTATTTTCTTTTAGAGCTTTCTCTACCTCTTTTGATATTTTCATATTTTAAAAACCTCCTAAATAAGTTTTAACCAATCATTAATTTCTGAAAAATCATCAATCCATATCGTTACTAAATCATAAGTGAAAAAATAATTTGTAACATCTCTATATGCCTTAGGATTGTATTTCTTTTCTCTTTTCATAAAAATAAAATTGAATTTCAAATAATTAGTTGCAAGTTCTAATAATCTTTTCATATTTGGATCAGTCAAACTAATACCGATAAAAATACAACAATTAAAAACGAAATCATGAAGTTGTTTGCCAATATTCCAAGAATATGGATTGTTATATAAATAAAAATATTCAGATTCATTAAAAATAATTGAATTCAAATATTTCTCTTCCTTGGTTTTATCGTAAGGCAATAAACCATGAACATGATATATATTTATATTCGCAATTTTAGAAATAAAAGACGTATTATCATAAACTGTGTTATAACTAACGCTCCTTTTTCTTAATAAATATTCTAAATTAGTATCATAATTATAAGTAATAACATCTATTCTTTCATTTTTTCTAACTAAGAAATCTACTATTTTATATAAAGTAGAATCTGGATCATTAAAAGATTTTGCTTCTTTAAATAAATATAATTCTTTATTTAAAGAATCATAAACATCAAATCCATTTGTTTTAATAAGTTTACTTGAAACAAAAAGTTCGTTCCCAACATAATGTTTAACTTGTGAAACAAGAAGATTATCATCTTTATAAAAATCTAAGTTCAACGCTTCAACCAAATGTTCCCAATCTTTCGCACCATAATCCATGTTAATTCCAGCGCCTAAAACTAAATCGAGAGGCAATTGAGTAGAATAAAGTCTCAATAAATAAAGAATGAAGGAATCTGCACTATCATTAACTTTATTTTTACTTGCATCGTTGCTTAAATTAAATAATAACTCTTCTTTAAAAACCGATTTAGAATCTTTAAGAAGTTCATATTTTGTAGGCTTGCCTTCGACAAAACCATAAGCTAAAAAATTAGCTTCATCAAAATAAACATTTAAACTCTTAGTAGGCTCATAAAAATTTAATTTTAAACAGTCCTCAACTTTAATGATATTTACGTTTCCAAGAACATCTAAATCTTTAAGTTTTTCAATAGAATTTTCGTTATTTAAAATGTGAACTGTGTATTTATGGATATGTTCTTTTTTGCTTTTTACAATAACTTTAAAATTACACGTTGGGTCAAAATGAAAACCAAAATTACGAAAAATAATAGATTTATAATCAATATTATTAATATAAAAAAGATATAACAAAATTAATAAGCATTTTTTATTAAAAGTGTAATTTTCTCTTATAATTTTTTCCATTTAATCACCATTTTCAACCTTAATCAATAATGATACTAAATCTTTAAATTCATTAGCCATATAATCTGGTTTAGCTTTATTAATTTCATCATAATTTCCATACCCAGATTTCACTATAATAGATTTTAATTTTGCATTTTTTGCCGTTTCTAAATCTACAATAGAATCGCCAATGTAGTATCCAAATTCTGGTTGCAAATTATTACTTTCCATAATTTTATTTAATAACGCAGGATTTGGTTTTGGCGGATACTCTGTAACATTTCCTTGAATAACTAAAAAATTAACATCAGGTAATTTATCTTTAATTAAATATTTTAGAGCGCCATTTGGTTTATTTGAAAATATAAGCAATTCAAATCCCATCTGATACAAAGAAATTAAACTTTCTTTTACATTAGGATAGAGGCTAGAAATACCTTGCGTTTTGACATATTCAATAATGAAATAATTCATTTCATCTTCATCTACATAATCTTTTTTTGTTGCTTTTTGATATAAATAATGAGCACCATGACCTAAAAATTTAATTATTTCATTTTTATTATAATTATAAGGATATTCAAAGTGAGCAAGAGTATTATTTATAGCTTTTGTTATGCCTTCAGCAGTATCAATTAATGTCCCATCTAAATCAAAAATTAAAAACTTCTTCATGAATTAAATTTTATAATAATTGAACTTCTAAATAAATACAAAAAGTAAAACAAAATTGCGTAAATTATAAATATTCTTGTCTTTAATATTTTTCTATTTAATAGGAAAATAAATATAGAAAGAGAGATCAATAATGAGCAGCCTAAAAAGATTAATACCATTTCTAAATGATGAAGAATTAAATGATTTATTAAATAAAGTTCTTGCCTCAGAAAACCATGTTTATCAAGATATAACACTCAAAAATATTTTGCCATATCTCAATGAAGAAGATTTAGATCAAATTTTTGTTAACAAATTAAAGGCAGGAGAAGATATAAAAAATTTTCTTCCTTTTGTTAGCCAACAAACATTAAAAAATATAGTAGAACTTTATTGTTTTGATAAATTAGGCTATGAAATTGATGTTTCTCAATTTGCCAATTATTTAGATGATGAATCAATAAATTTACTTTATAAAAAAATGACCAAATAGAAGTTAATCATTTAAATTTTCAATTCATTAAATGTTTCCTTTAACTTTTGAGCGGATTCAATAAGTTTTACACTTTCTTCAAGTGAATAATTTACATCTAATCTTCTTTCAATACCACTTCTAGAAACTACGCAAGGTAAAGATATATAAACATCTTTAATTTGTCCATCTAAAGCCGATTCAATATAACTGCTAACCGTTAAAACGCTATGAGTATCATTCAAAATTACATCTGTTATTTTTTCAACTGATAAAGCAATTGCATAAAAAGTTGCACCTTTTTTCTTAATTATTTCATATGCAGCATTTTTAACCGACTTAGAAATTTCTGCTAAATTTTCAAGTCTTTTAAAATCACACTTTCTACATTGTTTGCAATAATCTCTAACAGGTATTCCAGCTATTGAAGATGCACTAAATGCTATAACTTCTGAATCTCCATGTTCACCAATAACGTAAGCATGAATATTTTTAGCATCAATTTTAGTATCTTCACTTAATAAAACTTTTAATCTACTAGAATCTAAAACAGTTCCACTACCAATAACCCTCTTCTTATCAATGCCTAAAAATTTATAAGTATAGTAACTCAATATATCAACAGGATTTGAAACTACTAAGACAATGCAACTCTCATTTAAATTTGGTTTAACCTTAGAAAGTATTGACTCAAAAATATGAATATTTTTATTTAATAAATCTAATCTTGTTTCACCCTCCTTTTGGGCAGCTCCTGCTGTAATTATTAGTAAACTCGTATTTTGAATATCTTCGTATGTTCCAACTTTAATTTTTTTACTTGAAACGAAAGACATTCCTTGATTCATATCTAAAACGTCACCTTCTACTTTTTCTTTGTTTAGATCAATTATGCATATTTCATTAATGTATTTTTTTATTAGTAATGTATAAGCAATTGTTGAACCAACTGCACCATCTCCAATAATAGTAACTTTTCTATATTCCATAAGTTTCCCTCCCAATTAAAATATAAATTAAAAATATAAATAATGAAAATTTAATGCTCATAATTATAAAAGTTCATATATGACACTCCACTAATATAAGGTGTCATATATGAACTTCTTAGAAATTTTAGATATATTCTCAACTCTTTTTTGAAATGTGCATCATATAGTTAATTAATTTGAATCCACAAAAAAAGCATATGAATTATTTGAATTCATATGCGCAATTTTTCGTGTTTTTTAAATTACTTGCTATAAACAAGCATATTTACAGGAGCATTATCTCCTTTACGGTTTTCAAGTTTTAAAACTCTTAAATAACCGCCATTTCTATTAGCGAAATCTTTTGCTAATACATTGAATAACTTATCTAATGCAGTTGTATTTTCATCAACATCATAATGTTTAACAACAGCAGCTGCTAAACGTTTGCTGTGTTGATCGCCCTTTTTAGCTAATGTAACTAAATGATCAAATTCCTTAATTACATCTTTTGTCATACTCTTAGTACAAGTTACTTTTTCATATACTATAAGTTCAGTTACTAAATTACGAACTTGAGCTTTCTTCTTACTTGAAGTATAAGGTGTCTTAAATCTAACACCGCCCTTACCATGGACATTCTTTCTACCGATTTGCATCGTCTATTCCTCCTTATTATCTTTGAAGGATAAACCCATACTTGCAAGTTTCTCTTTGACTTCTTTAAGAGATTTCTTACCTAAGTTTCTAACCTTCATCATTTCAGCTTCGCTCTTCTCTGTTAATTCAGCAACGGTTGTGATACCTGCTCTCTTTAAACAATTACTTGATCTTACACTGAAATCTAAGTCTTCAATTGAAACATTTTCAAATGTTTGTTCTTTCTTAACTTCTGGATCTTTAGTTAAACCAAGTTCTTCAAATCCTTTATTTAAATCTAAGAAATTTGAGAAGTAGTTCATTAAGATTTTAGTTGAAAGTGCAATTGCATCAGTTGGAGTAATTGCGCCATTTGTCCAAACTTCAAGAGTTAATTTATCATATCTTGAATCGTGACCAACACGGGTACCTTCAACCTTGAAATTAACACGTTCAATTGGAGAATAGTTACTATCTGTAGCAATTGAGTGAATTGGAAGAGGATATGTTTTATTCTCTTCGCTTGTTGCAAATCCACGTCCATTTCTAATGTGGAGAGTCATTCTTAAACGACCACCATCAGCAATGTGACAAATAACTAAATCCTTGTTTATAATCTCGATACCAGTTGGGCAAATAAGATCGCCAGCAAGTAAAGTTTTTGAACCTTTTACATCAACATTAACAACATATTCAGCTTCACCAATTGTATCTGATTTAATAACTAATTCTTTTAAATTAAGAATAATTTGAGTTAAATCTTCTTCAACACCATCTAAAGCAGTAAATTCATGTACTGCACCCTCAACTTCTACCGCATAGACCGAAGTTCCAGGTAAAGCACTTAATAAGACTCTACGTAAAGCATTACCAATAGTAATGCCAAATCCTTTTTCTAAAGGCTCAGCAACAACTTTAGCATAATTTTCTTCTTCAGATTCAAATGCTAATTTGAAGTTACACTTTTCGAAAGGATGAGCAATTTTAATTTCGTTCTCTGCCATAAATTTATATTATCCTCTTCGTCTTTTTGGTGGACGGCATCCATTATGTGGGATTGGAGTTGAATCGTTAATACTTGTAACGGTTAAGCCAGCATTAGTTAAAGCTCTAATTGCACTTTCTCTACCAGCTCCTGGTCCTTTAACATCAACATCAACTGTTCTAATACCTTGTTCAAAAGCACTCTTTCCTGCAGCTTCAGCAGCACCTTGTGCAGCAAATGGAGTAGATTTTTTAGCACCTTTAAATCCTAAAACACCTGTACTGCTCCAAGCAATAACGTTTCCTTGTTCATCTGTAATAGTGACAATTGTGTTATTAAATGAAGCGTGAATGTGTGCAACTGCTTTAGAAAACGATCTCTTGATCTTTTTCTTACGGGTAGTTTGTTTCTTTGCCATAAATTCATTCCTCCCCTATTACTTAACGGCTTCTTTCTTATTCGCAATAGTCTTACGTGGACCTTTACGAGTACGAGCATTAGTTTTAGTTCTTTGTCCTCTAACTGGAAGACCTCTTCTATGTCTAATGCCTCTATAGCAGCCAATTTCTTGTAATCTCTTAATATTGAGCATTTGCTCTCTACGTAAATCACCTTCAACTTTGTGGTGACCAATTGCAGCTCTAATTGCTGCAGTTTCTTCTTCAGTTAAATCTTTAACTCTCTTTTGTGGATCAACTTTTGCTTGTTCACAAATTTGTCTAGCTAAAGTGTCGCCGATACCATAAATATAAGTCAATGAGACTCTAACAACTTTCTCATTTGGAATATCAACACCAACAATACGTGCCATATCTTATCTTCTTCCTTTCAAATAATTAACCTTGTCTTTGTTTGTGCTTTGGGTTGCTGCAAATAACCATGACAACACCATGTCTTTTAATGACTCTGCACTTGTCACAAATAGGTTTAACTGATGGTCTAACTTTCATCTTTTTTCTCCTATTTCCTTTAGACTACTTATGTCTAAAAACAATTCTGCCATTGTTTAAATCATAAGGCGATAATTCAATAGTAACTCGATCACCTGGTAAAATGCGAATGTAATGCATACGGATTTTACCAGAAACAGTGGCGTGAATTACAACATCGTTTTCAAGTTTTACCTTAAAATTACAATTAGGTAAGCTTTCAACAACAACCGCCTCGACGGTAATAACATCTTGTTTAGCCATTTAATTCTCCTTTTTTAAAGTGATAATCTCATAACCATCATCTGTAATTACGACCGTATTTTCGTAATGACAAGACAACTTCCCATCTTTAGTCTTAACAGTCCAACCATCATCTAAAGTAATTAAATCGACTTTGCCTTCATTAAGCATTGGTTCAATAGCAATAGTCATTCCTTTTCTTAAAATAGGTCCATCTGTTTCTTTACCACAATTTGGGACATATGGGTCTTCATGAACTTCTTTCCCAACACCATGTCCTGTATAAAGTGGAGTCACCGTGTAACCAGCTTCTTTAGCGGTTCTTTCGATTTCGTGACTAATGACGCCAAGATGAATTCCAGGTTTTACTAACTTAACTGCATTAAAGAAACAATTTCTTGTAACTTCAATTAGTTTTTCTGCTTCTTTACTTATCTTACCAACCGGAAAAGTACGACAAGCATCTGCAACATAACCATGTTTTGTACACATGCAATCATAACTCACGATATCGCCTTCCTTTAAAACGATTTTATCGCTTGGAATGCCATGAATTAAAGTATCATTGACTGAGATGCAGATATTACCAGGGAATCCTTCATAGTGATAACTAGAAGGATATCCTCCCTTAGAGAGAATATATCTTCTAGCTAAACTATCTAATTCTTTGGTAGTTTTACCAGGTAAAGTATTTTCTTCAAGTAAATCAAATAACCCAATTAATACTTCCCCAGCTTCTTTCATTAAAGCGATCTCTCTAGGAGATTTTTCTATAATCAAGATTTATTCTCCTACAATTGCTTTAATTTCATTAAGTAATTCATCTAAATCTTTTGTACCATCAACGGTATGAAGAATTTTTGAATAATACTCAATTAATGGTTCTGTTTGCTTATGATACTCGCTAAGTCGAACCTTTAAAGCTTCTTCATTATCATCTTTTCTTTGAATAAGCTCTCCTCCACATAAGTCGCAAACACCTTCGACTTTTGGCTTCATATTGGTTACGTGGTATGGAGCGCCACAAACCTTACAAACACGTCTGCCACAGATTCTATCTTTTAAAGTAGTTTCTGGGACAGTAATGTCTATAACATAATTAATTGGACGATTGAGATCTTTACCAATTTCGCTAAGAGCTTCAGCTTGTGAAACATTTCTTGGGAAACCATCAAGTAAAAATCCATTTTTGCAATCGTCTTGAGCAAGTCTTTCTCTAACTAATCCAATTGTAATTGAATCAGGAACAAGAAGACCTTTTTGCATATAGCTACTAGCTTCATCGCCAAGTTTTGTATGGTTTTTAATTGCTTCTCTAAACATATCACCAGTAGAGATATGTGGAATGTTGAATGTTTTCGTAATACGTTTTGCATTAGTGCCTTTCCCAGCACCTGGAGCACCAAGCAAGATTATTGAACGAAACATAATTACATTCCTCCCATAACTTCATCGTATGATTTACCAGCAATAAGACCATCAATCTGTTTACCGATTTCAATAGCAACTCCTACAACAATAATTAATCCAGTTCCACCAATTGCTAAACTAGAATCACTTCCAAATACGCCAGTTAAGGTCAATATAACAGGAAGAGCACTAATAAAGCAAAGTGATAACGCACCTATTAAAGTGACACGATTTAAAACTTTTCTAACATAACGTTCAGTTTCAACACCTGGTCTAATTCCAGGAATATAACTTCCGTTTTTCTTAAAGTCTTCTGCCATTCTTTCTGGATTGATTTGCAAATTCGAATAGAAGAAAGTAAATGCAAATACAAGTACAATATAGATAATTAAGCCCCATGGGAAATAAATTCCATTTCCCATATCGGTTAATTTTGCATAATTGAAGACATCAAGCCAACTTGCATTAGCAGCATCACTCGAAATAAATGAAGCAATGATGCTAGGAGCAGTTAAGATTGATGAAGCAAAAATAACAGGGATAACACCAGCACTATTTACCTTAATTGGTAAGAAACTGGCTCTACTCATCTTTTCGCTACCGCCACTTCTTGAACTATGTTGAACAGGAATTTTACGTTTACTTAATTCAATAAATGTAACAAAAGCGATAATTGCAATAAGTGCTAAGATATAAAGAATAAATCTAAAGACACCTAAACTTGCTTCTGTACTTCCCAAACTCCAACTTGATGTAATCCATTTGGAGAACGCAGTTGTAATTTGATTTGGAAGAGAAACAACTATACCAGCAAAAATTATAATTGAAATACCATTTCCTACACCTTTATCAGTGATTTGGTCACCAAGCCACATAACAAGCATTGTTCCAGCAATTAAAACTGTAACAATGTAAGCATATGTAAAGAAATTTTCTTCCATAGTAAGTGTAATCCAACTTACATTTTTTGCGGTTTGAATAATACCATACCCTTGTACAGCACCAAGCATCAATGTCAAATATCTTGTGGCCATTTCAATCTTTTTACGACCATATTGACCTTGCTTTGTTAATTCAGTTAAAGCTGGAAGAACATCCATGCTTAAAAGTTGAATAATAATTTGTGCTGTAATATATGGTGAAACACCTAGGGCAAATACACTAAAGTTACTTAAAGCACCACCACCAAGTAAATTCATAATACTTAAAATGCTGTTGCTGCTACTTATTTGGTCGCTAAGTTGACTGACATCAATGCCAGGAACTGTAATAGCGGCACCAACTCTAAAGACAAATAAAATCATTATCGTAAAGAATATACGATTAACAACTTCTTTGTTTTTAAATACTTCAATGAACTTCCTCATTTAAATAATCCTACAATAATTAATAATAAATCCAATTAACAACTTACTCAACAACTTCTGCAGTTGAACCAGCTTTTTTGATGGTCTCAAGTGCACTTGCACTGAATTTATCAGCTTTTATTGTAAGTTTTTTGTTTAATGTACCATTTAAAATTTTAGTACCATAGAGTTCTTTCTTAACTAAACCTTTTTCGATAAGTTCAGTTGTGGTAATAACATCTCCATCTTTGAACTTTTCGTTAATATCAGTTAAAGAAACGACTGCATAAATGACATGGCAATGTGATTTGAAACCGGTACCTCTTTTTGGTAATCTTCTCCAAATTGGGTTTTGTCCACCTTCAAATCCTAAAGCGACACCGCCACCTGTTCTAGAATTTTGACCTTTGTTACCAGATCCACCATTCTTTCCAAGTCCGCTTCCAAGACCTCTACATCTTCTGATTTTCTTTTTACGGCTACCTGAAGTAGGTTTTAAGTTATTTAACATCGTCTTTTCCTCCTTCTTCTACGCCTAATCCACGTAAAGCTTGTACAGCTTTATAATCTTTTAATTGATTTAAAGCAGCATTTGTAGCTCTAATTACGTTGACTGAAGTTCTAGAACCATAAACTTTTGAATAGACGTTATTAACGCCACAAAGTTCTAAAATTGCACGGACTGGTCCGCCAGCAATAATTCCAGTACCTTCTAAAGCTGGTTTTAAGAAAACTGTGGTTGCGCCATATTTTCCAATAACATCATGGGCAATAGTTTTTGCGTTGCCAACAAGTTTAATTTCGTAAAGATTACGTTTTGATTTATCAACAGCTTTCTTGATTGCATCTGGGACTTCGCCGCTCTTACACATAGCAAATCCATATTTGCCTTTGTGGTTTCCAACAACAACAAGAGCACTAAATTTCATTCTCTTACCACCTTTAACAACTTTGGTGACTCTATTAATGTAAACTACTCTTTCTTCATATTCCTTATTTTCAGGTTTTCTGTTTTTGTTATTGAAAGGACGTTTTCCACCTTTACGATCATTGTTTCTACCGTTCTTTGGACCACGTTGGTCATGAGCTTTTTCTTGTCCTTCAACATTTTCAGTTGCAGGAGCTTCAGTTTTAACTTGCTCTTCTTGAGCAACTTCTACTTTGTTTTCATTTTCCATAAGTGATCTCCTTAGAATTTTAAGCCTGCACTTCTTGCAGCTTCGGCAAGAGCCTTAACTCTTCCGTGATAGATATAGCCAGCTCTATCGAAGACAACGGTATCAATCTTCTTAGCTAAGCACTTTTTAGCAATATCTTCACCAACTTTTTTAGCACCTTCAACGTTACCACCATCGTTAAGTTTTAAAACTACACTTGATGAGCTAACTAAAGTGACTCCTTTAGCATCATCGATAACTTGTGCGCTAATGTGTTTATTACTTCTAAAGACGCATAATCTTGGTTTTTCGCTTGTACCGGAGACTTTTTGTCTGACACGAACGTGTTTTCTAACACGAACTTCATTTTTACTAATTTTCTTAATCATAAATTAATCTCCTTACTTAGCACCAGCACCAGCTCTCTTACCTTCCTTACGGATGATAACTTCGCCTTTATATTTAATACCTTTACCTTGATATGGTTCAGGTTTACGTGTGTCGTGAATTAATGCACTAACTTGACCAACTTTGAATTTATCGCAACCAGATACAACAACGTGGTTTGCATCCTTTAATGAAATTGTGACACCCTCAAGTGGTTTAATTGTGACTGGATGGCTATAACCAACATAAAGTACTAAATCTTTTCCCTTAAGTTCAGCTCTATAACCGATACCAACAATTTCAAGTTCTTTACTAAATCCTTCACTGCAACCAACAATTGCATTATTTAATAAAGCACGTGTGGTACCATGCATTTGTTTGGTGTGTTTTTCTTCGTTTTTACGAGTAACTTTGATGATTCCATCTTTAATTTCGACATCAACATAGTTTTTATCAAATTTAATTTTATCTTCGCCAATTTTACCCTTGATATCAACAACATCACCATCAACTGAGACATTTAAACCTTCTGGTATTTTAATAAGTTTATTTCCAATTCTTGACATATTCTTACCTCCTACCAGATGTAGCAAATAACTTCGCCACCAACATTTTGAGCTTTGCACTCTTTATCGGTTAAAAGTCCTTTACTAGTTGAAATAATAGCAATACCTAAACCTCTTAAAACGCTTGGTAAATTCTTGCTATCAGCAGTGACTCTAAGACCTGGTTTTGAAATTCTTCTGAGTCCAGAAATGACTTTTTCACCATTTGGTCCATATTTTAAGGTAATTGTTAATTCTTTTTTACCTTCACTGACTTTACTTTCTTTATAATCTTTTATAAAACCTTCACTAAGAAGAATCTTAGCGATTCCGACTTTGATTTTACTAGAAGGCATAGAAACACTGTCTTTACGAATAGCGTTTGCGTTTCTAATTCTTGTTAGCATATCGGCTATTGGATCTTGATGCATCGTATTTTCCTCCTAATAATTACCATGAAGATTTCTTCATTCCAGGAATCTCGCCTTTATAAGCAAGTTCTCTTAAGCAAATTCTACATAATCCGAATTTTGAGTAAACGCCATGAGGACGTCCACATCTTTTACAACGAGAATAAGCACGAGTTGAGAACTTTGGCTTACGCTCTTGTTTTGCAATTAAACTTTTCTTTGCCATGTTTATTTCCTCCTAACTATTTACTGAAAGGCATTCCTAAGGCTTTAAGTAATGCATATGCTTCTTCATCGCTATTAGCAGTGGTGACGATAACAACATCCATACCTCTAACCTTGCCAACCTTATCATAATCAATTTCTGGGAATATGAGTTGTTCTTTAATACCTAAAGTATAATTTCCTCTTCCATCGAACGAGTTTTTAGAAACACCTCTAAAATCACGAACACGTGGGAGAGCAATTGATACGAGTTTATCAAAGAATTCATACATTCTGACTCCTCTAAGAGTAACTTTACAACCAATTGATTGTCCTTCTCTTAATTTAAATGGAGCGATTGATTTTTTAGCTTTAGTAACTACACATTTTTGTCCAGTAATTAAAGCGATTTCTTCTACGCATTCTTCAAGTCTCTTATCATCTTGAGTAGCATCACCAACACCGATGTTGATAACGATCTTCTCAAGTTTTGGACATTGCATAACGCTCTTATATTCAAATTTCTTAAAAAGTTCTGGTTTTACTTCTTTATTATATTTTTCTAAAAGTCTGGTAGTTTTTGTTGCTTCCTTGTGACCATTAGAAACTTCTTTTTTGCTAGATTCTTTTGGAGCTTTTGGAGCATCAGTTTTTACTGATTTTTTAGCAACACTTTTCTTTTCTTCTGCCATATTTATCTCCTTTACTTAATTTCTTGTCCGCTCTTTTTAGCGAATCTAACTTTACTTCCATCTTTGGAAACCTTGTATCCAATTCTTGTTCCTTTCTTTGCTTTTGCATCGTAATACATTACTTTGCTAGCATCGAGTGGAGTATACATTTCTTGGATACTTCCTTCAGGATTTTGTTGAGTTGGTTTAATGTGTTTTTTATGAATATTAACACCTTCAACAACTACTTTATTTACTTTAGGATAAACTTTTTGAACGATACCAGTTTTTCCTTTGTCTTTGCCACTTATGACAATGACTTTATCACCAGTTTTAATTTTCATATCATTTATCCTTTCTATAAAACTTCAGTTGCAAGGGAGATAATCTTCATAAATCCATCTCCGCCTTTTTCACGAATTTCACGGGCGACAGGTCCGAAAACACGTGTTCCAACTGGGTTTTTATTATCATCAATAATGACGCAAGCGTTATCATCAAATCTAATTGAACTGCCATCTTTTCTTTGAATTGGATAAGATGTACGAACAATAACAGCTTTGACAATTTGGCTCTTTTTAACTTTTCCAGAAGGATCTGCATCTTTAACAGCACATAAGACGACATCGCCGACTGAAACTGATTTTCTATGGCTACCACCATAAAGTCTGAAGACTCTAACAAGGTGAGCACCACTATTATCAGCTACAACTAAATTGGTTTCGGTTTGAATCATAACTACTTTTCCTCCTTAGTTTCACTTGGTTTAACTTCTTCACTCTTGTTTTCTTCTTCGTGTAACACTTCTTCGACAGCAGCTTCTTCAGCAACTTTAATTTCTTCTAAAGCCTTCTTATCGATTGAAACAAGTCTAAATCTTTTCATTTTTGAGATTGGTCTACATTCTTCAATTGTGACTAAATCTCCAACATTTGCTTCATTTTTTGGATCATCAGCATAATATTTGCTTCTAAATTGAACTCTCTTTAAATATTTGGAGTGTTTTTTATAACCGCTTAACATAACGCCAATGGTTTTATCGTTTTTATTTGAAAAAACGACACCTTGAATTCTTCTACGTTTATCCATAACTTACTCCTTATTTAATTCCAAGTTCTCTTTCTTTTAAAACAGTATAGATACGAGCAATGTCTTTTCTAACTTCTTTAATATGAGAAAGATTTTCTAATTGACCAACAGCCTTTTTTCTACGAAGATCGTATAACTCTTCTTTAAGGGAATATACTCTACTATTTAAATCTTCAGTAGACATCTTTTTAATTTCTTCGATTTTCATAGTTATCTAGTACTCTCCTTCTTTTGTGATTTGTCGGCTACTGCACCCTCATTCACTTCATTACCACCATGGATAACTTCAGGTTGAGTAGAAGCATTTTCAGTTGGTGTAACAACTTCATCTGCATCTGTATGAATGTAATTAGCGACTTTTCTCTTAGTTTTAACGATCTTGCACTTAAGTGGTAACTTGTATGAACACATTCTTAAGGCTTCTTTTTCGAGTTCTTCTGGAATACCAGCAACCTCGAATAAAATTCTATTTTTCTTAACGACTGCGACCCAATATTCTGGATTACCTTTACCTGAACCCATACGAACTTCAGCAGGTTTCTTAGTTTTTGCTAAGTGAGGGAAAATTCTAATCCATGATTTACCAGTTCTTTTGGTATAACGTGATAAGACGATACGGCAAGCTTCAATTTGACGATCACTAACCCAAGCACCTTCAGTGGCTTGTAAGCCATATTCGCCGAAGGCGACTTCGTTACCACCTTTTGATAAACCTTCATATTTAATAATATGTGGTCTTCTATATTTAACTCTTTTTGGTTGTAACATAGTTATTCTCCTTTCTTAGCTTCTTCTTTTGCTGGAGCAACATTTTCTTTTCTAGGAGCAAAACGTTTATTGTTTCTATCTCCCTTGTCTCCGCCCTTATTAAACTTTGGAGCATTGATCTCAGAATCACTCTTTTGAGTTTCTTCTTCAAACTTACCAAATTCTTTTTCTCCTCTAGAGATCCAGACTTTGACGCCAAGTTTTCCATAAGTGGTATGAGCTTCACTAACTGCATAATCAATATCTGTTTTTAAGGTATTGATTGCCATTGTTCCTTCTTTATATCCTTCTTCACGAGCAATTTCAGCACCGCCAAGTCTTCCTGAAATACGAGTTTTAATACCTCTCGCGCCAGCTTTTCTAACTTGCATAATTGCTTTCTTTTGAGCAATACGGAAGGAAGCACGTCTTTCGAGTTGATCAGCAATTTGTTCACTGACAATACGTGCATCGAAGCTAGGATTTTTAACTTCGATTACATCAATTTTTACATTTGCACCATGGCAAATTTTACTAATAGCTTTTTTATAACCTTCGATATTTGCACCTTTTTCGCCAATAACGAAACCTGGACGAGCGACAAAGATTTGAACATTAACGTTATAACCTTTATCAGTTTTCTTTCTTTCAATATCGATATGACTTAAATAAGCATCTTTAGCGATTGTTTTTTCAAGATAATTACGAGTTTTGTTATCTTCGAGTAAGAAAGTAGAAAAATCTTTGTTATCTGCAAACCATCTACTGGACCAATCTTTATTTAAACCGATTCTAAGTCCGACTGGATTAACTTTTTGACCCATTGTTTTCTCTCCTTTCCTAATCTCTTTCCTTTAAGGTTACATAGATATTTGAATATCTCTTAACCATACCACTTGCGCTACCTTTAGCACGTGGAAGATATCTTTTCATCTTGATACTATCGCTTGCTTGAATTGAAGCGACATATAATTTTTCTTCATTCATGTTGTAGTTATTAACAGCATTTGCCTTAGCACTATTAATTAATTTTGCAACAATTCTATTTGCTTTAGCTCTACCGCTATTTGCTAAGATTCCAAGAGCTTCATCAACATCTTTTCCTCTAACTGCATCAAGAACATATCTTGCTTTACGAGGAGTAATTTTGACGCTAAGTGCGCTTGCTTTTGCTTCAGTAACTGTTGGTTTAACTTCAGCAACTTTTTTATCGTTCGCTTTCTTAGCTGATTTCTTTTCTTCTTTAGCTTCAACTTTCTTTTCTTCAGCAACATTAGCTTTTGGAGATTTCTTTTCTTTTGCTGGAGCAGCTTTTTTAGTTTCAGCTTTCTTTGCTGGAGCCTTTTTAGCTACTGGTTTCTTTTCAATATTTTCTGCCATAACTTATCTCCTATTTCTTAGCAGTTGGTTTAACACCAGCTGCTGCCATATTTGCTGCTTTATCTTCAGCATTATTTCCAAAGTGACCTTTAAAGGTTCTGGTTGGTGCAAATTCGCCTAATTTATGTCCAACCATATCTTGTGTTACATAAACTGTAATAAAGGTATGGCCATTATAAACAGCAAAGGTGTGTTCGACAAAATCTGGGAAAATTGTACTTCTTCTACTCCAAGTCTTGATGATAGCTTTTTTATTTGCTGCATTAAGATCTTGAACTTTCTTCATAAGGTGTCCATCAACGAATGGTCCTTTTTTAAGACTTCTTGACATATTTATCTCTCCTTTCCTTTACTATTTATCATTAATTCTATGAATTATAAGCTTTGTTGAAGCTTTCTTCATCCTACGGGTCTTGAGACCTAAAGCTCTCTTGCCCCATGGGGTTCTTGGTGCATCGTGACCAACTGGACACTTACCTTCACCACCACCGTGTGGGTGATCTGGTGGGTTCATTGCACTACCTCTAACGGTAGGTCTAACACCAAGCCATCTAGTCTTACCAGCTTTACCAATGTTAACAAGGGTATAATCTTCGTTACCGACTGAACCGATTGTAGCTCTACAACTTGCTAAAATTTTACGCATTTCACCACTTTGTAAACGGATAATGACATATTTTCCTTCTCTACCAAGAACTTGAGCGCTACATCCAGCAGCACGGCAGAGTTGACCACCTTTTCCAGGTTTAAGTTCAACACAGTTAACAACAGTACCTTCTGGGATATTTTCAAGTTTTAAGCAATTACCAACAATAATATCTGTTGAATCATCGCTAATAATTTTATCTCCAACCTTTAAACCTTTTGGTTGAATGATATATCTCTTTTCGCCATCGACATAATTAATTAATGCGATAAATGCATTACGATTTGGATCATATTCGATAGCAGCAACTTTTCCAGGAACACCCTTCTTATCTCTCTTGAAATCGATAATACGATATTTTCTTTTGTTACCTCCACCGATGTGACGAGTTGTAATAACGCCTTGGTTATTTCTTCCACCAGTCTTTTTTAAGGTAACAACCAATGATTTCTCAGGAGTGCTCTTTGTAATCTCTTCATAAGAGCTTGTTTGCATAGCTCTTCTTGAAGGAGTATATGGTTTATAACTTTTAATTGGCATATTTTTTCTCCTATATTATATAAGGATACGGGTTTATTCCTTGAAAAGGTCAATTGCTTGTCCGCTTTCTAAACGAACAACAGCCTTTTTGTATCCACTTAATTTACCTTGGAATCTACTTCCACGAGTAGTTCTCTTTGGTTTTACATTAACAGTCTTAACTTCTAAGACTTTAACTCCATAAATTCTTTGAATAGCATTCTTAATTTCGATTTTATTTGCATCCTTTTGAACTTTGAAGGTTGCTTTATTTTCTTCGCTAGTTAAGCTCATGCTCTTTTCAGTAATGATTGGTTCAATAATTACTTCATGATCATGAATAGTTGCTTTTGGGAATTTTGAACTTGAAGAAACTTCTTTAGTGGTTTCTTTTTTGGCAGATTTCTTAGCTGGTTTCTTTTCTTCTTTAACTTCGCTAACTTCTGCAACTTTCTTTTCTTTAGTAGCCATTAGTTAAGTCCCTCCTCTAATTTCTTTAAATCTTCTTTTAAGATGACAAGTTTTTCAGTATTTAATAAATCATAAACACTTAAATTGTCATATGTTCTATTTAAAACATTTGGAAGATTGTTTGAAGCTTGTAAAACTTTATCATCATCGCTAACAAGTAAAACCTTGTTATCATTAATTTTTAATGCTTCTAATAATTTAACAATTTCTTTTGTTTTACCTTCAACTTTTAAACTATCAAGGACAACCATATCGTTCTTAGCTAAGAGACTTAAAGCGCTCTTAACTGCGATAGCATGTTCTTTCTTGTTTTGTCTAATTTTGAAGTTTTGAACTCCGGTTGGACCAAAGACTGTTCCACCACCAACCCAAATAGGTGAACGTGTTGAACCAGCTCTTGCTCTACCTGTTCCTTTTTGTCTAAATGGTTTCTTGCCACCACCAGAAACTTCAAATCTCTTTTTGGTTTTTGCGGTAGCTTGTCTTGAATTTGCTCTATAAACAAGAACAGCATTGAACATAGCGGAATCTGAACCATCAGCTTCAAATCCAAATACATTCTTAGAAACATCAACAGTAGAAGCTTCTGAACCATCTTGTTTAAATACTTTTAATTTCATTGTATTAGCCATAAAACGATTTCCTTTCTACTATTTATTTTCTTCGCTGCTTGGAGCGCTTTCTGTAGCAGGAGCAGCTTCTTCAGCTTTCTTTGCTTCAGCAGCAGCACGTTGTTCAGCAGCTTTCTTTTCTTCAGCAGCCTTCTTAGCGGCTTCGACTTTTGCTTTTTCTTCAGCTTTCTTTGCTTCTTTTGCAGCAGCTTCTTCAGCAGCTTTTTGAGCAATAGCAGCATCGTAAGCAGCTCTATCAAGTAATGGTTTAATTGTTTCTGGATGTTTAATTCCTTTAACAGCGCTACGAATCATAACGATGCTTAATTTACTACCAGGAACACCACCGCTTACTAAGATATAATTCTTAGTTGCATCAACTGCAACAATACGAGCATTTAAGATTGTTGCTCTATCATTGCCCATGTGTCCAGCCATCTTCTTGCCTGGGATAACACGGTTGTTGCAACGACCATTGTTAGCGAATGAACCTTGTTGTCTATGGTATCCGCTACCATGTCCTTTAGGTCCAATCTTATGATGCCATCTCTTAATAACACCAGCATAACCTCTTCCTTTTGAATGACCGATTACATCAACTACATCGCCAACTTGGAAGATGTCAGCTTTAATTTCTTGACCGACTTCATAAGCGCTAAGTTCATCACCTTTTAATTCATATAAATGTTCTTTAGTTGGAACATTAGCTTTCTTATAAATTCCTTTTAAAGGTTTATTAACATTTTTCTCTTTCTTGTCTTCGTATCCGACTTGGAGAGCTTCATAACCATCCTTTTCAATGGTTTTCTTTTGTGTAACAACGTTTGGTAAGACTTCTACTACAGTGACAGCATACATTGTTCCATCTTCTGCATATACCTCGGTCATACCAATTTTTCTACCGATGATACTTTTCATTCTGCCTTACCTCCTATAACTTGATATCGATATCAACACCACTTGGAAGATCTAACTTACGTAAAGCTTCGATTGTTGCATTGTTTGGATTAGTGATATCGATAATTCTCTTATGTGTTCTAATCTCAAATTGTTCACGAGAGTCTTTATACTTGAAGACTGCTCTTAAGATTGTGTAGACTTGTTTTTCCGTTGGAAGTGGAATAGGTCCGACTACTTCAGCACCTGTGTTTCGAATTGCAGTTACAATCTTGCTAACCGCAAAATCTAATACTTTGTGGTCATAAGCTTGTAAACGAACTCTAATCTTTTTGACTTTTGCCATGAATTTTTCTCCTTTCAATAACAGGCTTTCAATAATGCTCATTACGAGTTACCTGATAACCACTCATGACAACGCCTGTTGGTGTATCAGCAATCTCGCAAATCATCACATCAGTCAGCGACTAATATGATAGCTTTATATGTAATATAAAGTCAACAAAAATTTGATATTTACTATAAAAAAATGATGAACTAGCAATTCTTAAGTTCATCATTTTTGACACAAAATTTCTCTTTTCAAACTAATTATTCGGCTTCTATGTTTGCAATTTCCTCAACAATTTTTGCAATTTCCAAACATGAAACAGAACATATTGCCACTCTTATACAATGGTCGGAAATTGGCGACAAATAAATATGTCTTTCAAATAATTTCTCGCAAACCTCATATGCATTTTTCTTAGTTTTTAAAGTAATATAGAATCCATCACGATATGGTAAATAATCAATATTTTTTTCATCTAATTTTTCTTTTATACAATTCCCTCTAGAATTCAAAATATCTCGATAGACTCGAATCTCTTCATATATATTTTTCTTTGATTCCGTATCATTTAGCACAATACTCAATGGTCCAATTGCTTGAGCGTTTGGACTACTTATTGTACCTCTTGAATATGCACTTATTTGATCTTGAATACTCTTAGCACTTTCCTCATTTTTAGCAAAAGCAAGAAGTGCACCACACCTTATTCCATAAATACCAAAAGATTTAGATCCACTAAAAACAAAAAATAAATTAAAATTATTTTTTTCATATATAAAATCCAAACTTTTTAAATGAGAATTTGCATAATCAACATATGCAATATCCATGATTAAATCGACTTTATTCTCGTTTTCATTATATTTACTTATTAAATTATAAAGTTTTTTATTTTCTTCATCAGAAAAAGTATAACCAATAGGATTTTCACATGGGTCATTTAATAAAAGAAACACTTTTTTGCTCTTTATTAAAGCCAAATCAATTATTTTTTCTAATCCTTCAAAATTAAATTTATTATCTTTAATAATTTCAAATCTTTCTGTTTTCACGCATGCTTTTTCAGCGATGGTTACGTAATTTGGCCAAACAACATCACCAAAAATTAAAGTTGAATTCTCATCTGCAGCAATTTTAAAAACTGTAGCCAAAGCACCAGTTCCACCCATTGTTGCACCAAAAGAAAATAACTTAGAATCTAATATATTTTGAGGGTCTTTAAAAAGCCATTTAACAACGCCTTCTTTGAATGATTTATAACCAACCACAGGTGCATAATCCAAATATGAACATGCATAATCTTTCAAAACTTTTTTAATCTCAGTAAAAGTTAAGAGGTTATGATTATCATCGCGTAAAGTTCCAACACAGCCATTAATTACTGTATTTCCTTTTGAAGCATCCTCTTTAGCTTTGGAATTAATTACCAAAATATCAAATTTTAAACTCATAAATCCCCCACAATCGAAAGTATACTAGAAAAATATTTTTTTGCCTTAGTTTTATACAAAAATTACTCTTTTTTCTTGTCTGAATAATTGATTAGATTAATATATTTTAATTTATCAAAAATAATGTCTTCTTTTAGTTTATCTAACCCAGCTTCTTTAACAACGTCTTCCCATGGTGAATTTGTATATGTAATATGCTTCCTTATAATTCGTAATTCTTCATTAATTATTTTTGAAATTTTTATTTTATCTTTTAAGCTATGTTTTGAAATAAAAACATAAAAAATAAATATAAACCTTCTAACAAAAAGACTAAATTTATAAAATTTACTTCCTTCTTTTTCTCCCAAAACTGAAACTGAATACAATTTGATAAATGCTAAAAAATTAATAATTAATTGCACATATTTGCATGCATCCCATTCGGTAGTTATAGATCCGTCATGATAAACATAATAATAATTTCTCTTTTGTGCCCAATATATTTTCTTAGCATTAACAAAGGCCATTGAAGAAAATTGAAGATCCTCAATAGTTTTTTTAACATCAATAAATTTGCAATCTTTAATAACATCTCTTTTAAAAAATTTATACCAAAGATATCCTCTTATAAATATATCGTTTGAAATTAATTTAACAGCTTTCCTTTTAGAAATATAACCTCTATAAGGAATAAAAGATAAAAAGAACTTTCTCCTTTTCCCGTTTTTAAACATATAAAAATTTGTAATTACAATATCGGCATCCTTTTTGATTGCAATTTTATAAAAATAAGCGAGATAATCTTCGGATACAAAATCATCACCATCTACAAAAGCAATATAATCGCCTTTTGCAATTTTTAAACCATCATTGCGTGTATATGAAACATTACCATTATTCACATCGATTCTTTTAAAAATATCAGGCCTAAGCTCAACAAATTCATCTATGATATTTGGCGATTCATCATTAGGAGAATCGCTTAAACATAAAACTTCATATGAAAAATCAAATTTTTGTTCAAGTAAAGAATTTAAGCATCTCCTTAAATATTTTTCTACACCATGAATTGGAACAATAACAGAAACTTTTATATCATTCATAACTATCTCTTTTCATGCTAAATTCGCAACCACAATAATCTTGTCTATAAACGTTAAAAACTTTTGATAGTTCAACACCAACATCTTGACCACCACTCTTTTTAAAATCATTTACAAAATATCTTATATTTGGATATTTCTTTTCTAATTCTTTTCCAATAAAATTCAAGTAGTAAACATCCTTATTTCTTGAAATGGACATAACAGTTGTAACAAGATTATAACCATTTTCATATGCATATTCAAAAAGTCTCTCCATACGCAAAGAAATGCATTTATGACATCTCTTTCCGCCTTCAGGTTCATTCTTAAAAGGGATAAGCTCATGTATGAACTTTTCATGATTGTATGTATCTTCTACAATTTTAATTTTTGTATTAAATCTCTTTTCAATAACTAAAACATATTTTTTTAAAGCATCTAAACGTTTCTCGTACTCGTTAGATGGATAGATATTTGAATTAGAAAAGAAAATTGTTATTTCAAATAAATCTAACAGAAAAATTAATGGATAACAAGAACATGCGCCACAACAAACATGCAATAAAAGTTTTGGTTTTTTATTACCGTTTTCTTTTCTAATTTTTTTATATTCTTTCAAAGATTCTTTATAATAATTTACATTTTGAATAGTCATATTTTCCATAAATAAACATTGCATCACCAAAACTAAAAAATCTATATTTTTCATCAACTGCATGTTTATAACATTTCAATGTAAATTCTCGCCCCATAAATGCACTTACTAGCATTACAAGCGTAGATTTTGGCAAATGAAAGTTTGTAATTAAAGCATCAACAGCCTTATATTCGTACCCAGGTTGAATAAAAATATTAGTATCTTCTTTACATTCTCTAAAAGTCCCGTATTTTGAATAAACCGATTCTAGAGTTCTTACAGAAGTTGTTCCGCAAGCAATAATTCTTCTGCCTTCTTTTTTTGCAAGATTAAGAATATCTGCGGCTTCAGAACTCATTTCAAAATATTCAGAATGCATAACATGATCTTTTGTATCGGTTACTTTAACTGGTCTAAAAGTCCCAAGTCCAACATTCAAAGTAATATCAACAATAATTACGCCTTTATTTTTTAGCTTTTCTAATAATTCGTTAGTAAAATGGAAACCTGCAGTAGGAGCTGCGGCACTTCCTTCAACTTTTGCATAAACAGTTTGATAATCATTATTATCACTAACTTGTTTTTTAATATAGGGAGGAAGTGGCATTAATCCAATTTTATCTAATTCTTCAAGAAATATTCCTTTATATTTAAATTTAATATGTCTAATACCTTCGCCTAAAACTTTGACACATTTTCCAATTAAAATGTCATCTTTAAAATGCAAAATAGTTCCCTCTTTTATTGCCTTAGCATTACCACAAAGAGTTTCGTAAGTATCATCACCAATATCTTTTAAAAGAAGGACTTCAACTTTTGCTCCAGTTCCTTCCTTAACAGCATATAATCTTGCAGGAATAACTTTCGTATTGTTTCTAACTAAAACATCTCCTTTATTCAAATAATCATATATATCAAAAAAATGCTTATCTTCATAAGTCCCATTTTCTCTATTTACTATCAACAACCTACAATCATCTCTTTTTTTGCATGGAGTTTGAGCAATTAATTCTTCAGGCAAATTATAGTCAAATAAATTAATATCCATAGTTAGAATCCTCTTTTATCTCCATATTTTTTAAGAATTTCTTCTTTATATTCCAAAAATCTATCTTCTTTGATTGCTTCTCTTGCTCCTTCCATGATTGAGATTAAAAATCTTAAATTATGTATACTTAAAAGTCTCTTTCCAAAAGCTTCATCGGATACATAAAGATGTCTTAAATAAGCTTTTGTAAAATTTTTGCAAGTATAGCAATCGCATTCACTATCTAAAGTTGTGAAATCTTCTTTATACTTTTCATTTTTAATATTTACTCTTCCATTATGTGTCATCAAGGTCCCATGTCTTGCGATTCTAGTTGGCAAAACGCAATCCATCATATCGACCCCTTTTGCAACACCTTCTAACATATAATCTAATGACCCAACACCCATCAAATACCTTGGTTTATCAATTGGCAAATACTTAATTGCATAATCTATCATTCTAAAACAGACTTCTTTTGGTTCACCAATTGAAGTTCCGCCAATTGAATATCCATCAAAATCCATTTTAACAAGTTCTTCAGCGCACATTTTTCTTAAGTCTTCATAATCTCCGCCTTGAACTATTCCAAATAGTGCTTGATCTTCTTTTTTATGTGCATCTTTACCTCTTTTTGCCCATCTTAAAGTTCTTAATGTTGATTCTTCAACATATTTTCTTGTCGCTGGATAAGGAATACATTCATCAAAAGACATCGCAATATCTGCACCAATCTTTTCTTCGATCCCAATAACAATTTCAGGCGAAAAAAATATCTTATCTCCATTCAAATGAGATTTAAATGTAACGCCTTCTTCTTTTATATCACGTGATTTTGCAAGCGAAAAAACTTGAAAACCACCACTATCAGTTAGCATAGGCCCTTTATAGTTCATGAATTTTTGTATACCGCCAGCTTTATCAACTATATCCTCTCCTGGTCTTAAATGTAAATGATATGTATTTGCTAAAACAACACCTGAATGCATTTCATAAAGTTCTTCTGGTGAAATAGTTTTAACAGTTCCTACTGTTCCAACAGGCATAAACATTGGAACTTCAACATCTCCATGTGGAGTATGTAATATTCCATATCTTGCACCGCAATTTTTATCAACATGTAAAATTTCTAGATAAAATCCCTTACTCATAGGTTTCTATCTTAGCATTTATACTCCTAAAAATAAAGAGATGCATATATGCGCTCTTTTAAAATT